>JAJZAL010000245.1 GCA_021799405.1 Acidobacteriota bacterium
CACCTATGCCGACCCCGGCCCCGACTCAGGGCTCGACCGGCGCGTCATGGCTCGCATTGCCGAGGCCCGCATCTCCGCCGAAGCAGCTCACGCGCCGCGCCACCGCTGGCTCCCATGGGCCATCGCGCTGCCCGTCGCAGCCTGCCTGCTTCTCTTCCTGCTGATGCTTTCCGGGCCTAAGCCGCTCCATCCGCCGGCAAGCGGCCCGGAGCAAGCACGGCAATCGCAAGAGCCGCCCATAAGAGCCGAACAAGCCGCATCGTCAACGGCCCCGCCAGCCTCTGCTTCGCGCAGCGCCAAAGCTCCCGGGCAAAGACATCAGCGTCACTCGCAGACTCTCGCGGCCAAGGCAATGCCACTGCCCAAGCGCGACGTCTTCCCCACGCCGCAGCCTTTGTCTCCGCAGGAGCAGGCTCTGGTCGAGTTCGCTGCTCATGCCACCAAAGCCGAGCGGGCATCCTTCTTCGCGGCGCAACAGCAGGCTGATGAACCTCTGCATATCGCCGCCATTCAGATTCCACCCATCGAACCGCCCGCACCGGGCACAAACTAAGGAGAATCCCATGCGCAAGACCATCTTCGTTTGCTACTTTCTGCTTCTTATTCCGGCCCTAGGCCAGAACGCGCAGCCCCAGGACACAGCCAGGGCGCAAGCTGCCGCCACGGCTTCGGACCAGCCGGTTCACTACTACCATCTCGACTTTGTCGTCCAGGAACTCGATGCCTCCGGGAAACCCGTCAACAGCCGCTCCTATACGACCACGGTAAGCACCGCCCCTCACGGCTCCACGTCCATCCGCACCGGCTCCAAAATTCCCATTGCCGTCGCAAGCTCCGGCGGCAATACGCAATTCCAATACCAGGACATAGGCGTCAACATTGACGTGCGCGACGCCCATGAGATGGACCGCCAGCTCGCCTTCAATATCACTGCGGTTCTTTCCAGCGTGGCACCGGCCTACGACCCGAATCTACATGAGCCCATAATTCGCTACAACCGGTGGCAGGCTTTGGTTCTCATTCCCATCGGCAAACCCGTGGTCGTCTTCAGGTCGGACTCCGCAGACAGTAAAGGAGCCACGCAACTCACGGTCACGGCCACGCCGATTCCATAGCCTTCGTGCCGCCGCGTTTCTACGGAAAATGAAAAGCGCGCATCGCAAGGCCTTTTCAGGCCCCGTGATGCGCGCTTTTCGTCTCCTCGGGAATTTCCCGTTACGTCGGCGTGCGCAGCAGCAGGTAGCCGCCCACCAGCGCAAAGAGCACGTCCGCCGACCACGCGGCCATCGCGGCCGGCAGATAGGCCACGTTGCCCATCGCGCCAAAGAGGTTATCGATCACCCAATAGGACAGCGCCACGGCGATCGCCACGGCAATGGCCGTCAGCGAGCCGCGCCGCCCCATCGAGAGCGCGAAGGGAATGGCCAGCACCGCCATGATGACGGCCACCAGCGGATAGGCCAGCTTGTGCCATAGCGCCACGCGCAGTGACATGGTGTCGAAACCGCTCTGGCGGAGGTCGCGGATGTAGCGCTCCAACTGGCCGAAGTTCATCTCCTGCGATTGCAGGTTTTCCTTCCGGAAGTAGTCGGGCGCTTCGTGAATCTCAGGGAAGGTGGTTTGCCTGAACTCGCGATAGCTGGTCACGTCCGCGCCCTGGATGTCGCGCACCCAGCCATTCTGAAAGCGCCAGCAATCGCATCCCGAATCCCAGTAAACGCGGGCCGCAAAGATGCGGCGCGAAAGCTGAAATGTGGATGGATTGAATTCGAAGATTGCGAGATTGGCGAACTCATTGCGATCAGGATCGAAGAACCGGTAGTAAAAGATGCGGCTCGGCTCGCCCGGGCGCGCATGGCCGAAGATCCATTGCTGCTCGGGATGCAGATAGGTTTGCGGCGGCTTGCCCTTGATGATGTTGCGCAGCGCCTCCTGCTTGCGATTGGCCTGCGGCAGATAGAAGTCATCGAATAGAAACAGGCTCACGGCCAGTATGGCGGCGATGGAGACGATGGGAACCACCAGCCGGTAAAGGCTGATGCCGGTGGCCTTCATTGCCACCACTTCGCTGTTGCGGTTGAGCACACCGAAGGTGACCAGCACCGCGATCAGCACGGCCAGCGGCGCTATCTGGTAGAGCATGCTGGGCGTCAGGTTCACCAGGTAGGCGCCCACAATGGTCAGCGGAATGTGGTTGCGCAGGATGTCGCCCACCAGCTCAAAGAACGTGAAGACGAGCATGAGCATGACAAAGCTGGTGAGCACCAGGAAGAAGGTGTTGAGAAACTCGCGCAGCACGTAGCCATCGAGGATACGCGGAAAGACGCCGCGGGGCGAAGTGCGCTGCGAGTGGTTATGGAATTTGTCGAGCAGTCCCGAGAGCGGCAGGCCGTTCTTCCTGGCCGGTTCGGCAGGACTGGGCTTTGAGAAGCGCGAGGCCCAGCCGGTGATGGCGCCGAGGATGCGGCCGCCGGTCGCCATCTGCCACAGCAGGAAAACTCCGGTTACGGCATACAGGATATTCGCCGACCAGACGGCCATAAACACCGGCAGCTTATTCTGGCGGCCCAGGGCGATTCCCGTGACGGAAAGGAAGTAATAAATGAAGACCAGCAGTACGGTGAAGACGAATCCCGAGCTCTTGCCGCCGCGCCGCGACGCCACACCCAGCGGCACGCCTACCAGCATCAGTACGAGGCAGGCGGCGGGAAAGGAGAAGCGGTTATGCAGTTCGATGAGGTATCGCCGCATCTCGGGACCGGGCTTGGAGTCATGGATCCGCTCGAGCAGGGCGCTCATGGGCAGAGCGTAGATGGCCGTGTCCATGCGTCCAAGGTGGACGTCGCTCTGCGCGCTCAGCCTCAGCGGCAGGTCGGTGGTGGTGAAGGTGGAGATGTCGTACTGCTGTGGCTGTCCGGGCACCGGCTTTTGCTGCGTACCCTTGCGCAGGCGCATCAGCAACTCCTGCGGAGAGTCGCTCACCACGGTGGCCGACGCCGCGGTGGTGATGCGAGGCGCGGAGGGATCGGTCACGTCGGCCATGAACACCTCGCGCCAGTTCGCGGCTCCCGTGCCTGCACGCACATCCTGCACGTAGAGGACGAAGTTGTGGAAGTCCTCATAGAAGACGCGCGGCTGAATTTCATATGAAGCCTGCGAAGTCTCCAGCGCATGCTCCATTTGCAGGATGGCCTGATTGGCGCGCGGGGCCAGATAGAGGGAGTTGACGAGCCCCAGCAGTGTTCCGCCGACGGCGACGATCGAGGCGACACGGACAAAGTAGCCGATGCCCAGCCCCGAAGCGCGCATGGCGATAATCTCGCTGTCCGCGGCCAGGCGGCTCAACCCCAGCAGGATTCCCACCAGCACTGCCATGGGAATCGTCATCCGCAACAGGTTGGGCAGAGTGAAAAGGAATGCCTCCATCACGTTGGTGAACGTGGAGGTGTTGCGGACCAGCATCTCCAGGATCTGGGGAAGCCGGGGCATGAAGAGGATGAAGGTGAAAAGCGCGCAACCGATCAGCGTATGGGAAAGGATCTCGCCGAGAATGTAGCGGGTAAGGGTGCGCACAGCCTGACTCTGCGCTTAGTTTAACGTGCCGGTGCCTCGCTTGGGGAGAGCTTCCAGCGCCGCAACCGCAAGCTGTTCGTCAACACGCAAACCGAGCTGAGCGCCATGGCGGCCGCCGCTACCCAGGGCGTAAGCAGAAGGTGGAAAAAAGGATAGAGCAGTCCCGCCGCCAGGGGAATGCCCAGCAGGTTATAGCCCACAGCCCAGCCCAGGTTCTGGCGCATCACGCGCAAGGTCGACTGGGCTAGTCCCAGCGCGGCGGGAATTGCCGAGGGCTGCGTGCGCAGGAGCAGCACATCGCCAGCCTCCTGGGCCAGATCGGCGCCGCTGCCCATGGCGATTCCGGCATTGGCCTGCGCCAGCGAGGCGGCGTCGTTGATGCCGTCCCCGACCATCGCCACGCGCAATCCTTCTTTTTGCAAGGCGCGAATGCGCGCCAGCTTACCCGCAGGATCAAGACCGGCCTCGACCTCTGTGATTCCTGCCTGCCGCGCGATAGGGGCTGCCGCGGCCTCAGAATCGCCGGTCAGCATCAACACCCGCAAGCCCTCCCGGCGCAACGCGGCGACCGCCTCGGCTGCGTCGGGACGCAATGCATCACGCGCATCGAAGTAAGCGGCAGGCGTGTTGTCGAGCGCCATCCACAGCCGCGTCACACCCGGTCCCGGTGGCGGAAGATCCTTCGGCAGCGGGATGAAGAACTCCTGGAACAGCGCCTCGTTGCCGAGCAGGCAATCGTGACCTTCGACCCTGGCGGTCAGGCCCCGTCCAGGCAGAATCTGCACCTCTTCCGCCGGCTGCCACGCCAGGCCGCGGGCACGCGCAAAATCCACCACAGCATGAGCCAGCGGATGATTTGACCGCTCTTCCGCGGCGGCCGCCGTGCGCAGCAGATCCTCTTCTGTCGGATGCCCCGTTCTTTCGCCGTCTTCCTGGCGAAAGGGTGGGAGAGCGAGCACATGCACCGTCTCCAGCAGCGGCCGCCCCACGGTGAGCGTGCCCGTCTTGTCCAGCACAATCGCATCCAGATGCGCCAGCCTCTCCAGCGCCTCGCCGCCTTTGAACAGCACACCGAGTTGCGCGCCGCGGCCCACGGCCACGGTCAGTGCGGCGGGTACCGCCAGTCCCATGGCGCACGGGCAGGCGATGACCAGCACAGCGACAGTATTGGCCAGCGCAAGCTGAAGCGAATGCGAAACCAGCAGCCAAGCGACAAAGGTAATAGCGGCCAGACCCAGCACCGTGGGCACGAAGATGGTGCTGGCGCGATCGGCCAGACGCTCCATGGGCGCGCGCGAGCCTTGCGCCTGCTCCACCATGCGCGTAATCTGCGCCAGCACCGTGGCTTCGCCCAGCGACTGGGCCCGGCAGACGACCGCGCCGTCGTAGTTGAGCGAGCCGGCCAGCACGCGTCCGCCGGGCTCGCGGGCCAGCGGCGTCGCTTCACCCGTGAGCATCGACTCGTCCACGGTTGTGCGCCCTTCGAGAATTTCGGCGTCCACCGGGAACCGCTCGCCCGGCAGCACGACAATACTGTCGCCGGGGCGAACTTCTTCAAGAGGCACCACAGTTTGCACGCCATCCACAATGCGGCGGGCGGTGACGGGGCGCAGCCGCGAGAGCGAGTCCAGCGCGCTCAGGGCGCGGCGCTTGGCTCGGGCTTCCAGCGCCTTGCCCAGCAACAAAAAGCCGAGGATCAGCAGAACCGCGTCAAAATAAACCTGGCGTCCGCGCGCCGGCCAGAGCGTGGCATAGGCCGAGTAGGCAAAGGCGACGGCGGTTCCCAGACCCACCAGCGTGTTCATGTTGGTGGCGCCGTGGCGCAGGGCGCGGATGGCGCTCAGGTAGATGCCGCGCCCGGCCCAAACCACAACCATCGCCGTGAGCACCAGCAGAAACCAGCGCAGCGACCCGGCCGGCAGCGCGTAGAGCCGGGGCAAAAGCTGCATCAGCCCACGATCGAGCGCGCCCATCCCGTTCTCCAGTGGCATGGCCAGCAGCATGGCCAAAGCGCCGGCGACAATCGTCACCCAGGCCTTGCGCGCCGACTCAGCCTCGTCATCGCGGGCCTGCGTTCCGGCTGCCGACTCCTCCGCGCGCGGCAACACCGCATCATAGCCCGCACCACGAATGGCCTCCACGAGCGCATCCGGCGCAGCCACTGCGGGATCGAAGACAACACTGGCGCGATGCGCCATCAGATCCACGTGGACAGACTCCACCCCTGCCGTTGACCGCAGTGCCTCTTCAACATGATGCTGGCAGGACGCGCAGGTCATCCCCAGAACTGGCAGATTGAGCGATTCTGTTGCAGGAGCAGCCATGAATGACGTTACTTTTCCACGTGCGCCGCGTAGCCGGACTTGGCCAGAGCGGCGATCGCAAGCTCGACCGGCGCGGGGTCGGCCGTCGTGCTCAGCCTGGCCGCTCCTACGCGCACCTCTTCCACCTTGACCCCGTCAACCGTGGCCAGCGCCTGGCTCACGCGGCGAACGCAGGATCCGCAATGCATTCCGTCAATTTGCAGAGTAAATTCGGCCATCATTGTCTCCTGTTTTCTTTGATGATACGCCCCCAGTAAACGGTGCAGCGGCATCGCAGGCACTGGAACATGCGCGACACTTGGGCCGAAGGCGGCCGGCGTATTAAGGTGAGGCTGAAGGAGCGGTGAGCGTAATGCGAAGGGAATTTCCCGAATCGCCTCTCGTGGGCGTTGGCGCGGTCGTCATCCAGGAGGGCCGCGTTCTTCTGGTGCGCCGCGGCAGTGAGCCGCTCAAGGGCCAATGGTCGTTGCCCGGCGGCATGCTGGAGCTGGGTGAATCGCTCGCGCAGGGAGTCACGCGGGAGGTCAGAGAGGAGACCAGCCTTGATGTCGAAGTGGTTGAACTGGTCGAGCTTCTCGACCGGATTCATCGCGAGGGCGCGCGCGTCCGCTACCACTACGTGATCGCCGACTATCTGTGCCGCGTTGTGGGCGGCGAACTGCGCGCGGCCTCCGACGCGGACGCGGTGCGCTGGGCCGAGCGCGCGGAGTGGAACAGCCACAGCGCGCTGCGGCTTGATCCTGTAACCGCGCGCGTGATCGAGAAGGGCTGGCAGTTGGACCGGACTCTGCGCACTGCGAGACAGGAGGAGGCATGAAGCCAGGCCGACGGGCAAGCTGGATTGCAGGCGCCGCCGCAGCTTTGGTGATGGTGGCCGGCATCGGCTTCTGGCAGCATCCCATCCGCTGTCTCAATGACCTCACCTATCTGCGCATGGACCTCACCGGAGTGGAAAGCGACTGGACCTGGGTTGCGGGCCATCACATCCACTACGACGTGGCGGGCCCGAAGAACGGCGCCGTGGTGGTGCTGGTGCACGGCCTTGGCAGCCGCGCCGAGGACTGGCTGAACCTGGCTCCTTACTTTGCAAAAGCCGGCTATCGTGTCTACATGCCGGACCTGCTCGGCTACGGACGCAGCGACAAACCCGCCGATTTCTCCTATTCAATGCGCGACCAGGCCAGAGTCGTGGTGGGCTTTCTGGATGCGCTTGGCCTCAAGCGCGTAGACCTGGGCGGATGGTCGATGGGCGGATGGATCGTGCAGATCGTCGCCGCCGAGCATCCCGCGCGGGTCAAGCGGCTCATGCTCTTCGACGCCGCCGGTCTCTACGTGCGCCCGGACTGGGATACGAATTTGTTCATGCCCAGGACACCCACGCAGTTAAACCAGCTGGAAGCCTTGCTGACGCCTCACCCGCGGTGGATTCCCGGCTTTGTCGCCTGCGGCATTCTGCGCGTCTCGCGCAAGGATGAGTGGGTCATTCAGAGGGCCGTAGCATCGATGCTCACCGGACGTGACGCGACCGACAAATTGCTTCCAACGCTGAAGATGCCCGTTCTCATTGCGTGGGGCGCGGAGGACCGGCTGTTCCCTCCCAGCCAGGCAGAGACGATGCACAAGCTGATTCCACAGTCGGAGTTCGATCTCTTTCCCGGCTGCGGGCACCTGGCTCCGAGCCACTGCAGCAGCAAGGTGGGCCCCAAGGCGGTTGCCTTTCTCAAGCAGTAATTGAGCGCACCCAGTCATGGAATTCCCGCGGCACAAATCGCGGTGGCTCGGCGACGTCTTCCGCAACGGCCACGTGCTTGGTCGTTCTCTTGTGCAGAACTGGATCATCGGTCCCGCGCTCATGTTT
>JAJZAL010000246.1 GCA_021799405.1 Acidobacteriota bacterium
TTACACAGGTTGCAACCCTAGACACCAGCAACGTGACTCCAGGCACCGTCACCATCAACGTGGGAGTGACGGACGTCCACGGGCTCAGCACCACCTGTATAGCGACAGCCGAGGTCGTGGCACCCCCGGTGCCGCCACCTCCTATGCCCACAGCAAAGGCCGTCGGCAAATGCGATTTCGACGACGCCCGCCGGCCCACGCGTGTCGACAACCGGTGCAAGGCCGTGCTGGATGGAGTGGCTCTCGAATTAAAGCATGACTCAGGCGCCCACTTGGTCATCGTGGGATTCGCTGATAGCAAGGCGGCAGCGAAACGTAAGAATGTGGAGTCGGTCCGTGCGGCTAATGTACGGCACTACATGACCGGAGGCGACGGGAAAACACAACTTGACGCCTTTCGATTTGAGATTCGGAAATCCAGCGGCCGGAACAACGGGAATACAGTGCAGCTGTATCTCGTGCCGCAGGAGGTACAGGGATTCGAGGTGGAAGATACAGAAGTGATTGACGAAAGCACACTCCCCCGTAGACCCACTAGCTAAACCGAGGGCTGAGGTGTTTCGCAAAATCTGAGCGGTCCTCGACGAGCGAGCCGGTGGAAGGATGCCGACTCGCTCGTTTTGTCTGCAAAAGCGTTATCAATGCGGGATGTCGAAAGGGCCGCTCTCCATTTTGCCCGAATCCGCTGCTGCGCCCTGCAAATTCCCAAAGCATCACTGCTATTCCTCCTAGTTTCTGTTGGCATTGCACCCGACTACACTCGCACTTGATTTTGATACGCAGTGCATAGTGGGCGCTTTTCGCCCATGTGCGTGGGGTGTCAAGCCTCTAAACGGCTTGGGGCTACGGGCTGGAGCGCGCCAACGGAATGATTAGCCCGCAGATTCCAAACAGAAAGGGCGAGATTTCATGTGCAGAAGTCGACATGTGATGCTCCTCCTTCTGGTCATAGGGATTGAGCTGGCGTTTACAACTGCCGGACCTCTTTCGTATGCGCAGACTGTGTCGGTGGCTACAACCGCAGTTGGCAACGCACAGGCCGATGCAGGCGCGCCTGGACCTGAGGAAAACGGGCTGCCCCAGTTCGCGCCAGAAATAGCCCGCGTGTTCGGGTTCCCAATAACGAACTCGATGGTGGTCAGTTGGATCGTGGCTCTGGGCTTGATCATTTTTGCCCAATTCGCCACGCGAAAAATGGATCAGGTGCCGCAGGGCGCGCAAAACTTTCTAGAGTGGCTGGTGGGGGGATTGCATGAGTTCCTGGAAGGAATTATCGGGCCGCACATGACCAAGCGCACATTCTGGTTCTTTGCAACGATCTTTATCTTTATTCTCTCCGCTAACTGGCTAGGGCTTCTCCCGGGTGTAGGTACGATTGGATGGGGACATGCGACTGCACACGGCTTCGTGGTCGACGAACCTTTCATCCGCGGCGCTAATGCGGACGTCAACCTCACGTTTGCCATGGCGCTCGTTTTCTTTGCCTGTTGGATCGTGTGGTCACTGCAGGAACTCGGCCTGAAGGGATTCTTAAAGGAGTTGTTTGCGCCGAAAGGAGAAACAACCGGCCCATTAAAGGTATTGATGGTTACGGTCTTCTTCGCGGCTGGCTGTCTGGAGATCATCTCCATCCTCTTCAGACCAATCTCATTGAGTTTTCGTCTCTACGGGAACATCTTTGCGGGAGAAAGCCTCCTGGACGCAATGGCCAGGCTGGTTCCAGGCCTCGGCTGGCTGGTGCCACTTCCCTTCTATTTCCTGGAACTGCTGATGGGTCTGGTTCAGGCCCTTGTGTTCATGCTGTTAACCGCCGTGTTTACCCTGCTGATGTGTCAGCACGAGGAGATGCCCGCATCGGCTGCCGTTACATCGAAGCACTAAAGCGGCTTTCTGACAACAAACCAAGGATGCCTTGGAGAGAAAGGAAGAAACAAGATGATCGCTGGCAGCATTCACGTTGGCTTGGCTGCACTAGGCGCGGCGCTTGGCGTTGGTTTGATCGGTATGAAAGCTTCTGAAGCGGTCGGCCGTAATCCCGAAGCCTCCACCAAGATCCTGGTGCAATCGATCCTGGCTATTGCCTTCGCCGAGGCAATCGTGTTCTATGCCCTCTTCCTTGTGAAGTAGGCGCAAATGCAGATTGCGAGATCTAGCGAGCAACTACGCAGGAATGAGCGTGCCACATGAGCTCCTTTCTATTGTTATTGGTTACCGGAAGTGAAGGCCCCGTCAAATCGATTGCGAAGACCTTTGGCGTCGACTGGCCGCACCTGGGCGCGCAAATTATCAGCTTCTGCATCGTGTGCGCTCTGCTTTACCGTTTCGCGTATCAGCCCATCCTCAAGATGCTGGAGGAGCGAAAAAAGCAGATCGCCCAGGGACTCGCGGACGCGGAGCAAATCAAGGCAGAACTCGCCCGAACAGAGGCCGATCGCCACGCAGTACTCCTGCGGGCCAATGAACAGGCAAGAACTCTGATCGAGGAAGCGCGCGCTGCAAGCGTCCGCATGCAGGAGCAGGAAATGCAAAAGGCCATGGCTACCGCCGAGCAGATCCTCCGTCAGGCGCATGATGCGGTACAGCAGGAGCACGCGCATATGCTGGCCGATGTGAAGAAGCAGGTCGGAGGGCTTGTGGTTGAGACGACGGCCGCGGTAACTCGCAAAGTATTAACCGCGGAAGATCAGCGCCGCCTTGCGGAAGAAGCAGCCCGGCAGCTTATGGCGTAACCGCCCGCAGAGAATGGCATGAAAGGAAACAGGCAAATTCGGCGTGATGCCAAGAAGCTCTTCCACCTTTGTCTCGCGGAGGGCGAGTTGGATGTCACACGTGTCCTTGAGGTGGTGGGTCGAATTTCCGGAAGCACGTACCGTGGGCGCGTAGCACTTCTGCGGGAGCTTCACCGGCTTGTAAAACCCGAATGCGACCGCCGGACGGCGGAAATCGCGAGCGCGGTTCCCTTGCCGGGCGATTTGCGCAAACGCATCACTTCCGACCTGGAGCACGTTTACGGCCTGGGTTTGCAGATTCGCTTCGTGGAAAAGCCCGAATTGATCGGGGGTGTGCGGGTGATGGTGGGCAGTGATGTCTATGACGACAGTATCCGTTACAGATTGGCGCTGCTCGAAAGAAGTTTTTCGGCGACAAACGGTTTGTAGAGAACTGCTCATGCGCGAGTTCGCTTGCGCACCGATGCAATCACAAGATTTGAATGAAACGGGGGTAAGCAATGCCTGGTCTCGTGGAAGAAATTGAAGCTCAAATTGCCGGGCTGAAGACCGCGGCTGGCAAGGAAAACATCGGCACTATCCGCGAGGTTGGCGACGGAGTTGCCCGCGTGGAGGGCCTGTCTGACGCCATGGTGAATGAGATGCTCGATCTCGGACACGGCATCACCGGATTGGCAGTGGATCTGGACGAGACTGAAGTTGGCGTCATCATCTTAGGCGATTACACCAGGTTGCAGGAAGGCGACGAGGTCCGCGCCACCGGAAGGTTATTGCAGGTTCCTGTCGGCAAAGGCCTGCTGGGCCGGATCATAAACACTCTCGGCGAACCATTGGACGGAAAAGGACCGGTGCAATGCGACACCACCTATCCAGTTGAGAAACTAGCCCCAGGCATCATTCAGAGGAGTCCGGTCCGCCAACCGGTCCAAACGGGCATCATGGCAATTGATGCGATGATTCCGGTCGGGCGCGGCCAGCGGGAATTGATTATTGGTGATCGCTCCACTGGGAAGACCACCATCTGCATCGACACCATAATCAGCCAGGCGCGCCTGAACAGGGCCGCGGAAGCCGCAGGTGACAAGGAATATCGGCCGATGTACTGCATTTATGTCGCCATCGGTCAGAAGCAATCCAGCATCGCCCGCCTGATTGCGGTTTTGGAACAATCCGGAGCGATGCCCTACACCATTATTGTCGCGTCTCCCGCTTCTGATTCGGCGACCAATCAATATCTCGCGCCGTTCGCAGGCGCCGCGGTGGGCGAGTGGTTTATGGACAACGGCATGGACGCGCTGATTGTCTATGATGACCTGTCCAAGCACGCAGTTGCGTACCGCCAGGTTGCCTTGGTTCTCAAGCGGCCATCGGGTCGCGAGGCATATCCTGGAGACATCTTCTACCTGCACAGCCGGCTCTTGGAGCGCGCCGCGCGCATCGGCGAACAGTATGGAAACGGCTCGCTCACCGCGCTGCCGATCATCGAGACACAGGCCGGCGACGTCTCTGCGTACATTCCCACCAACGTCATCTCGATCACCGACGGGCAAATCTATCTGGAAACAGATCTCTTCTACCAAGGCGCGCGGCCGGCCATTTCTGTCGGCCTGTCGGTTTCGCGCGTCGGCTCAGCCGCGCAGCTCAAGGCCATGAAACAAGTGGCTGGCCAACTGAAGGGTGATCTAGCGCAATTCAGGGAGCTGGCTGCGTTTGCGCAATTCGGTTCCGAACTCGATGCTAAAACGCTTGCCCAGATCAACCGCGGCAAGCGCATCATGGAGATCTTCAAGCAGCCGCAATACAACCCCATACCCATTGAGGTCCAGGTGGCGGTGCTCTGGACCGTGCAGAAGGGCTACCTCGACGAAGTGCCCGTTGAGCGCGTGAAGGAATACCAGGACAAGTGGACGGATTTCCTCACCACCCGCAAGCCGGAATTGCTCGCCGGCATTGCGCGGGAGAAGATCCTCACGGACGCGCTCAACGAGGCGCTGAAGGCCGCGGCCGAACAATTTAAGGAAGGCTGGCAATAGCCTCTGGAATCTCGCTATGCAAAGCGCGAGCACGTTACGACACCGAATCCGCTCCATCAGTAACACTGCGCTGATCACCAAAGCCATGCAAATGGTGGCGGCTTCCAAAATGCGAAGAGCTCAGGAAGCTGCGCTCGCTGGGCGTCCTTTTGTCCGACTGATCTATCGTATCCAGCGCGCAACCAGTAAAAGACTCGGTGACTATGCGCATCCATTACTCGAGGTTCGCCAAGTCCGGAAGCGCGCTGTCATCCTGGTTTCTACCGACAAGGGGTTGTGCGGTGCGCTCAACGCGAACCTGTTTCGGCTTGTCTCGCAGTTCGATCCTGAAACGACGCTGTTTATCGCAGTCGGCCGGAAAGCGGCGCAGTTCATCGCACGCACACAGCATCAACTGGCCGCCGAGTTCACATACTCCGAAACTCCGCGATTTACAGAAGCCAGTGCGATCGGCGCCTTCGCCACGGATCTGTTTCTGAGACGAGAAGTAGACGCAGTGCACGTCATCGCAATGCGGTTCGTGGATACTCTTACTCAGCAACCACTCTGCCTGGAGTACCTGCCCATAGGGCAAATCAAGGCTGTTGAGATGGGGTGGGCTCAAATCGAAACTGAGGTTTCAGCCCTCAACGCCTACTGCCTCTTCGAACCCAGCCGGGAGGTCGTGTTGGACTTCTTTCTTTCCCGGTACCCGAAGCTCTACATGTACCAGGTTCTCCTGAATGCGAAGGCCAGTGAGCACAGTGCGCGCATGGTATCCATGAAGAATGCCACGGAGAGCGCCGAAACCCTCATCGGGGACCTGACGCTTGAATACAACAAGCTGCGCCAGGGCAATATCACCAAGGAACTTCTTGAAATCGCCGGCGGCCAAGCTAGTTGAGAGATGAATGAGAACACTCTGAAGCAGGAGGCAGATATGAACAAAGGCACGATCATAAAAATCTCAGGTCCGGTGGTTGATGTTCAATTCCCGGGCCCGCTTCCCGCTATCTATAACGCACTCACCGTCGAATGCAAGGTGCTTGGCCAGCCGGCAAAGCTGACCCTCGAAGTTCAGCAGCACCTCGGAGACAGGGCAGTTCGGGCGATCTCCATGTCTGGCACGGAAGGCCTGAAGCGCGGCTTTGAAGCCATCGATACCGGCGGGCCGATACGCATGCCCGTCGGCGAGGGTGTCATGGGACGCGTGTTCGACGTCACCGGGAATACCGTGGATGAACGGGGTCCCGTCAAGGCCGAGAAGTTCTATCCCATTCATCGTCCGGCGCCGCCGCTGGTCGAACAGACCACTTCGCCTAAGGTGCTCGCCACTGGCATCAAGGTCATCGACTTGATTTGTCCCTTCTTCAAGGGCGGCAAGGTGGGCGCGTTCGGCGGAGCGGGTGTTGGAAAAACCGTGGTGATCATGGAACTGATCAACAACATCGCGAAGCTTCACGGTGGCGTTTCGGTATTTGCGGGAGTGGGCGAGCGCACTCGCGAGGGGAACGATCTCTATCGCGAGATGTGCGAAGCCGGTGTGATCAATCGGGAGAACCTGAGCGAATCGAAAATCGCGCTGGTCTACGGGCAGATGAATGAGCCGCCAGGCGCGCGTCTCCGCGTCGCCCTGGCAGGCCTTGCCATCACAGAGTATTTCCGCGACGAGAAGAATCAGGATGTGCTTCTCTTCATCGACAACATCTTCCGCTTCTCACAGGCCGGCTCCGAGGTATCCGCCTTGCTTGGCCGCATGGCCAGTGCTGTCGGTTATCAGCCCACTCTTGCCGCGGAAATGGGCGCGCTTCAGGAGCGAATTACATCGACTAAGAAGGGGTCAATCACCTCCTTCCAGGCCGTATACGTTCCGGCTGACGACCTTACCGATCCAGCTCCGGCGACCACCTTCGCTCATCTCGACGCAACCATCGTTCTGGAGCGCTCGATTATGGAGTTGGGCATCTACCCGGCTGTCGATCCTCTCGCTTCGACTTCGCGGGCCCTGGCCCCGGAGATAGTAGGCAAGGAACACTATGATGTGGCGCGCGGGGTGCAGCAGGTCCTTCAGCGCTACAAGGATCTCCAAGACATCATTGCGATCCTGGGTATGGACGAGTTGTCGCCCGAAGACAAGCTGACCGTCTTACGAGCTCGCAAGATCCAGCGATTCCTGAGTCAGCCATTCACCGTCGCCCAGGTGTTCACCGGCCGAGAGGGTAAACAGGTTGCAGTGGAGGATACGGTGCGGGGCTTCAAGGAAATCCTGGAAGGCAAACACGACGATGTGCCGGAAGGCAATTTCTATATGAAGGGCCAAATCGAGGAGATCCGCGAGGCCGCCTGAGACTCACTGCCGGCGGCCACCGGATAGAAGGAATGATCATGGCCAGCACAATGAGACTGGAAATTGTTACCCCGGAAGGAACTGCATTTTCTGCGGACGTCGAGTTGGTCACGATACCCACCATTGACGGGCAGATCGGAGTTCTTCCGCACCATGTTGATCTCATGACCTGCATGATCCCCGGAGAAATGCTCATGCGCCGAGGCGGCCATGATCAATTTATCGCGGTCGGCGCGGGCCTGGTGGAAGTCACCGGAACCCAGGTGTCCATCGCAACTGACATGGCCGTGGCCGCCGCGAATATCGACGAGGCGAAGGCCGAAGAAGCCCGCCAACGCGCGACGATGCGCCTGCGCGAGAAACTGTCTTCCGAGGAGATCGCTTCCATCAATGCCTCCATAGCGCGATCCCTGGCGCAGTTGCGAGTCAAGAAACGTCATCGCGTCTAATGGAAATTCCCACTGATGCGCAGCAAAACAACATCCCCTTTCGGGAGCCGCGGAGCGATCATTATCACCGCGGTTGGTTGTGCGCCGCCTTGTCCGCCATATTGAAATGACGACTGTGGAAGAGACATTCCGGAAACCAGAAAGTGTAGAAGCACCAGACTGGATCATTGAAGATCTTGGAGATGGTGGAACTCCAGAC
>JAJZAL010000247.1 GCA_021799405.1 Acidobacteriota bacterium
GGCGTCAAGATGGTTCGGTCGGTGTTCGCTTCGAGCACGGTCTCGTCTCGCAGCAGTGGCAGCGGGTTCATGTCAACGCTGTAGGGCACGCCAAAGAACGCGTCAAATCCACGCGCGGTGGGCAGGTAAGGACCGCTGTTGCCCAGATGCCACTTTCCGATGGCCTTGGTCTTGTAACCGCGATCCTTGAAGAGATTTGACATCAGCGTTTCGTCCAGCGAGGTGCCGGTCCGGGAATTCGGCCCGAAGGCGCCGGTGGTGTTCATGCGCAATCCGTAGCGGCCGGTGAGCAGCCCGGCGCGCGAAGCCGAGCAGATGGGGTGTGCGGAGTTGTAGTGAATAAACCGCTGCCCATGCTCGGCCATTTTGTCCAGGTTCGGCGTGGGCAGGTTCGAGCCGTAGCAGTGCAAATCGCCATAGCCCAGGTCATCGCAGATCATCAGCACGACGTTCGGCTTCTTCTGCTTGCGTGGCGCATGCACCGTCGCCGGCGCGTGCTGCTGCGACGGATCAGGCATGGCGGAAGCCACTGACGGCGCCGCCACCGATGCCACAAGTGACTTCACAAAATCCCGTCTATCCAATGCCATTCTTTTTCTCCTGCAACTTTGTATTGCGTCGATCTTCACCAGGATTTCTATTCTGACGCCCTGGCAGGCTGGCTTGATTCCCCTGGACCTCGCACACAAGTGGAAATGCCTGAGGATTGATCTTCTGGACGGCACATATGGCAGCCTGTGGTGAAAGTCGAAAATCGCCTAGAAAAGTGCACCTCAGGGGCTAAATCCCTGTCGATTTTGCTGGTCTTACGGCACGACTAGAGTCATGCCCTTCACAAAACTAACCTTCGCCACAGGCTGTTCGGTCTTGCTGAAAGCAAGCATCTTAGATGCGTTCCCTTCACCTTAAGCACCGGGATTGGACGCTTCATTTCCGCATGCGCTTTTCTGAACCGAAGGGCCTGTCTGAGGAATCAGTTCTGCATCGATGTGCAGCGGCATCTGCATTCTTCGGCCGCACGAGACCGACACAAACTCGCTCTCTTGAATTGATTCCTCAAACACGCTCAGACGTTTGCCTCGGCACTTTGCGCACTGCTCAAAATGTAGCGTGTAAACCTAACTGGATAATTCGGGCATCCTGTGACGTCCCCGTGATAACACCATACGTTGGTGTAGCCACAACAGATCCGGGCCGGTCAAACTGAGGATGGTTCAATGAATTAAAGGCCTCAAAGCGGAACTCTAAAACTGAGTTTTCGGTGGGGTGGAAATCCCTGTGGACGCTGAGATCCAAATTATCCACACCAGGTCCCCAGAGGACATTCCGCCCTGTGTTGCCAAACTGATATTGTGGCGGCGCGACAAAACACTTTGTATCGAACCACGCATTGAGGGTTCGGTTCGAGGCATTTCCGTTGCAGACACGGTTGGGCCAGGAAGGATTGCCTGCGTTGGCGTTGTCGAACGAAAGAGTGGGAGTAAAGGGCATCCCAGTCTCGTCCTGGTAGATGCCGGTCAGGGCCCATCCTCCAGCTATTATCGATGGCACGCCTGTCTGTAAATAAGCGTTGCCGCGACCGAAGGGCAGGACCCATTCCCCACCCATACTGAAACGCTCCGCGACGTCATTGTCGGTTGGGCCACGCTGCGGAGCGAGATTGTACGCATTCTGCGGCGTGTCACCACCGCCGCACCCCTGACTACCAAGACACATGCCAAGTGCGGCACTATCCTGAAAATCGATTGCGCGTCCGTGTGTGAATGCGGCTAAAAAGGAAACTCCGTTACTCCACCTCTTTTGAAGCTTCGTAGAAATCCCCTCGTAGCTGCTCGTTCCCCACGGAGATGTCTCAATAAGGGACCCCGATGCATACTGCGAAAGCGGTCTCCTGGTGTTAGGAGATCCCGGCCCGTTTGTCAGGGGTTGGTTAGCTTGCTTGACAGCCCACAAGTGGATACCCGTGTTTCCGACATAGCTGGTTTCCCAAACCAGTTCCCAAGGGAGCTGCTTTTCTAACGTGAGGTTCCACTCCTCAACATAGGGCGTTGTCATCTGGTCTGCAAATACCTGCAGAGTTGTTGTTGAAGACGGAATCCACTTATAGGTGCTCGGATTGACAGGGGGCGGCGGTGCGATGGTGGCTCCGTTGACGACGAGGAAACCTGTGGACGGGTTCACCTGATCGCTCACGATGTCAAGTCCGCCGTAGTTACTGAAGGGCGGATTTGCGGCAATGGTATTGCCGACTCCAAGACCGAAGTCCTGTGCATAAAAGATCCCAAAGGAGCCACGAAGAACCATATCCTTGACTCCCGGCAGGCGATAGGCAAATCCCACCCGCGGGCTGAAATCGAGATTGCTCTGCGTGACCAAAGACCGCGGATAACGGGGATCACCGGCAAGGATATATTGGCCAAAGTTCGGGTCGCCTTGCGTTACGATCAGGTTTGCCAATCGGTTGTTCACTTCGATCGGAGCCGACATCCGCTCGTAGCGCAGGCCAAGGTTCAGCGTAAGCGACCTGGTGAACGTCCAGTCATCCTGCAGGTAGCCGGCGCCGTACCACTCCCGCTCGGTTGAATTGAGGTTGCTACCCAGATTCACCGAGTTCGCGGTTCCGAGCAGGAAGTCGGCAACCGAACTTCCTGTCTTTGGGCGACTCTGAATATCTTCTGTGAAGACGCCTGTAAAGTTGAATGACCCGCGTGACTGGGACGCCGCCAGCGTAGTGGTCCGTATCAGCAGCAGTTCGCCTCCGAATTTCAGCGTATGCTTGCCAAGCACCTTCGAAATGTTATCTGAAATATCCCAGACCCCGCTGGTCTTATGAAGGGGCGAATTGGAACAGCAACCCGCCTGAGCTCCGATAGTTGGATATCCGCTCATCCCAAACTGCGGGGTGCTGCTGTCGATGTAAGAGGTTACTGCGCCCGGAATAATATCATTCAGCTTCTGGGTCGCATCCGACGACAGATTGATGGCTGTATAGCCAAATCGCGCTTCATTTACGAGCGTATCGCTGAATGTGCGGGTATACCCATAGCCAACTCCATTATTATGGATGCTTCGGAGAACGGGAGTATTCGTAGGCAGCGGGAGAGCCGCTGCTCCCAGCAGTGATTGATAGTCCCAAGAGCCTCGCGCGAACATCGAGTCCTTCGGAGTAAGCTGCACATCGCCGCGAACAACTCCATTGTTACTTGTACTGACTTGCGGAGCGTTGTACACGAACAAGTCGTTGGACCCAGGAACGTTCGGCTGCGGGAAATTGTTAAGAAGCTGCGATGTAATTGGACTCATATCCCCCTTGGGGATGATGTTGTTCGGGAATTGCTGGCGCACAGTTTGCCCGTTCACCTGAGTGGTGTTGAAGGGATCATAAACAGGAGTTGACCCAAAATCGCCGCTCCGGTTTGCCATGGTCGGAACCGCCGACCGATATGGAATGTCGGTGTGGTTGTCCAAACGTTCGTAGGCGCCAAATAGCCAGGCATGATCTTTCCGAATCGGCCCTCCCAGGGAACCACCAAATTGATTCTGAACAGATAGCGGCTTGTTCCCCGCAAGCGAAAAGTAGTTGGCAGCGTTCATGTCGTAGTTCTGGAAAAATTCGTACGCCGAACCATGTATCTGATTGGTGCCGCTCTTGGTAATTGCGTTCACCACTGCGCCTGCAGAATTGCCATATTCGGACGAGTAGTTACTGGTATCTACAGAGAACTCTGCGATGGCATCGAGTGGCGGACGGACCATGTCGCGCTGAAAATTGTCGAGACCGCGAATATAGTTGACATTGCGTTCCCCATCCAGCAGAAAAGCATTCTGCAATCCAGTATTGCCGTAGGCGTTGAAGGAGGAGTCCTTAGTCCCAACCGTCGGAACTGCCCCTGCGGTCAGATTTGCGACAGTCAGGTAGCTTCTCCCATTGAGGGGAAGCTCAAGCATTTGATGCGACGAAATCACCTGGGTCAGGTTTGAGGTCTTGTCCTCTATCAACGGAGTGCCGCCAGTTACGGTGATCGTCTCCTGCGCCGCCCCGGGCTCCAGTTGGACCCTGATATCGACGGTCTGGCCCACATTGACAAGAACCCCCGTCCGGCTGCTTTTCTTGAAGCCGGTCGCCGAAACCGTGATGTTATAGGTGCCCGGCAGCAGAAGAGGGGCCGCCGCCAGTCCCTCCCCATTTGTCTGCAATGTGCGGACGAGATTGCCGGTATTCGAGCCGGTGATCGAGACGTTCGCGCCCGGCACCACGGCTGACGTCGTATCAGTAACCCTGATCGCGATTTCGCCCGTTGATGTTTGCGCAATCACTGCATGCCCTAAGAACGAAATCAGGTATACACAGAACGCGGCTCTCAGGAATGTCTGCAACAGATTGCGTTTCCAATCCGTCGCAGGCAAAAAATCGCTTGTCTGCTTTTCCATGCTCATCCTCACCCCTCCTCCAGAAATCTCTAGTGCGATGTTGTGTCTCCGCGAACACAAGGCATCCAGGGAGTTCCGCTCCTATGTACGCCGCTTTGGCATAGCCCCTCATCCATTCTTCTTTGGCGAAACTGCTTGATCTTGATCGTGGCGAAACTGTCTGATTGGAAAGTCCAGGCTCTCGTCGTCCCAAGCCGTCGAATTTTTACAGGCACCAACTCTAAACAGCAGTCAATGACTCGGGGAAGGAGAATTCACGAGAAATCTGGTAGGTTGGGCGTAATGGGGGGAGAATTTCACCGGGAAAATTCCAGCTTCCTTCCTCTATATTCTCTTGTATAAGTAGCATATAATCATTAGCTTATAGATATTTTGCAGCTCCTCATGGAAGCCGCCTTCGTGCGGCGCCCGTGAAAAATAGGTTTTCTCCTGTCAGGGAACTGGCGCTGCGGAAATCTATCCGGGTGTCTCTGAAACTTCCCCAACTGCGGCCCAGTCCTGGGCGCATCGCGCGCCGATCGCCCGGGGACTGCGCAGGGGGATTGACAGGGGCCCTCCGTCATCATTAGCATTTGGCTCCGGTGGACCGATGCCTCCAGTGAGTGCGCACTGCGCCGCCCAGTTGCAGTAAGCCGTAGAGAATGCACGATGCGGAATTTCTTCCCCTCTCAGGCAGCAGCATCATCAGATTTGGACTGCCCTTGATCTCAGTAGCTTCCCTGAACTTTTTCGTTCGCTTCTTTATCGACGGATTACGGAAATAAGTCGCCCTTGACGGGTAGGTATTTTCACGTAGCATTTGTTGGTGAAGTCGAACCTATGTCTTTGAGCTCGCAAGTAGTTACGGAAAGCTTCGAGCCGATCTCCCCCGGCTCGTGCCGTGCGGAATTGGATCGCGTGCTCTCCAGCCGGTCGTTCTCCAAGTCGGTGCGCCTGCGGGCTTTGCTTGAATACATTGGGGCGTGCTCCATCGAGGGCAGGTTCGACGAACTTTCGGAACAGCAGGTCGGAATCAGAGTTTTCCAGCGCCCTCCCGGCTACAACTCAACTGAAGATACGATTGTGCGCGTGAGCGCCCGGCACCTGCGCGAGCGGCTCGAACTTTACTATCGCGAGGAAGGCCAGAGCAATCCATTAAAGATGGCCGTGCCCAAGGGCAGTTATGTAGCTACTTTCCGGATTGCGGAGCCGCGTGAGACGTCCTCCGGCCCCTTCGTCCTGGCGTCTGCTCCAGAACTGCCGGCAAAGGCCGACTCCAGTGCAGCACAAATTGAGCCTCCGAGCCGGACTCGCTGGTCGCGAAAGGGATCGCTGGCTATCCTCGGCTGCGCATTGGTGGCCGCCGCGCTGCCCTTGCTGGTCTATTCGTACTTCCGTTCGCAGCCACAGCCGCAAGCACAGCAAGCGGCGCAACCATTCGGCCCCGCGATCCTTTGGCGAACCCTGTTCACCCCGGGCCGCGAGACGCTCATCGTGCCCGGTGACGCCAGCCTCGATGTCTACACCGCATGGGAGCAGCGCAGCGTTTCACTGGCCAATTACACCAATCAGGACTACCAGAACCAGGTGACTGTCAGCCGCCCACCCCGTCATAATGATGTACCGCTAAGTGTGCGATCGGTAACACCCATGGCCGATCTGCGCCTGGTCTCCGATCTGGTGCGCGTCCCTGAATGGATGGGCCAGCCCGCTTGGGACGGTTGGATCAAGATCTGCTACGCGCGCGACATGGTGGTGGCCAACACTCACAACAACAATTTGATCCTGATCGGGTCCAGCACCTTCAACCCCTGGGTAACCCTCTACCAGAAGGCGCTGGATTTCTATGTTCATTGGGATTACGTTCACGATGTGTACTACATCACCAACCGCGCTCCCAGACCGGGCGAGCAGAAGCAATACGTGTATACCCGGCGGCCTTCCGACAAGGCGTATACGCTAGTCGCACTCACGGATAACTCGCAGGGCGAGGGGCGTGTCCTGCTGATCGAAGGCACCTCGATGGGGACGACCTACGGCGCCGTGAATTTTTTCACCAACGAAGAACTGTGGCAGTCAGTGATCCGCGCGGCTACAGATAAAAACGGTAAGCTGCATAACTTCGAAGTTCTTTTGAGTGGCGATTTTGTTCGCGGCGGCCTAAGTAATACCCAGATCGTTGCCCTCCATCTGCATGAATGAGATCGAGGACGCGGCTCAAGCACCGCCCGAAGGCGATTGAAGCAGGCAGGAAATTCTTCCAGGCCTGCTGATTCTGAGATCCCGTTCCGGGCTCTTGGGCGCATTTACTTTTACACCCTGGGGCGCAGTTATTGATCAAACTGGGCGTCGCACTACGAGCTCCGGGCCGCTATCAATTCGGCGCGCATGGATCCATGTGCCAGGAATCTCATCGCCAACCTCAACAATGAAATACTGGTATCCGCGGCATCAATCTATGAAATCAGTCTGAAAGGGCACGATGGCAAGCTCCCCAAAACGGTGGACTTTGAGAGCGACTTCATGATCAACCTCGAAGAGCGCTTAGGCTACACGCTTGTCCCTCTGGAGCCGGAGGCAATGATGCGAGGCGCGCTTCGCGGCAGCACATTCCGATCCCTTTGATCGCATGATTGCCGCGCACGCTATCCAATGCAATCTACCCCTACTCAGCACGGATTCCAGACTTAACGTGATTGGTATCTGACGCCTGAAAACAACCAAGCGGTGAGGCTTTAA
The DNA here is from genome assembly GCA_021799405.1 of Acidobacteriota bacterium. The sequence goes on from JAJZAL010000247.1 coordinate 7,150, forward strand.
TGCCTTGCTGTCAAATCGCGAGCATGCTGAAGTCCGTCGCGCCAACTCCGAATAGAATGCTCCGCATTGCGCGAGCTACAAGCCGGGCACCTACTGTACCAGGTCCAAGACCCCAGAGGGTCATCGGGAGGCCGTCTCGAAGGACCGTCGTCACTCGATGCGCGGGATTCGCGCCGACCGCCATTCGCACTACAATTTCGCGCGTCCGAATCTGCACACCGCCTGCGTCAGTTTTGAAGTGCACACAGAATAGGCATGCAGCCGGACTATTACAACCCACTAGCTTGCCCAAGCGCTGGGCCCGCCATTACCGGCCGCGGGGCTTCGTATCGCGCGAAAGTCAGATGGCGCTTACATTCCCGGAATCTGCGGATTCTGCGCCTTGGTGTTGAACTGGACGAGGTTGTGCTTCCTGTACTCCGCCAGCACGTTGCTGGCGAAGATGCTGAAGGCGTCGTTGCGCCGTTCTTCCAGAAGCTGATCCCGCGTCTGGTCGAAGTTCTTGGCG
>JAJZAL010000248.1 GCA_021799405.1 Acidobacteriota bacterium
GTACTCCGCTATGTGCGGATTTTGGGGAGCAGGTCAAAGATTCACCTGAATGAAAGATGGATGCAGGGGGGCTCGCCCGGGGAGCGTGTCGCACGCAATCATGACCGGCTGCGGTCTTGCTGCGCAATGTCTTCCATTACTGCGTCTGGAGGCTGACGACCCAGACCTCTCGCGGCTCGAAGACTTTGTGCAGAATGACTTTGTCCTGGTCCATGTGGAAGGGTACACGACCGTTATCGGACCACTGAACCACGCTCCTGACGGGATGATCCACCTTCAGCGACAAGGCGGCGCTGACGGGCTTGCTGGATTCATTGAAGACAAAGACGATCTGATAGCGGTTGCCGATGAGCCGGCGCACCTGCAGAACGGAGCCTGTCGTTCCGGAGACGGAAACCTCAGGCGAAACGCCTGCGAGTCTCGCGAGTGAAAGGAGAAATTGCTGCCCGGTTGGACCGGGGTGTTCCTCGTATCCGAGCGCGGCGAAGGATCCGATGAGAATAGCCTTCCCTTGCCCAAATGAGTTTTCGATTATCGCGGGTTCGCCGTCCGCGAATCGCCCAAGAACGTGCGCTCCTGGATAGGGCTGGAGGTCTTCCTCGAAGGCTGCACCCGATAGAGTGATCGGGGCGGTTAGCCCGGGCAGGTTCCGGAAGGCATCGATGGTGATTTGCGGGCGATTCACAGGAAGAATCACTTTCTCTCTGGCTCCGAATACCTTGTCCAGTCCGGCGCCTGGAATGATCGCACTGGCAAGCCCTCGGGCGTTATTCCAGGCCAGGCGAGCTTCCGCAACCGCCACGCCACCGCCCTGCACATAACGGCGAATGCCCTCGGCAACCTTGCGAGACAGCATCACGGGATACGGAACAAAGAGGATTTTGTACTGGTCGAGCTTTCCGGCAGCAACCTCTTCTGTCGAAACAAAATCGACTGGAATCTGCTGCTGGGCAAAGGCCGTGTGCAATCCGATGGCAGAGTCAATAGGAGCTCGCCCAAGTTTGGAGAGCGACGGCTGAGAACCTCCCACCATATAGGCCAGGCGATTATAGAGAATGGCAATTTGGGCTGGAGCCGGCGTTGCATTCAGCAGGCTGGAGGCATGTTTGGCAACAGTGGCAGCCGCCCTGCCAGCTGCACGGGCACGAGCGGTGATGGTCCCGTCAAGGTTGATCAGGCCATAGCCATTGGATTCGAATCCGGAGCTCATGGGATACCAGGCGTAGACCGCAAACTCACGCGCGCCATGCGCGACAGCCTCCCAAATCCAGAAGGTTTCGTCGGCCGCCGTCACCGGCGCCGCGATGCGCATCCCGGTTGCTCCCTGTCCCGCCTGCAGCTCGCCAATCCAGAAGCCCTTGCCAAAGCTGTGTCCAGCGGATCGGGAAAAGTCCAGGGCGGTGTCCAGCACGTCGTTCGACCAGGGGTGGATCGACTCGGAATGCATCGGATACATCGAGGTGCCGTAAAAATCCGCGTTCGCCGACATTTTGAAGTCATCCGGCTCACCATAACCGTCAGTGGGGGACGTGAAGAGACTGGGCGCGTCGGAATGGCTCGCAATAGGGTGAGTCTTATCCACGCTGCGGATCGCGCGAACGCGCAATGCGAGGTCGCCGGCAAGCTTGTCGTCGATGAACATGCGCCAGTCGATGTAGTCGGTGTAAGAAAGAATCGTCGGAAAGCGGGGAGCTTCCACCTGACTCCAGCTGGTGTAGGTCCGGTACCAGGCGGTGTTCAGAGCGGCCAGTGTTCCGTATTTCTTTTCCAGCCATGCCCGAAACCGGGCCTGGGTGTACGGATTGAATCCAAATTCGGCATTTCTGAGAAACGGGAAATCCGCCCAGTTGACGATGTGCGGTTCGCTCCAGACATCCCAGCCGTAGAGAGCGGGAAAACGATCGGCATCCCGCGCAAGAGCCTGAAGAAAGGCGACTGCCTCTCTCCGCACGCCAGGATCATCAAGGGAATATCCGGGCGCAGACTGAGAGGTGATGACAGCGCCGCTGCTCGCAACAAATCGGCCTTGTGGATGCAGCCTGCCGACCCAGTCCGGCGCAGAATCCAGATAGATCTGAACGATCACCCGCAGTCCGCGCTGATGGGCAAGGCGCATCAGCAGGTTCAGATTGGCGAAGTTGTATTGCCCCTGACGCGGTTCTCCAGTTTGCCAGTCGATCCAGGTCTTGACCGTGTTAAATCCGTCTGCCTTGATCTGATCGAGATCTTTGCCCCATCGCTCCGCACTGGTAGCGTTGATCGGTTCGAGCATGGGCGCGCGCGCCTTCCCTCCGCCGTACCATACAGCCGCGGGATAGAAGGAGTTTCCACCGCTCACAACCGCTTGACCGAGGGCAGGACACGCCCAGCACAGCAACGCAAGGACAACGACACACCCGGAAATCGAATAGCCAGAATTCTTCATCAGCTTCCTCGAAATAGCCTTTCTGGATTCTCCGGTCCGGCAGATAAGTACCATGATCCGGGTACGGTGTGCCAGTTCAGGCATACTATATCTCCTTTCAAGAACGCACAGGAACTTCGGCCATCGTGCCACGCATTCCACTGCTTGCTCAGCTGCAATTGTGGCCGTGCTTGCTTCCTCCTGCAGGATTTTCTGAGGTCCCCATGCCACACAGCCTGCTGCCCCATACAATGAAAGGAATAGCAGCCATTGCAGTTGCCGAATACTCACAGGGAAATCCATAAATAATGTCCAATATTCTGGAACAGCTCCCCGTCGGCCAAAAGGTCGGAATCGCATTTTCCGGGGGCCTCGATACCAGCGCCGCGCTTCACTGGATGAAGCAGAAGGGCGCACTTCCTTACGCATATACGGCCAACCTGGGACAACCAGATGAGTCCGACTACGAACTGATTCCACGCAAGGCACTCGAATACGGCGCGGAAAAAGCGCGCTTGATCGACTGCCGCACCCAATTGGTGCGGGAAGGTTTGTCGGCGCTGCAGAGCGGAGCCTTTCACATCTCCACAGCCGGAGTGACCTACTTCAATACCACGCCGATCGGACGCGCCGTCACGGGTACGATGCTCGTCACCGCCATGCGCGAAGACGAGGTCGGCATCTGGGGCGACGGAAGCACGTTTAAGGGCAACGACATCGAGCGCTTCTACCGGTACGGACTGCTGGTGAATCCGGATCTGAGGATTTACAAGCCCTGGCTCGACCCCGTTTTTATTGAGGAACTGGGCGGTCGCGCGGAAATGTCGGCATTCATGCAGAAGTCCGGCTTCGACTATAAGATGTCTGCCGAAAAAGCCTATTCGACTGACTCCAATCTGCTGGGCGCAACGCATGAGGCCAAAGATCTCGAGCATTTGAGCACCAGCATGAAGATCGTCGCGCCGATCATGGGCGTGGCCTTCTGGCGTGACGACGTCGAGGTCAAACGCGAAGAAGTGACTGTCCGGTTTGAGGAAGGTTGGCCGGTGGCACTCAACGGCGCAGAGTTCAGCGATCCGGTCGAACTGATGCTCGAAGCCAACCGCATTGGTGGCCGCCACGGGCTGGGCATGAGCGACCAGATTGAAAACCGGATCATTGAAGCCAAGAGCCGCGGAATCTATGAAGCACCAGGTCTGGCATTGCTCTACATCGCCTACGAGCGCCTGATCACCGGGATTCACAACGAAGACACTATCGAGCAGTACCGCGATAATGGACGCAAGCTGGGCCGCCTGCTCTACCAGGGCCGGTGGTTCGATCCTCAGGCCATCATGCTTAGAGAAAGCGCGCAGCGGTGGGTTGCCAAGCCGGTTTCGGGTCAAGTCACACTGGAACTGCGCCGCGGCAATGACTACACCATACTCAATACTGAATCGCGGAATCTTACCTTCCATCCCGAACGGCTGACGATGGAAAAGGGCGAATCCACCTTCTCGCCACGCGACCGAATCGGTCAGCTCACCATGAGAAATCTGGACATTACCGACACACGTGAGAAGCTCATGACGTATGCCCAGACCGGGTTGCTGACTCTAGGCACAGATTCAAAGATGCCTCAGCTCAAGGGGAGCAGCGACAAGAAGTAGCCGCCTGGCAAGCAGCCAGAATCAGGGATGTTTCCTCGATCATTACGGGGAGGCTCCCTGTCCTGCTTGCAGATATTCTCCGCAGCCAATTCCAGGCTCGTTCGCGGACCAGCACCACAGCTCTTGAATCACGGTCGGCAACGAAAGCCGGCGAAAACTTCGCGTATTTATCAGGTATTTATCTCTTTCCATGCCCGATATCCGCCGCGATAGATCCTGCTCAGGCAATCCAGTCAGGCTTGTTGACGCATCTGGCCCCTCAACAGGAACTTCGCTTTCCAAGCGGAAAATATTCCTCGATCTCTTCCCTTGACGCAGATTTCACGCGGGCACACACTCGGCACAGTTCCGTATGGAACCTCGGATTTCCATGGGAGGCCAACCATGTTTCGAAAAAGAAACATCGTTCTGCTCGTCACGGCGATCTTTCTTGTTGTCGGATCGCGAAGCAGTTTTGCCCAGTATTTTGAGACGCATCATGTTCGCAATGTCGTCCGCAATGGCACAGCTACGCCCGTCAGGTTGATGTCCACCAACACGATGATGACCCTGAACGTGGTATTGCCGCTCACCAATCAGCAAGGTCTACGGGAGTTCCTGTCTGAGCTATACGACCCTGAAAGCCCTGAGTATCACCACTATCTGACACCCGCACAGTTCACAGCCCTGTATGGCCCCAGCGTAGCCGAGTACGACGCAACCGTTGCGTATCTCAAAGCCAGCGGGTTTACAGTCATCGGCGGCTCTCGCGACGGAATGAACGTGGTCATCCGCGGCCCTGTATCTTCTGTCAATGCAGCTTTCCATGTGACGATGCGGATCTATCATGATCCGGTCCACCATCGGGATTTCTATTCCCCGGACCGCACACCGACAACCAGCCTGCACTTTGATCTTTGGCACGTCTCGGGGTTGGACAACTACTCGATACCCCATCCTATGTATGTGTCGAAGGCTGTCTACGCCAAGGCACACGGAATCAGCGTGAACGCGGTATCTCCGCAAGCCACCACCGGTTCCGGGCCATCCGCTTCATTCCTCGGCAGTGACATGCGGGCCGCATATTACGGAACAGGCAGCCTCAATGGCGCCGGTCAGAATCTCGGGCTGCTGGAGTACTACGGTACCGACCTCGCCGACCTGAATACCTATTTCTCGAATGTCAAACAGACGAACAACGTTCCCATTACTCTGCTTTCCACCGACGGAACCAGCACCTCATGCCTTTATGCCAATAGGTGCGACGATACGGAACAAACCCTGGACATGACACAGGCCCTCGGCATGGCCCCAGCTCTCAACAGTCTTACCATGTACATCGGCTCAACGGATACGGCCATCATCGCCGCGATGACCACTCACAACCCGTTGCCTACCACCATCGGCTGCTCCTGGGGATGGACGCCGGCCGACCCATCCACTCTCGATCCCTATTTCGAGAAGATGGCCGCCCAGGGGCAAAACTTCTTCGCAGCCTCGGGCGACAATTCCACCTGGTCAAGACACGTGGAGGCGTGGCCGGCCGACGATGCCAACGTGGTTTCTGTGGGTGGCACCGATCTCACGACATCGAGCGCGGGCGGTCCCTGGAAGTCGGAAACTGCCTGGGCAGACAGTGGTGGCGGCATTTCTCCTGACGGAATTCCCATACCTTCCTGGCAGCAGCTTCCCGGCGTCATCAATGCGAGCAACAAAGGCTCCACCACCTATCGCAACGGGCCGGACGTATCAGCGAACGCAAACTTCACCTTTTATGTCTGCGCGGACCAGACCACCTGCACCTCAAACCTGTATGGCGGCACCAGCTTTGCTGCGCCCATGTGGGCCGGTTACATCGCGCTGGTCAATCAGCAACTTGTTGCAGACGGGCAGTCAACCATAGGCTTCCTCAACCCAACCATCTACGCGCAGAACGTCACCTCCAGCTATTCGGCTGACTTCCATGACATCACCAGTGGATCTTCAGGAAGCTATTCGGCGGTTCCCAGCTATGACCTGGTCACCGGATGGGGAAGCCCCAACTCCGGTCTTCTGGCAGCCTTGACGGGTTCCACCACGCAGACTCCGTCATTCACCATTTCCGCTTCGCCCACATCACTGTCCGTTGCTCAAGGCAGCAGTGGCAACTCCACCATCACAACCGCGGTCGCCGGTGGTTTCAATAATTCCATTGCTCTTTCCGCCTCGAACGTGCCATCAGGCGTCACAGTCATATTTGGGACCAACCCCATCGCAGCACCCGGTTCCGGAACCTCCACAGTCACCTTCCAGGTGGCCTCTACAGCCACTGCGGGGACCTACCCGATTACCATCACGGGCACCGGCGGCGGGCTTACACAGTCCACCACTGTTTCCCTCACGGTTAAGGCCACAACATCGGGTGACTTCACAATGGTTGCTGCCTCTTCGTCGCTTTCGGTGGCACAGGGCGGTTCCACCACCGACACCATTACCACCTCCGTCAGTGGGGGCTTCAATTCCAGCGTCAGCCTGACGGCCTCTGGAGCGGGCAGGGGCATCAGCATATCGTTCAGTCCAAGCACAATCGCCGCGCCCGGTTCCGGCAATTCCACCATGACCATCAAGGCCAACAAGCACGCCACCACGGGCACAGAAACCATTACCATCACCGCAACCGGAGGCGGCGTTACACACACAACCTCTGTCACATTACAGGTCACGGCCAAGGCCAGCCGCAAATAGCCTCGGCCAGCCTTCAACCCGAAGAGCCCGGATCAACCATTCGGGCTCTTCGCTTTTTTGCTCCACACTCGGATGGGCCTTCGTCACAGAGGCCGGCTTCCGTTGAAGCCGGCCCGGTAGTTCTTCGATGGTGCAAGCCCGCTCGATTCTCTCCTCGCCGCATTCGGAATTTCAAATCGTAATCTGTTTTCCTCTGAAACTTGGCCCTGCTATCCTTGGATTTCCGGTGGCGTACCTGGTAGCGCATCGGCCAAAAACCATACGCGATGGCGATGGAGACAAGTTGCGCATATCTCTTTTCATCACCTGCTACAACGATCTGCTCTTCCCCGAGACAGGAAAAAGCATCGTGCGTCTGCTGGAGCGGCTGGGGCACACGGTTGAGTTCCCCATGGAACAAACCTGCTGCGGCCAGATGCATTACAACACCGGCTACCAGGAAGAAGCCCTGCCCCTGATGCAGCGCTTCGTGGATGTCTTCCGCGATTCTGAATCCGTCTGCATTCCGTCCTCCTCTTGTGTCGCGATGATCCGCGATCATTATCCAAAGATGGCCGCCGCGGCTGGAGACGCGTACTTGATTCGGACCGTCGAAGAGCTGCTCCCACGAGTCTTTGAGTTCTCTGAGCTGTTGGTACACAAGCTTGGGCTGGAAGACGTCGGCGCATACTACCCGCATCGCGTTACATATCACGCCAGTTGCCATTCGCTGCGGGGCCTTCATCTTGGCGATCTGCCACTACGCCTCCTGCGCAAGGTGCGCGGCATCGAACTTGTGGAACTGGCGAATGTTGATCGATGTTGCGGTTTCGGAGGCACTTTTGCTGTGAAGAACGGTGATGTCTCCGCCGCCATGCTGGCTGAAAAGATGCGCGACGTGGAAGTCACCGGCGCGGAGGTC
>JAJZAL010000031.1 GCA_021799405.1 Acidobacteriota bacterium
AAAGTAAAGCTATATATGATTGATTTTAATACGCTTATGCGAGACTTTGCTGGATTTTAAGTCCGCTGCGTCTGCCGATTTCGCCATCCGGGCCTGAGAGCAAATGATTCCTGCTCTATGTTAGCCGAGGAGTGGCCCTCGTGCCGGTTTTGCGCACAGGCGACCGGCTACTGGAGCCAGTAACCCCGCCGCCGCGGAGCGCATCCGCAGGCATCGCCACAGCCGGCCTGCGCGCAGGCCGCTACTGCGGAATCCGGTAGCGGATATTTTCGCCGTCCAGCCGGTATTCGGCCGAGCAAACCTCGCCACCACAGATCATCGTTTCTCCGCCGCAGAGCTGGCGCTGCGTAATCAGGCCCAGGGTGCCGCAGCGCGGGCAGGACATGACGGCTACGTATGGATTCTGCGTATTGCCTAACTTGGACTGGTTTTCCAGGACGAAGATCGTTCCGGGGTCCATCTTTTCGGGGATCCATTCTTCCAGAAACTGCAAGTTGGCTGACATCCTGCCCTCCACCGGATTGAGATCAACAGGGGCGCGTCCAACATTCCGGCCGGCCCTGCTGTACTGCAACAGCAGGCTGCGAATGGCGCTCCAGAGGCTTAGAAGTCTCCGGTCGAACTCAGTGTTGCCGGGGATACCTTGGGAAGTCAACCGGATTCGGCGCGACACCGTGTCGAGTTGGATTCCCCGTTCCACAATCAGGCTATCGCGCCGCAGTAGCCGTTTCCCTGCTCTGTCCGTGCGCGAATTGATCGATCTCTTTGTACATTGCCATGTTGCGCATGATCGCCTGCACATACTCACGGGTCTGAGTAAAGGGGATCGACTCCACGAACTCATCCATGCCCTGGTAGGGGCCGTCCGCTTTCCAGTCGGCCACGCGGTAGTCACCCGCGTTGTAAGCGGCCAGGGCATACTCCTCCACTCCGCCAAACTTGTCGAGCATCTGGCGCAGATAGCGCGTTCCCAGACGGATATTGGTTTCAGGGTCGAGCAATTGATAGGTTCGGAAATAGCGCAGCCCCTCCTGGCGCGCCATGGCTCTGCCCACGGAAGGCAGCAACTGCATCAGGCCGTAGGCGTTGGCATAGGACACGACCGAAGGGTTGAATTCCGATTCCTGGCGGATCAACGAAGCTACAAGATAGGGATCGAGGTTGTTCTTCGCCGATTCGGCCTTGATCGTATTCCACCAGGGCTCGGGAAACAGGATCTGCCAGTACGCCAGCGGGATCGACTTAATGGGAACCGATGCCGCATACGGCAGCGCCCGCTTCATCGCGCGCAGAGCGCGGAAGATCTGGCCGTACGAAGCGAAAATCTGCGCGGTTGCAAGCGCGCCCCAGGACGCTGAATCAGGATCCGCATCGATCTCCTCGGCAATGTACTCGTTCAGGCCGGCGTTCGCCAGCAGCCGGGCTTTTGCCAGATGAGGACTTCCGGCGGGGAAGGTATCTACGAGCCGCGGCGCCGGCAGGGGCTGAAAGCGATCAAGCTGCGCCGCCGCGACCTGCTGCGTATCGCCGAGCGTCGAAAGCCTTTGCCGGGCCAGCAGCGCATAAAAATAGTGGGGATAGGCGCGGACGATGGCGCGATAATTGGCCGCGGCCCGCGCCGGATTGTGGCTCAAAGTCTCGTAGAGGCGTCCTCGCCAGTACAGCGCGGCCACGGCCTGGGTGGAACCGGAATAGAGCCTGATCTGCTCGTCAAAGATTCGTGCCGCTTCCGGATAATTTCCCATCCGGTAATTGAGCCAACCCGCGCGCCAGTGGGCGGCGGCCGCGTAGCGGTTGTCGGGAAAATGCGCGGCTAGATAACGGTAATATTCAACGGCAGTTGGAAAGTCGTTCCGCAGCAGGTACATATTGCCGCTGGAAAAGAGTGCCTCGGCCAGCCAGCGGCTCTGCGGAAACCGGGACTCCATCTGGGTCACAATGCTCTTCTGCTGATCGGTGTCGCTGCGGTCCCTGGCCAACTCCATCAACAGATAGAGCCGCCGCGCGCCGTTTTCATCATTCGTGTCAGGCAGGGCAAGCGCCTGGGCCCTCGTCAGCCGCTTTAGTTTCAAATCGCAGGCGGCCGCGGCCACGGCAAAGCTATTGCGGCTCTGGCTGCTCAGGCCTGGCATGCCGAGAAGCGTGCGGTACTGCCGGACAGCCTGACTGTAGCGGCCGGCGTTGTAGTACGCGTCTCCCAGGCTGCGCAGGTCGGCGGTGGTCAGGATTGCCCCGGCGCCCATCGACGTGAGTTTGTCGAACGCGGTTTGCGCCGCTGAGCTGAGCGGATGATCCAGGAGCACGCGCTTGAAGTCCTGCTCGGCTTCCGCTTCCCTTCCGAGGGCGAATGCCACCTGCGCCTGCGCAAGCTGGAAGCCGGAACGACCCGCCACATCGAGGCCGGCTTTGAGCGCCTGCTGGAGAACCTGTTCCGCGCCCGGGGCGTTGTTCATCGCCAGCAGCACCTTCGCCTCCAGCTCAGGCGCGCGATCGGTAAAGATGCTGTCAGGAAAACGCTCCGTGAAGCCGTGCAAAAGCGTTTCGGCCGCGGCGTCGTCGCTGGCATCATGACTGGCTTCCGCGCCCAGAAAGACCGCGTAGTCTTCCAGGTCCTTACCGGCCTGCCGGGACTTGCGAAAGCTGGACTCTGCCTCGGTATAGCGTCCGTCGAGGAGATATGCATGCCCCAGCGCCAGATAAGCCGTCGCCGCGGCCTCGCCCGCGTGCTGCTCTGCGTAACGGGTGACCCCGGCGTACGCCGCCGGGCTGCGCAGCGTAGCCAGTTGCTGGGCCATGGGCCGCAATTCAGTGGAAGCGACAAAAGCCTGCCTGATCCGCGCTGTCCGGGCGACCCTTGACGCCCTGCTTTCCCTGTGGACGACACGCCGGCGCTTTGTGGCGCGCCGTGTCGTCTTCTTCTTTGTCGGGGCCGGCTTCTTTTGGGCCGACTTTTTTGTCCGGGTCTTACTTGATTTGGATTTGCCGGACTGTGTTGTGGTTGCGGTGGAGGAAGAGGAGGACTGAGCGCCCGGGCCGCCATACGGCTGGCCTTCGATCGGCGCAGCGATCATCATTATCGAAAGCAGGCCAGCCAGGCACCGCGAGACCAGGCGTGAAAGGCGGGCAGGCACAACCACGAGCTCCATATTTACACTCTAGCCTTCTTTTTACGTACCGTGGGAGTCAGGAATCACCTGTGTTACCACAAGGTTCCGAACTCGATAGGGGCTGTGCGGACGCTCGTAACTTGGTCCACCGCCCCGTAGTCAATTACACTCATCTTTTGACGGCCCAAATTCAACCCTGTTTGCCGGACAGCAGGAATTGCCGCAACCAACTCCCATGTCGACCATCCAACCTATTGCAGGCGAAAACGAGCAGCATCCCGATGTGGCCCTGGTAGAACGGGTCCGCGGCGGTGATGTTTCCGCCTACGATACGCTGGTGCGCAAGTATGAGCGCCAGGTCTTCCGCATCGCGCAGCACATTACGCAGAACCGCGAGGATGCCGAGGACGTGATGCAGGATGCGTTCCTGAAGGCGTATGAGAAGCTCGATCAGTTTCAGGGGAATTCGAAGTTTTACACATGGCTGGTACGAATCGCGGTAAACGAAAGCCTGATGCGGCTGCGCAAGCGGCGCACCGGCAAAATGGTTTCGATCGACGAGGACATGGAAACCGAGGAGGGAACTGTTCCGCGCGATCTTGCCGACTGGGCTCCCGATCCGGAGCAGAACTACAGCCAGTCCGAACTGGCGGAGATTCTGCGCAAGACGATTCGGGGACTTCCCCAGGGTTTTCGCATTGTCTTCGTCCTGCGCGATGTGGAGGGTCTGTCAACCGAAGAGACGGCAGAGACGCTCGGACTGAGCGTTCCGGCCGTAAAGTCGCGCCTTTTGCGGGCGCGCCTGCAACTGCGCGAGCGCTTGAGCCGGTACTTTCGCAAGAAAACAGGGCCACGGAAAACGGGGGTTGAGAAGTGACCTGTACTGAGTTTCTCGCTCTTCTTGACGATCTTATCGACGATACGGTCACCGCAGAGATACGCGCGGAGATCGAACACCACATGCATAAGTGCGAACACTGCGAAGTCATCTTCAACACTACCCGCAAGACCATCGAAATCTACCGTTCTCACGAGATTTTTGACCTGCCCCCGGGACTCCGCGAGCGCCTCCACGCCGCCATCATGGCCCGCTGCAAAAAAGGCTGCTAACGCCGCCTGAACCACTGCCACCGGCCAGTTCTCACCTTTAGAATGGCTTCACCGCAACTTTTCCCCGATAATTCCGTCTGCCCGTGTAGCGGATTTGTGCCGCGAGCTTCCCCGGCTATCCCGTGACTGGAGCGTCATTGATGGAATCGCTGCGAGCTTTTCTGGCTCTCTGGCTGTGCTCGAGCCTGTGCGTGACGCCGTTCGCCTCCGCTCAATCCGCTGCGGCCGCCCGCGCCACAGCAGCCAAGGCCGGCTATCGATCCACGCAACTGCACGGCGATGCCCGAATTCTTCACGCCCTCAACCGCTTTACCTTCGGCCCGCGGCCCGGCGATCTGGAAGCCGCGCGCGCCATGGGCCTGGAGAAGTGGTTCGATCAGCAATTACATCCGGCAAGCCTCGACGAGACGGCGCTCGATGCCCGGCTGGCCCAATTCCCTGCCATGCAGTGGGGCATTCCGACGCTCATCTACCGCTATCCCAGCAACGCCATGATCCGCATGGCGATGAACGGCAGAGCGCCTATCCCGCAAAACTCCGTCCTGCAGGCGATCTATGAAAACCAGATCTACCGGATCCGGGCGAGACAGCAGAACCGGGCGATCGGCCAGCGCAAATTCCAAAGGCTCTCCTCCGGCGCGCCGGTCATGACGAATAGCGAAGCGTCTGGGTTGAGCGTCGCAGCGCCGATGGATCAGAGCACCAGTCCGGGTGCGGATATGGCCGATCCGGGCCAGATGGACATGATGGCCGGTGACGAGGAGCAGGCGGAGCCCGTCGATGCATCCTTTATCAGCGACATTCTTACCCTGCCACCCCAGCAGCGGGTCGCGCGCCTTGTCGCCATCCGGGAACCGCAGTTCGACGCCTTCATCAAAGCTCTCAGGCCACCGCAGCGCGCAGCGCTCGTCGCCGGACTCAGCCCCGGCCAAAAGGAGATTGTCGGCGCGCTCGAAAACCCCGAAGGCATGGTCACGCAGGAGCTCATCTCCGAGCGCCTCCTGCGCGACATCTATTCCAATGCCCAGCTCCAGCAGGTGATGGCTGACTTCTGGCTCAATCACTTCAATATTTATCTGCACAAAGACGAGCAGATGCCCTACTACCTGGTCAGCTATGAGCGGGACACGATTGAGCCGTATGCGCTGGGCAAATTCGAAGACCTGCTCGAAGCCGTGGCGCACAGCCCGGCCATGATGCTCTATCTCGACAACGCCAGTAGCGTCGGCCCCGATTCGCTGGCCGCCGAGCGCTTCAAGCATGCCGCCTGGCGCCGTCGCGCCCATCAGCGGCAGGATCCTCCCGGCATCAATGAAAACTACGGCCGGGAGCTGATGGAACTGCACACCGTCGGCGTCAACGGCGGCTACACCCAGGCGGATGTGATCCAGGTGGCGCGCATCCTCACCGGGTGGACTGTCGATCGCCCGCAGCTTGGGGGCGGGTTCATCTTTAATCCCGCTCGCCATGAGCCGGGCACGAAGAAGGTGATGGGCGTGAAGTTCAAGCAGAACGGCGAGATGGAGGGCGAGCAGCTTCTTCATCTTCTGGCCACACGGCCCGCCACGGCGCATTTCATCTGCAGCGAACTGGCGGTGCGCTTCGTCAGCGACAACCCGCCGCAGGCCCTCGTCGATCGCATGGCCAGAGCATATCTCGCCAGCGGCGGCAATATCTCGGCGGTTCTCAAGACTCTCTTTGACTCGCCTGAGTTCTGGTCCACCAGCGACTACCAGAACAAGGTGAAGACGCCGATCGAATACGTAGCCTCGGCGGTCCGCGCCAGCAATGCCGACGTCGAAGACTACATGCCGCTGGCCAATGCGCTTCGCGTGATGGGCATGCCAGTCTACGGATGCATTCCACCCAACGGCTACGATTGGGACTCCTCTGCGTGGGTCAACACCGGCGCGCTGGTGGACCGCATGAACTTTGCTGTGGCGCTCGCGGCCGGCCGGCTGCCGGGTATCAAGGTGAATTGGACTCCGGAAACAGAAGTGGCAAACCTTGCTTCCGGTCCGGCTCCTGACCCGGCAACCGAAGAAGCCCGGCTGGAGCGGATGCTCCTTCCCGGCGGCGCCAGCATCTCCACCCGTTCCGCCGCGCTCAGTCAGTTTGAAGCGCAGAATGCGCGCGAATCCGCGGCCGTCCGGCCGATCTCCGCGGTCCGGCGATTCAACGGCCGGCTCGCGCCGCGCCAACTGGAAAGACAAGACCAACTGCTGGCCGGTTTGCTGATCGGCTCACCGGAGTTCCAGCGACGCTAGGCAAGAAGAAACCAGGAGACACACCATGCAGCTTACCCGCCGATTCTTGCTGCACAAAGGCGCCCTTGCCATTGCGGGCACCGCAGCCATTCCCACATTTCTCGTGCGCTCCGTGCTGGCTGAATCCGCCGCTTCGCCGGACCGCCGCCTGGTGGTCATCTTCCAGCGCGGCGCCGCCGACGGCCTCAATATCGTTGTGCCTTACCGGGAAAAGAACTACTACGCGATGCGGCCCAGTATCGCCATCCCGCAAAACCGGGTACTCGATCTGGACGGATTCTTTGGGCTGAATCCCTCGCTCTCCTCTTTCAAACCGCTCTACCAGCAGGGCCAACTCGCCATCGTCCACGCCGTGGGATCGCCCAACATGAGCCGCTCGCACTTCGACGCGCAGGACTACATGGAATCGGGAACGCCCGGCGTAAAGAGCACGCAGGATGGCTGGCTTAACCGCGCCCTGCAGGCCGAGGATGCCTGCGAAGCGTGCAGCGGCGCCCGCAACCGCCAGATGTACACCGCCTTCCGCGCTCTCGCTCTCGGCCCACAAATCCCGCTCACGCTTGCCGGCCGTGTTCCCGCCATCGCCATCGGCAATGTCAATGCTTTCACCGTCGCCGGCCGCGGAGCCACGCTTTCGCCAGCCGCCAGGGCCTTTGAGGCCATGTACGCCGACTCGGGCGACCGCATCTTTCACGCCGCGGGCGACGAGACCTTCGACGCCGTCAAAATGCTGCGCGCCGCCGATCCCGGCAAATACCAGCCCGCACCCGGCGCAAACTACCCCAACACCGAATTCGGCAACTCCATGCGCCAGATCGCGCAGCTTCTTAAGGCGAATCTCGGCGTGCAAGTTGCCTTCACGGACGTGACCGGCTGGGACACGCACCAGAATCAGGGTGGCGTCGATGGCCAGCTCTCCGGCCGGCTGCGCGACTTCTCCCAGAGCATTGCCGCTTTCTGGCGCGACCTGGGCGACAGCGCCGAGAACGTCACGCTCGTTACCATGTCGGAGTTCGGCCGCACCGCGCGCGAAAACGGCACCGGCGGCACCGACCACGGGCACGCCAACGCCATGTTTGTGCTGGGCGGCAATGTGAAGGGCGGCAAGGTATATGGCCGCTGGCCCGGCCTCGACAACGATCAGCTCAACCAGGGCCGCGACCTTGCTCTCACCACCGACTACCGCCAGGTGCTGGGCGAGTTGGTGACGCAAACGCTCGGCGCCTCCAACTTGAATCTGGTCTTCCCCGGCGCTGAGCTTGCCCCGAACCGCTTCCTGCAAATTGTCTGACCTGGAACAACGCTCTTCCGGCTGCCGTGGCCGGAAGAGCGCAAACCGTGGACCACACTCAGTGTTTGGCGTACATCGCCATCACATCCTTGCGCAGTTCAGTTCGGCTCGACTCACGGGTATAGAACATGTGCCCGCCGGGATACTCATGCACCGCCACGCGCGTTGGATCGCCCATCACCGGCATTTGATTCACCGTCAGGAGGGATCCCATGAACGGGCACGAGAGATCGTTCCAGCCGTGCGCAATGATCACGCGAAGCTTGGGATCGGCGGCCACCGACTGCCGCAGTTGCGTTACTGATCCGGCGCGCAGATCGCTGCCGCCCACCCACAGCCGGTTCACCTCGTAGGAGAGCGCGTTATAGCGCGCGTCCACTTTCCAACCCACGGTGCGGGTAACAAAATCCACCATCGCCGTCGTCAAGGGAGCAATCATGCTGGCCAGCAGAGGATCGTTGGCTCGCTGATCGGGCGAGTAAGGAAATGGATCGAACATGGTCACGTTGGAGTCGTACACCGAGCCCAATTTGCCCTGCTCGCGGTAGACCTCGCGCAGATACGCGCGGGTTTCGAGGCGCCCTCCGGAAAACTTCACAAACTGCGGGTCGAGCCCCGTCATCTCCGTCACGCGCGCGATCATTTTCTGCGTGGCCGCCGGATCGGAGCGGCCTTGGATCAGGGTGGTTGCGTACTCGCCCTCGGTATAGGCGATCACATCCGCCATCGCCGCGGGCGTCAGCTTCTTCTCGCGTTCCAGATTGGCAGCGGTAATCGAGGGCAGCGTCAGCATCCACGGCAGCGGCGAAAGATCGCCGTTATTTTCAATCGTCGGATTCAGGTAAGGCGAAACCAGCACGACGCCGTTCATCGCCACGCCGAGTTGCGATTGCAGATAATAGGTGATGCGCGGGCCGCGGAAGCCTCCGTAACTCTCGCCCACAAAGTATTTGCGCGATTCCATCCGGTCGTTCGTCACCAGCCAGTCATAAATCACGTGCGAGAGATAGTGGATGTCCGGATCGGTGCTGTAGAAGAGCTTCTTCGTCTCATCCTCGGAGACGAGCGAGCGGCTGAATCCCGTGCCGATCGGATCAATGAACACCAGATCGGTAAAGTCGAGCCATGTGCCTGGATTGTCAGTGAGCACGGCCGGATCAGAAGGGCTGTCGCCTTCGTTGCCCACCTTCAAATGCTTGGGCCCGATGGCGGCGAGGTTCAGAAATGCACTCGATGCGCCCGGCCCGCCGTTGATCGCGAAGGTGACCGCGCGGTCCTTCCCCGGCATTGTGTAGGAAGTAACCACCACTTTCCCGGCCACTTTGCCGTTCTGATCGCGCACGGGAAGCGCGCCAACGGTGACGGTATAGTGCAGCGTCCTGCCGTCCAGCGTCATCGTCTGCTCGGTGTGCGCAGGGGGCGGTAACGGTGGAAACTCATTCTTAGCCGTGGTAGTGGGTTTCTCAGCGCCGGGTTTTTCGCTGCCGGCTGCCTTGCCGGTCTGCCCGCCGGACTTGTCTGCCTGTGTGACTCCGCTCACCGGAACCAGAAGAAGGCAAAGTACGACGCAGGCCAATGCCGTCCGGCGCCCATGAAGAATGCGCGAATGTAAGAAATGCATACCAGATAACAATACGATACGGAGGCGGCCTGCCGCAGTGGCAGCGGCGCCCGCGCATCATTTACCCTCATATCTGGATATGAAATTCAAGTTTGCGCTTCTTGTTCCGGCCCTTGCAGCGGCCTGCGCCCTCTTTGCGCAGCAGTCCACTCCGCCGCCCCCTTCGCAACCCGCGACGCAGCCCTCGTCCACTGACGATTTGCCTGACGCACCCACGGCCACGCCCGCGGCCATGGTGATTCCCAGCGGCCCGTTCGTTGTCATGGACACCTCCATGGGCCGCATCACCTGCCAGTTCTTCCAGAAGCAGGCGCCCGTCGCCGTCGCCAACTTCATCGGCCTGGCCGAGGGCACGAAGGACTGGACCAATCCCGCCACCAAGCAGGTCGAACACAACAAGCCGCTCTACAACGGGACCATCTTCCACCGCGTCATTCCTGGATTCATGATTCAAGGCGGGGACCCGGTGGGCACGGGCATGGGCGATCCCGGCTACACGTTCAACGACGAGTTCGATCCGAACCTCAACTTCGATGTACCCGGCCGGCTGGCCATGGCCAACTCCGGACCCAACACCAACGGCAGCCAATTCTTCATCACCGAGCAGGCCTACCCCACCCTGAATCAGCAATACACCATCTTCGGCCAGTGTGACGGGCCGAGCGTGAATGTAGTCAAAACCATTGCCCTCGTGCCGCGCGACGACAATGACAAGCCGCTCACCCCGGTCTTGCTCAAGAAGGTGACCATCGTGCCTGAAGGCCAGCCGCCGCCGCCTCTGCCCGGCGACGAGCAACCCGTCTTTCAGCCCGCGCCCGCCGCGCCTCAACAGTAACCATCACTCTCACCCAGGAGTTTCCATGGCACTAGCTGCAGGAACCTACGCCGTCTTCAACACCAGCGAAGGCAAGATCACGGTCCGCCTCTTCGAGGCTGACGCGCCCATCACCGTCAAGAACTTTATCGAACTGGCCGAGGGCTCGCGCGAGTGGACCCACCCCGTCACCCGGAAGACGTCTTCCGACAAGCTCTATGACGGCACCATCTTCCACCGCGTCATACCCGACTTCATGATCCAGGGCGGCGATCCGGCCGGCAGTGGCATGGGTGGACCCGGCTATCGTTTTCAGGACGAGACCAAAGGCTCACCGCATCGCTTCGACAAGGCCGGCAAGCTGGCGATGGCCAATGCCGGACCCAACACCAACGGCAGCCAGTTCTTCATCACCGTCGCGCCCACGCCCTGGCTCACCGGCAACCATACGATTTTCGGTGAAGTGGTTGAAGGGCAGGATATCGTGGTGAAGATCTCGCTTGTCCCGCGCAGCGCGCAGGACAAGCCACATAAGCCCGTTGTGCTGGAGTCCGTGGTCATCGAGCGCGTCTAACACCCGCTCGCGCGAGCGGAGCCAATTCCCTGCCCGAAGGCTCCGCCAGTGTAACCCGATGTACGTGCACATATTCGGTTGCGCTGGCGGGGCTGAATTGCGTCTGGTTTGGCCGGGCGAATACTGTCCTGCGGGCCAGTCCCTCAAAATGGCTCAGGCGGATTCGCTGGCTGCTCCACTTTCCCTATACCACTCGACGGTGCGGCGCAGTCCCTCCCGGAAATCCACCTTCGGCTCGTAGCCCAGCAGTTCCTTCGCCCGGCCGATATCGGCCAGCGAGTCGTGGACATCGCCTGCGCGAGGCGGTCCGTAAGCGGGCTTCCCCTTATAGCCGGTCAGCTCGCAGAGGATCTTAAAGGTCTCGTTCAATGTAATCCGCGAACCTGTGGCTGCATTCATCATCTGTCCGGCCACCTTCGCCGCCGGGGCCGAGGCAGCAAGCAAATTGGCTTCAACGACGTTGTCGATGTAGGTAAAGTCGCGGCTCTGTTCGCCGTCTCCGTGGATCGTGGGCTGTTCTCCGGCCAGCAGCATGCGGCAAAAGATCGCCAATACGCCAGAGTAATGCGACGTCGGGTCCTGGTAAGGGCCGAAGACATTGAAGTAGCGCAGCACCACCGTCTCCAGTCCGTACACGCGGGCAAAAACGCGCATGTAGTGCTCGCCGGCCAGCTTGGCCACTGCGTACGGGCTGATGGGGTTCGGGAGCATCTCTTCCTGCTTGGGAAGCGTGGGCGTATCTCCATAAGCGGAAGAAGAGCCCGCGTACACCACGCGGCGCACACCGGCGGCGCGCGCCGCCACCAGCAGATTCAGTGTCGCGTCCACGCAGTTGACGTTGGTCGCTACCGGATCGGCCACCGAGCGCGGTACCGAGGCCAGCGCCGCTTCGTGGAAGATAACCTCCACACCGTCGCACGCTTTAGCGCAAGCGGAAGGCTCAGCCAGGTCGCCCTCAATGAACTCCATCGCTTCCAGACCAGCCAGATTGGCACGCTTGCCGGTAATCAAGCTGTCAATCCCACGAACCGATTCTCCCCGCGCCAGAAGCTCCGCAGCGATGGAGCGCCCAATGAAACCCGCTGCCCCGGTAACAAGATATTTAGCCAAAATTGCCCTCTCAAAAGGCCGGATTCTGCGGGCGCATCCATAAGACCCGCACCGGCTTAGGATACTATTCCATCCCCGGGGCATGCAGAGAACCGATCTGGCATTTGCCTGTACAATGAACGAGATGACAACCGCAACTGGCAGCAAACTGATTGAGCTAAAACGCAAAATGGAAACCCGCGAAGCCCGCATCGGAATCATTGGGATGGGCTATGTGGGGTTGCCGCTGGTGCTGCTGTTCAGTGGCGAGCGCTTCCGCGTGACCGGATTTGATATTGCCAAAGATAAGGTGAAAACCCTGAACGAGGGCGGATCGTACATCGTGCGCATCCTCCCTGATGCGATTCAAAAGGCGCAGAAAACGGGCTTCCGCGCCACGGCGGACTATGCCGAGATCGAGCAAATGGATGCGGTGATCATCTGTGTGCCCACGCCGCTCGACGAACACCACGAGCCTGACCTGAGCTACGTCACGGAGACGGTCAAATCGATTGCACCCCATATCCATGATGGCCAGCTGATCGTGCTGGAAAGCACCACCTATCCGGGCACGACCGAAGAGATCGTGGCTCCGCTGCTCGAAAGCGGCAACCCGCGCGGCCTGAAGATCGCGCGCGCCGGCGACGAGACCGGAGTGCATCTGGCCTTTTCGCCGGAACGTGAAGATCCCGGCAACGATACTGTGGCGCGCCACGACATTCCCAAAGTTGTGGGCGGCTGCGGCCACGTCTCCGCGGAGTTGGCCGCGGCCATGTACGGCACAATCTTCCGGCGCGTGGTGCGCGTCAGCAGCCCGGCCGTGGCCGAGATGACCAAGCTGCTCGAAAATATCTACCGCTGCGTCAATATCGCGCTGGTCAACGAACTCAAGCAGTTGTCCATGAAAATGGGCATTGACATTCACGAAGTCATCGAAGCCGCCAAGACAAAGCCCTTCGGCTTCCAGGCCTTCTATCCGGGTCCCGGCCTGGGCGGTCACTGCATTCCCATTGACCCGTTCTATCTCTCATGGAAAGCGCGCGAGTACGATTTCCGCACCCGTTTTATCGAATTGGCCGGCGAAGTCAATACGGCCATGCCTTATTTCGTGATTGAGCAGATCGCCAAGGGCCTGAATACGCACGCGAAGCCGGTCAATGGAGCCAAGATTCTCGTCCTGGGGCTGGCTTATAAGCGCGACATCGATGACCTGCGCGAGTCGCCTTCGCTCACAATCATCGAATTGCTCCGGGACAAGGGCGCGATCGTTGCGTACAACGACCCATATTTTCCCACCGTGGGCCAGGGCCGCCACTACGCGCTCAATATGACCAACACGCCGCTCGAAAACCTGGGCCAGTATGATGCCGTCGTCATCGTCACAGACCACTCCAGCTACAACTACCGCGAAATCGTCGAGCAGTCGCAGCTCGTCGTGGACACGCGCAACGCAACCAAGGGTATTGACTCGCTGAAGATCGTGCGCTGCTGAATCACTAACGCCGCCGTTTCGGGAAGGCGTCAGCGAGAGGCACGAAACAGAATCGCGTTTGAGTTCGTCGTTTCTTGTGGGGCGTTCGCTTATGATCTCCCTTTATCCCACTCCGGCCGAGCCGCAGCACTTCTCCATTAGCGAAGAATTGCTCTTTGCCATCCTGGCCGTGCTCTCGATCTACGCCTTCTGGCGGCGCTTCAGCCCCATCCTCGACCGGATTCTCAAATCGAAAAAGGATCCTGACTTTCACCTCAAGCCTATCGGCAAGCGCATCCGTGACTTCCTTTGGGAGGTGCTCTGCCAGGCCAAAGTCATCCGCCAGCGCCCGCTGCCGGGCCTCGCGCATGCCTTCGTCTTCTGGGCCTTCTGTGCTTTTCTCCTGGTCTCGCTCAACCATTGCGCCACATTGTTCGGCGCGGGTTTTCTCAACCCCGCCGGCGATCTCGGACGCCTTTATTTCTACCTTGCTGCAATCTTCGCCCTGGCCTGCGCCATCGGCATCGCCGGCCTGTTTGCGCGCCGTTTTCTGGTGCGCCCGCGGTGGCTGGGCGAAAAGCTCTCCTGGGAGTCCGGCCTGATTGCCCTGCTCATCTTCATCCTGATGGTCACCTACCTGGCCGCGTTCTTCATTCCGGATACAAGCCCGGCGGCGCACGCTCTGTGGTGGACGCACACCCTCACGCTGCTGGCCTTTCTGCCTGTCATTCCCCATACCAAGCACCTGCATCTTGTTCTGAGCCCCGTCACCGTCTTTCTCTCGCGCGGCAGCTTCAGCCGAATTCCGCCCCTCGCAGGCGATGAAGATTTCGGCCTGGTCGCCGGCGGCGATCTTACGCAGATCGTCAGTCTTCAGGCCTACTCCTGCGTGGAGTGCGGCCGCTGCACCGAGCACTGCCCTGCCAATAACACCGGCAAGCTGCTCAACCCGAAAGAGATTGTTCTTGGACTGCGCGGCTACCTGAACGAGTACGGCCCGGCATCGGAGCAGCCCCTGCTCGGCAAATACAACGCGCAGGAAGCCGTCTTCCAGTGCACCACCTGCGGAGCGTGCGAGTTCCAGTGCCCGGTGGGCATCGAACACGTGCCGATCCTCGTCGGACTGCGCCGCGGCGCGGTCAACACTGGCGCGTGGGAAGACGAACACGGCGGCAAGCTTTTTCTCGCTCTCGAACGCGGCAGCAACGCCCTGGGCCTGAGCACGGCCGAGCGCGACAGGTTCATCGAGAAGAATGCGCTGCCCATCTTCGACGGATCGCAGGAGTATTGCCTGTGGCTTGGCTGCATGGGCGCCTACGATCCCAAGGGACGCGAGATTGTTCTGGATCTGGTCCGCGTCTTGAATCACCTGGGGACCAGCTACGGCGTGCTGCGCAAGGAGAAATGTACGGGCGACCCGGTCCGCCGCCTCGGCAATGACCTGCTCTTCCAGCAACTGGCCGAATCGAACCTCGACGCGCTGGCGCAGAACAAGGTCAAAAAGATGATTTCAATCTGTCCCCATTGTGTCCGCACAATCCAGGAGGATTGGAAGGAATACGGCCAGCCTCCAGCAATCGAGCACCACAGCGAGTTTCTCTCCCGCCATCTAAGCCAGCTACAGCCTGCCCAAAACAAGCAGAAAATCGTCTTCCACGATCCCTGCTATTTAGGCCGCTACCGCAATGTCTACGACGAACCGCGCTCCGTGGCCGCGCTGGCTGGTCAGCTTGTCGAGGCTCCGCGCTCGCGCGAGCGCAGCTTCTGTTGTGGAGCCGGCGGCGGCCTCGCCTTTCTCGGCGAAGAGACCGGCGAGCGCGTGAGCCACAAGCGCGCCGCCGAACTGGCCGCCACAGGGGCCGAGGTGATCGCCGCAGGATGCCCCTTCTGCAATACCATGTTCCGTGATGCCCTGGCGGCCAGAGGCGATGGCGCGCCGCAGCTCGTGGACATTGCTCAATTGGCCGCTCGCGGACTGCCGCGCAGCGGCGCCAGCTAAGATCAACCGGAGACCTCAAGCATGAAGATTCTTGTCGCCATCAAGCAGGTTCCCGAGCGCGATGCGCCGGTGCGCATCGGCGCGTCCGGCAAATGGATTGAAGAGGCGGACCTGCAATTCGCGCTCAATGAACCGGACGCCTACGCGCTGGAAGAAGCGCTGCAGCTCAAGGACAAGCACGGCGGCGAAGTGGTCGCGGTGAGTGCCGGGCCGGAGCGCGTGGGCTCTACGCTTCGTGAAGCCCTGGCCAAAGGCGCCGACCGCGCCATCCACATCGTCTGTGACGACCTGGGCGAGCGCGACGCTCTCGGCGTGGCGCGTCTGCTGGCCGGCGCTATCAAGCCCGAAGATCCCGACCTCGTGCTCACCGGCTTGCAGTCGGAAGACCTCGGCCATGGCCAGACCGGCGTTATCGTTGCCGAGCTCCTTGGGCTGCCGCATGCCACGTTGATCCTGCACGTGGAAAAAACCGAAACCGGCATCAAAGTAAAGCGCGAAATGGAGGAGGGCTGGTTTCAGTTCATCGAAACGTCCACGCCCGCCGTGCTCACCATGCAATCCGGCGGCAACAAGCTGCGCTACGCCACTCTGATGGGCATCAAGCGCGCCAAGACGAAAGAGATGCGCCAGATAGCTGCCGCGGAACTCGGCGCGGACGCCACGCCAACCGCAGTGTTGGAAAGTATCGTGTTGCCGCAGAAGAAGAAATCCACGCAGATGCTGTCCGGTTCGCCTAAAGAAGCCGCGGCGGCGCTTGTCGAAAAACTCAAAGCGGAGGCGCGTGTCCTATGAGCGGTGTCCTTGTAATTTGTGAAGAGCGCGCGGGCCGCATTGGCCGCACCAGTTGGGAAGCGCTCACGGCCGGGCAGCGGCTCAATGATGCCGTCACCGCGGTCGTCATCGGAGCGCAAACGGAGTCTCTCGCCGCGGAGGTCGCAGCCAGGCCGCTCGGTAAGGTCATTCGCGTCGAGCACACGCTGCTCGCCCCGTACACGGGCGATGGCTTTACCCTTGCCCTCGAACAGCTCATTCGCGCCGAGAAGCCGGACTATGTGGTTTTTCCACATACTTACCAGGTACGCGACTACGCACCAGCGCTGGCCGCGCGGTTCGGCCAGTCGCTGATCGGCGACGTAATTGGCATGGCCGAAGGCCCCGTCTTCGCTCGCCAGCTCATGCAAGGCCGCTTGCATGGCCAGTATCGGCCCTCCGGTAACGGCCCCTGCTTCCTTTCCGTGCAGGCCGGAGCATTCCCTGCCGAGGCAGCGGGCGCTGCTGCCGGCGCGGCTTCGCCTGCCATCTCGAACTTCGCGCCCACGCTCGATGCCGCCCAGATCCGCACCCGGCCCGGCGAGCCCTTCCGCGAGTCCGCACAGACCGTCGATCTTGGCTCAGCGCAGCGCATTGTGAGCGTAGGCCGCGGCATCAAAGACGCCGCCAATCTCCCGCTCGTCCAGGATCTGGCCGCGGCGCTCGGCGCCGAGCTGGCTGCCTCGCGGCCGATCTGCGATGCGGGCTGGCTGCCTATGGAGCGGCAGGTGGGCAGCTCCGGCCAGACCGTGGCGCCCAGGCTTTACGTGGCCGTCGGCATCTCCGGAGCCATCCAGCATCTGGTCGGCATGAAAGGTTCGCAGTGCATCGTCGCCATCAACAAGGATGTTGAAGCGCCCATCTTCGAGGTTGCCGACTATGGCATCAGCGGCGACCTGTTTGAAGTGGTTCCAGCGCTCACCGAGGCGCTGAAGGCAGCTCAGTAGCACGCCTGCGCCCGGTACACTGGATTTATGCATCCTCCAGTCCGGCTTGTGGCGATCGACATGGACGGAACCCTGCTGCCAAGCTTTTCGCAGACGATGAGCCAACGCAACGCCAGGGCCCTGAAGGCCGCGCAACAGGCTGGAATCACGGTTGCCATCGCCACCGGACGGCGCACTGCCTATACGGAGCCCCTGCTCAAGGGGCTGAATCTTCGAGCGGATACGCCCCTCATTACGTCGAATGGTGCAGTGATACGAACTTTGGACGGCGGCTCGATCGACCGTTCTCATCTGCCCGCACCGGTGGCGCGTGTTTTGTGCGGATTGCTGAGACCGTTCGGGACTGTCGTCTTTACCTTCGACCGGCCGGGGCACGGCGAACTGGTGCTGGAGAACCTGGAGCAGGCCAACGGACGCATCGCATTGTGGGTGGAAGCCAACCGCAACGCCATCGAGGTCGTTCGTCCTCTGGAGCAGGCGCTCATGGACGGCGAAGACCCGATCCAGGGCATGGTGGCCGGAGGGATCGGCAGGATGAGAGAGGCGGAAAAGGCTCTTAAGGCAAGCGAATGGAGCAGCCGCTGCGAGTGCGTGCGGACCGAGTACCCGGCGCGCGATCTGGCCATTCTTGACATTCTGCCGCCCGGCATCTCAAAGGGCTGGGCGCTCAGAAAGCTCGCCGGCAGGATGGGTGTGGATCGCAAGGAGACGATGGCCATCGGTGACAACTGGAATGACGTGGAGATGCTGGAGTGGGCCGGCCAGAGCGTGGTGATGGGCAATGCAGCCACGGAGCTGCGCACCATGGCCAAAACGCGCGGCTGGAAACAGGCCCCGCCCAATGACCAGGACGGGGTAGCGGTGGTGCTGGAAGCGGTCCTGACGCGTCGCAGCAGGCCCTCTCCGGCCCAGCTTTGACGGGATAACGATGGACGAGCGCAGATGTATTTGAAGTTTTCTCTCACGATCGTAACTGTGGCAGCGCTGGCGAGCCTTGCTTTGCCGGCGCGGGCGGTCGAGCGCGTGACCTTGCGGAACGGCTTTGCCATGACCTGCGATCATTACGCCGAGGTCCACGGCCACATGCGCCTCTACCTGAGCGCAGGAGAGGACAACTACATCGACATCTCTCCGCAGGACATTGCCGAGGTGCAGCCGGTTCCCGACCCGCCCGCGCCGCGCGCGCCTGTCACCGCCGCGCCAACTGCAGCCGCGGCGCCCCCCGCCAGCAATGCCAAACTCAATCACGCGGATCTTAACGAAATCCTGGCCAGAGCCGGCCGTGAGCACAATCTGGACGTGGACCTGCTCGCCAGCGTGGTGAAGGCGGAGAGCGGCGGCAACGCCCGCGCCGTAAGCCCCGCCGGAGCCCAGGGACTCATGCAGCTCATGCCCGGAACCGCCGCCGAGCTGGGTGTAAAGAACAGCTTCGTGCCTGACCAGAATGTGCTTGGCGGCTCAGCTTATCTTGATGAGATGCTTACCCGGTACCGCGACAATCTCGCGCTGGCTCTGGCGGCCTACAACGCTGGCCCTGAAGCAGTAGACCGCTTCCATGGCATTCCGCCCTACGCGGAGACACGCACCTACGTGGCACGCGTCATTCACGAGTTCAATCGCCGTGTGCTGGCGCGCGAGGCGCAGGCCCGCCGCGCATCCATCTCGGCGGGCTCCCGGCGGAAAAGCCTTGCTCCCTGAAGCATTTTCCCCGTCAACGCGGTCAAGACCTTAACATAGATTGCAGATACTTAGGCCAGGCCGCGGAACGGAGAGCGCTTGAAAAGAAAACAGTTCATCTTGACCCTGGTGGTCCTGGCAGCGCTGGTGGCGCTCGTTGTGTGGGGCCGCGACAGTATCCACTTCAATTTTGGCGTCTTTCGTTCCCAATTGGCGCTCGCGGATTGGCGCAGGATCGCCGTCGGCGTTGCCTGCATTTACCTCGGCTACGTCTTCCGTTCCGTGCGCTGGGCATTGCTGATCAAGCACAACAAGAAGGTGCCGCCACTCTCGCTTCTTAGTACTCAGGTGATCGGGTTTACCGCAGTGGCGCTGATCGGCCGCGTTGCTGATCTGGTGCGCCCGTACCTGGTCGCAAAGAAAGCCGATCTGCCGCTGAGCACTCAAATTGCGGTCTATATCGTCGAGCGGCTCTGCGATTTTGGCTCCATGGGCCTGATGTTCTCTGCCGCCATTCTCTTCGCGGCGCAGGGATCGCTGCCCCACCCTGAAATCGTAAGGAAGGCCGGAGGCTCGGCACTGGTGCTTACGCTCGGCGGAGGTCTCTTCCTGATTGTCGTGCGCCTCACCGGCAACGCGGTTGCCGTAGCGATGGAGCGCGCATTCGGGGTAGTTTCGAAGAAGCTGGGCCATGCCGTCGGGCAAAGGATTGGCGCCTTTCGCACCGGCCTGGACACCATGCGCACCTTCTCTGACTTTTGCGTCACCGCCGCGCTTTCGCTCGGCATGTGGTGCCTGATCTTTCTGGCTTATCTTGAGACGTCGCGGGCGTTCATCGCGAGCCCGCCGCTGGCGTCGATGACGCTGGCGAAATGCATGTTGCTGCTCGCCTTCAGCGGTGTGGCCAGTGTCTTTCAGCTTCCTGTTCTGGGATGGTTCACGCAGATCGGGGCGGTCGCCGCCGCCTTATCCGGCTTCTTTGGCGCTTCACCTGAGGCAGCTACGGCCTGCGCCGCCACGCTGCTGCTGGTCACCTTCCTGAGCATCGTGCCCGTGGGCCTGATCTGGGCTCAGTTTGAACACGTAAACCTGCGCAAGGTGGCCGCGGAAAGCGAACACGCCGGCGAAGAGCTTGCGGTTGCGGAGGCGGCGGAATCCACGGAGTGAAAACAACATCGCGCCGATTCGCCCGTCATGAGTAACGGATCGTCTCCGGCCCCACGGCTCCGCCGGTCATCAGCATGCTCATTGCCTGTTCCATCGTCAGATTCGTTTCAATTACGCGCGTAAGAGGCAGCACCTGCAGAAAGGCTGATGTAGGGTTAATGGCGTTGGGCACAAGCACGGCAGCCAGTTGCTCTCCGCTGGTCGAATCGGTCAGCGTGCGCGTCAGGAAGCCCACGCTCTTCTGGCCGACGATGGGAAAATCAATCAACACCACCCTTTGACTGGTCTCTTTCCGCGCCATCATGGTGTCCAGCAGTTGGCGCACCGAGGTGTAAACCTTGGCCACAAACGGCAGGCGCTCAAGCACCGCCTCAAAGAGGCGAAAGGCCTGGCGGCCAATCACGAATGAAGTGATGCGGCCCACCACGTAGAGCAATAGCAGAGTAAGCACAATCGCCAGCCCTGAATCCAGCCACGGCTGGTTGGGCTGCGCCCTGGGAAAATACGTGTCAAAGATCCGCACCAGCGGCATCCCCTCTTTGGCCAGCGTACCCAGCACGAAGCTGAAGATCAGGTAGGTCACGAACAGTGGTCCGATAACAAGAACCCCTGCCAGAACATTGCTTTGCAGACTCCGAATCAGATGGCCCAAAACTCGTTTCACGCGCATCTCCTCGCTACGAGGATACGCGACCGGATGGCGGTGCGCGCCCTTTCGTCATGGATTGCGGGCGCCTGGAAATGAGAGAATCCGATCTACGGCGTTCCCATTTTTCAAAAACGAAGGACAGCCATGAATGAGTCAAAAGAAATCGACATGAACGATCAGGAGCATCCCCTGCGGGATGCCGAGGATCTTTCTCCGCGCATGCCTGCATCTCCGACCGCTCAAAACGACGCACGGCGTTTGTCCGCGGTTGCCTCTCCAAGGCGAGTATTCCCCGGCAAGCCGCAGAGCGGCCCCCACTCCGAAGAGATGCCGGGGATGAAGCGTGCAGTCGGCGCGCTGCGCATGGCGGTTCCGTTTGTACAGCGGCTTCTTCCGCTGCTCGATGGAAAGATCGGCACCGCCGTCTCCAATCTTCTGATTCCGCCTCCCCAACCCGCGCCGCCCCCAGTCAATCTCGCGCCGATTGGTGATGGACTGACCGATCTCCAGACCCAGCACAAGGAGCTTCGGGATCAAGTTGCGGAACAGAATGCATCGCTCAAGCGCATAGCAGAACAACTGGAAGCGCTCCGGGAAGCTGCAAATCGAAGCTCCGCAGCCCAGCAGGAACTTCGCGACGACCTGGAAGCCACGACCAAAAGATTCGGCGTGGTCGCCATCGCCGCGCTGGCGCTGCTAGCCGTCACTGTCGTGCTGAACGTGTTTCTGTTTCTCCGTGTTGATCACGTGCTTCGGTAATCCCCAGGTAGCAGTGCTCCCAGCGCCTGTGGAGGCGCGGCATCGATCTGCCTGTGCGCCCATGCTTCGCAGTGGCTACGAAAGACGCCCCGGATGCTGGTGACTATAGTAATCATTTACATATCATTCCACTAACAATTGCAGCGCACCGCACGCTCTTTCATATTTTCAATCTTATTATTGACGATACAAATATCTTTTTCTCTGATTTTGCTTACTTTTGCGAAGTTTCTCTTGGTAGGTGTTGCCAGTCGTATTTTTCGAGGGCTACTATGCGCATAGTTTACAAAGTTCAGCCCGTATCAGTTGTCTAGGTCCGGGATTGTGTCCACTATGCAGTTATCCCTTCGTTCACAGAGCTTCACCAACAAGCGGCGCTGAGCAGCGTGCGTCAATGGAGTGTCTCGTCATGGCATGGTATGCCTACTGCATCGGTGAAAAGCAAGCATTTCCTGAGTTGGCCCGTCATCGCAAACCTGTTCCGATGGAATCCATCCACGGAGTGAGCGGCAATCAAGTCTTCCTTTACCCAGCCAGCGACCTCGCCGTAGTCGTCAGTGAACACAACGCCCAGGAAACCCTGAATCAGAAGTCGGGCGTAGACCACGCACGTGTGATCGCCGACTGCTTTCAGCACTCCACGGTGTTGCCCTTCCGCTTTGGAACCATCTTTCGGGACGATGAAACTCTTCGCAAGTCAATCCGCTCAAACCAGCGCCAGTTTCTCTCCAACATCGACAAGCTGCGCGGCAAGACCGAGATGCATTTGAAGATCTTTGTTGACGACTGCTGCACGCGCGAGGTCGACCGGCATCATCCCTCCGGAAACGTTGGGCGGCAATATCTGAGTAATCTGCGCGAGAACGCGGCACGCACGCGCGAGCGGCAAACACGCGCGCGCGCCGTGAGCTTCCAGATGCATCGGCAATTCCTGCCTCTGGATGAAGAAGTAAGTTGCAGGCTCACCGAGAGCGGCAAGATGGTGCTCGATATCGCCCATCTCATCGACCGCAAATGTGTGGAGCGCTACCAGAACAAATTCGCCACTACCAGCGCCATGATGCGGGAGTGCCAGATGCAGCTCTCCGGTCCCTGGCCGCCGTATCATTTTGTACATCGCCTGACGCGCCCAGCTCACTCGCAGCCGGCAGCGGCTGATCACCGGGAGGTTCTGCCAGTGCCTGCGGCAATGCCCGCCCTTGAGCCCGCCCCAGCGCTTGTATAAGCCGGCGCAAGTTGCCCTGCCCGGCACTCCAGATAAAGAGCTCCGGTCAATGCCGGGGCTCTCTTGTGCTTGAAGCGCGGCCTTGTCCTCAACGCTCTGCCTAAATTCCACCGCGGAACGGGAATCCATCGTACCGTCAATATTGCGGTCAATTAACGCCAGCTTACGGCCAGATGCCAGCGCAAATTGCGTTCCGCCGCCTTGCGGAGCACGCGCTCGTATGCATGGAGTTCTTTAAGCACCGGCAACGTCTCGGAACCGAGGGCAGTGGGAGACGCGATCAGAAAATCCATCAGTACCCGTACCGTGAGCAGCCCTTCAGAGGCCTCAAACCACTGCGGTCGCGGCAACACACAACCAGGATCCTGTCTTCCGCCACCTTGATCGAGCAGCAGCGCAATCGAATTCTCATCCGCGGAAAAAAAGGTGAGAAACGGACTCACCTTGAGCCGTTCGGCCAGCTTTTCCAGCGCGTCTTCATTCCGGGCCAGAGCCTGTCCGTTCACGAAGATATCAAAACCCGGATCTTCCCCTTCAACGACAATGTATAAGCTCGCAGCCATCCTTATGAGTCTAGTGTCGAAAAGAGCCGACGAACAGAAAAATCCCGCAAGGTCACCCAGACTGTCACTAGGCCGCCGCGAGCGATGCGCTCACGCAGGACCAAGCCTGGATGAACGAAAATGTGCTGAAACAAAGGCCCGGACGATGAGTCCGGGCCTTTGCTTCCAGTGCCGTGCAACCAGCGGCTAGCTGTGGCTGCCGCCGCCCGGTCCGCGCCCGCCACCGGGCCTGCGGCGACGGCGACGGCGGTTGTTATTGGACGGACGTCCGCCGCCCGAAGACGGACCGGCATGAACCGGCGTTCCCTCGGTGCGGTTGAAGTTGGGTTCGCTCTCTTCGTCGAACTCCGCGCCTTCTTCCTCGTCGAAGTCTTCGCCGCCTTCGATCAGGATGGTGCTCTGATTGGATCGCGGCTGGCGCTCGTCAAACTCACTCCCGGGATTTCCGGAAGGAGCCGGCGCCTCGAATGACGCGGGAGCAGCGTCCTCTGCGGCGTCTGCGGAAGCCTGCGCCAGCTTGGCTTTCTGTTCCTTGATCAACGCCTTGCGGCTCAGCTTGATGCGGTTGCCCTCGATGGCCAGAACCTTGACCATCACCTGATCGCCTTCGCGCAGCTCGTCTTTCACCTCTTTCACGCGATGCTCGGCAATCTCGGAGATGTGCAGCAATCCGTCCGTGCCAGGAAATAGCTCCACAAAGGCGCCAAACTCCGCCAGCCGGACCACCTTGCCCAGATAGGTCTTGCCCACCTCGGGAACTGCGGTGACGTCATTGATCATCGCCATTGCCTTCTTCAGGCCATCGGCATCGCTGGAAGCAACGCTGACCTTGCCGCTGTCATCCACGTCGATCTTGGCGCCGGTCTGCTCAACAATGCCGCGGATGGTGGCGCCGCCCTTGCCGATCAGGTCGCGAATCTTGTCGACCGGAATCTGGATGGTCTCGATGCGAGGCGCATACTGCGAGCGTTCCTGCCGCGGTCCGCTGATTGCCGCGTCCATCTTGTCCAGCAGGAAGAGCCGGCCCCGTCGCGCCTGTTCCATGGCCTGCTGCAGGATCTCGCGGGTCAGCCCGCCGATCTTGATGTCCATCTGCAGGGCGGTGATTCCCTTGCGCGTGCCGGCAACCTTGAAGTCCATGTCGCCGTAGTGGTCTTCCGCTCCGGCAATATCGGTGAGGATCGCGTAGTTGTCGCCCTCCTTCACCAGCCCCATAGCTACACCGGCGACGGCACCGCTCAAAGCAATGCCGGCATCGTAGAGCGCCAGGCTCGCGCCGCAGACCGAAGCCATTGACGATGAGCCATTGGACTCCAGAATGTCCGACACAATGCGGATGGAATAGGGCGACTCATCCGCGTTGGGAAGAACCGCGGAGACAGCGCGCTCAGCCAGAGCGCCGTGACCGATTTCGCGCCGGCCCACGCCGGACATACGGCCAGTTTCACCAACGCTGAAGGGTGGAAAGTTGTAGTGAAGCATGAAGTTTTTCCTCTGCTCGCCTTCATAGCTTTCCAAGCGCTGGCTCTCGTCCGGAGTTCCCAGCGTGGCCGTGACCAGGGCCTGCGTCTCGCCGCGCGTGAAGAGCGCCGACCCGTGCGTGCGCGGCAATACGCCGGTCTCGATGCTGATGGGGCGAATCTCATCGAAGGCGCGGCGATCCGGGCGAATCCGGTCCTTGGTTACTTGCTCGCGGAAGATCCGCTCGCGGAGATGCTCGTAGTAATGCGCCAGCTTCTTTTTGCCCTCCGCATCCTCAGCGGGCAGCCCGGCGGCCAGTTCGTCCTTGATCTGCTTGATGAGGGCGTAACTTTCTGTCTTGCCGTGCGTCTTGGTGTCGAGGGCGTCCTTCAGGCGATCGCCGATCTTCGCCTTGAGAGCCTCGTAATAGACTGTGTCGAACTCTGGCGGAGTGAAGCTGCGCTTGGACTTGCCCGCCTTGGCCACCAGATCCTCGATGCCGGCAACAATCTTCTTAATCTGTTCATGCGCAAACTCGATGGCAGCCAGCACCACCTCTTCGGTCTCTTCCTTGGCGCCTGACTCGATCATCACAATACCGTCTTTGTGACCGACGACCATGATGTTGACTGTGGTAAGAGCGCGCTCGGCGTAGGTGGGATTGACGACAAATTCGCCATTCACGCGGCCAATCCGCACTGCTCCCACCGTGGTGCCGAAGGGGATGTCGGACAGAGCCAGCGCGGCGGCCGCGGCGTTGATTGCAACCACATCCGGATCGTTCTCCTTGTCGGCGGAGAAGACCAGCGCAATGATCTGCGTCTCGTTCCTGAAACCGTCAGGAAAGAGAGGTCGGATGGGCCGGTCTATCTGGCGGGCGGTCAGGATCTCCTTTTCGCTGGGCCGGCCCTCGCGCTTGATAAAGCCGCCGGGGATGCGCCCGCCGGCATAGGTGTACTCGCGGTAGTCCACGGTAAGGGGGAAGAAATCGATGCCCTCTCTGACGTCGGGCGAAGCCACGGCGGTGGCGAGAACTACGGTTTCTCCCGTGGTGACCAGTGAGGCCCCGGATGCTTGCTTGGCCATGCGGCCGGTCTCAAAGACCAAACGCTTGCCGCCGGCAAGTTCGACGGCGATTTCATGCTTGTTAGACATAGTGTCCTCTTTTCATTGTGTTCGCTTGGGAAATTCGTGGAAGGAAGGCGCCGCATGGCGTGGAGATGACAGCAGGACGCGCCGATACACCTAACGTGTACGCGGCAGCGGATTCTCCTGATCTGTCTGGATGATTGTGAGGCCGGACTGCGCACAAGCGATAGCTGTGCGCAGGACCTGGCAGCGAATGAAATTCGCCAGGTACGCCTTGGCCCCAGATTCTGCGGGGAATGTGGGCCATGACCAATGTCCGGTCTGGGCGCTTCCGGGTCAATGCGGACTTTCTGATTACTTGCGGATACCGAGTTTGCCGATCACGTCGCGGTAGCGATCCGAATCGTGCGCTTTCAGGTAGTCCAGCAGACGGCGGCGCTTGCTCACCAGCATCAACAGTCCACGCCGGGATGCGTGGTCCTTGCTGTGGGTTTTGAAGTGCTCGGTCAATTCGCCAATCCGCTCACTCAGAATCGCGATCTGGACCTCCGGAGAACCGGTGTCCGTGTCATGGGTGCGGAAGCGTGCAATCACGTTAGTTTTCTTTTGGGTCGCCAGCACGGCGTGTGTTGCTCCTCTTCTTTTCTCGAATCCACTCTTCAGTGTCTATTGTGAGATTACCATGAATGGACCCTGACTGGAAATCAAAACCCGCAAAGGAACCATCGCGGAAAGCTATAGCCATCAACGCGCTCAGACGCGGCACGGCGGTTCGTTGAGACGCTCCATTTGCAGCCTGGTCTCGCGTTCCCGCGCCTATTGCTGTGCCGGCCCCAGCCAATAATTCGCCCGTGCCACGATGCGCGCCCCGTAGTCCTGCTTCGTCCGCACCCGGATGGTATGCAGGCCGGGTGCCGGATTCGAAGGGCTGAAGGAAATCAGGTAGCGATTGCGCACGTGCTTGGCGGCATTGACGACACGCTGCTCGAATCCCTTGTCACCTGCGAAACTGGTGTATTCTCCCCCGCTCATCTGGGCAATCTCTTTGGCTACGTTCTTCTTAAATGCCTTCACGATCATCACCAGGGCGGAAACCATGTTCATGGTGGGATCCTCGCCGGGACTTTTCACGTCATGCGTGAATTCAGCGCGCGAGGGTGAAAACGAGATGCTCATGACCAGCACGTCGGACCGGCCGATCTTCCCGATCAACTGCACCGGCTTGGTGTGCTTGCTGCCGTGATCGCGCCTCTCGCTGATCAGTAGCAGGACCCGCCTGAATCGTTCCGGTTGCGTATCCAGCAGATCGACCCCGTAACTGATGGTGTCGAGGATGGCCGCGCCGCCATCGCCCGGCTGGAGGTTTTCGAGGGCATTCTCCACGTCGGCCTCCGAGTGCGTATAGTCGCAGATCAGGTGCGGCGCCGAATCAAAACCAATGAGGGCAGCCTCGCTTCCGGGGGAGGCAAGAAAGAGATCCAGCAGCGGACCCATCCTGGCAAGCTTGCCGAACTCGAGCACGCTCGCGCCGCCCAGTTCGACTGCCACCACCAGCGCCACCGGCGCCGTGTCCATCTCCGGCTGAACCCGGATCTTCTGCGGCACTCCATTGTCTTCCAGGACAAAATCACTTGGTTTCAGGCCGTAAAGGATGCCGCCGCCGCGCTTCTCCACCAGTGTGGGAACCAGCACTTCCGTTGTCGTCACGCGCAGTGTGGGAGCTTCCTGCTGGCGAGGCATCGGCTTCGGAGGCTCAATCGGGGGCAGCTTTTGAGCCGTTGCCGCCGCGGCGGATCCCAGAACCATCGCCGCCGACAGAATTGCCAAAGCGGGTATTCCAATTCTCACGATCCAAATGACTCCAGACTCCATCATAGGGAACTCCGCCCCGTTCAGGCCCGCTTGCGCACCTCGCGGTGCAAGCGGCCCGTCCAGGCAAGAAAATCCAGCAGTTCCCGCCGCGAAGCCCAGAAAAATCCCAGGAAGCCGCGCGCCGTAAGCCCCTCAGCCCATTGGCCGGAATACGTTTCGACCCGCCAGCGCAGGTACTCGCTGCGCCACGGCGCCAGCCGGTGGCCCCGCGTCGCATTCCAGAGGAAACGGATCGGAGCGAACAAGATCATACCCTTTCCAAGTTGAGTATAGATGGCCGCGGCTCAAACTTTGGAATGTAGGCTGGCTACAGCTTGTCAAAGAGGCTCCCCGAACCCAGTTGCGAAATCACGCTCATCAGCGCCGTTTGCTGCGTCTCCGCCAGGGAAAGCTGTGTAGCCACCTGGGCCGCATCGGCCTGCATCAGGTTCGTCTGGGCCGTGGTCAGTTGCGTCTTCTCGCTTGTCACCGAGTCAGAAGCAGCCGTAAGCCGGCTAATTGAGTCATCGATGACGACGCGCTGCTGCGAGAGATAGCCGAGGGCGGTATTGAGCGAGGCGGTATCCGCAGCGGCCTGCGCGGCGTTGACGGTGCCGCTGGCGTAATCAGCGACGAGGTTGTTCAGCGCGCCAAAGACGCTGTTCGCGCCGCTCCCCAAAAAGATCTGGTCGCCGGGCACATTCAATTGAACACGCTGGCCGTTGGGCGTCTCGAGATAATTGACACCCCCGTCGCCGCCGTAGCTCGTGACGGCGGGAGACGACGCAGTAGAAGTGCTGAAAGGAGCAGTGGAACTCTTGCCGCCTGCAAAGATGTATTGCCCCTGATAGCTGGTATTGGCCAGCGACTGCACTTCATCGAGAATGCCGGAGATCTGGCTGGCAACCGATTTGACATCGCCTGGACTCATGGTGCCGTTGTTGGCGCTCGTCGCCAGCGAGATCGCCTGCGTAAGCTGAGAGACCACGCTGCCCAGAGCAGAGTCCGCCACCTGCAACCGGCCCTCCACCAGACTGGAGCTTTGCGTGAAGGTGTCATCCCGCTGGATCTGGTTGAGCAGCAGCACGTTCTCCCCGGCGGCCAACGGATCATCGCTCAGCGAGTTCACGCGCACGCCGCTTGACAGCTCCTGCGACCATTGCTGCTGCCTGAGCTGGGTCTGATCAAGCGCATTGGCCAGGTTTGAGACATAGTTCGGATCTACCCGCATGAGTTCTCTCCAAGAAAAAGCCGGCTGCCAGCTTTCAGCCGCCTGCTCACCCTCTGTTGCATCAAGAGACCGCAGTTTGCACACCCAGATTCAGCGCCGACGCAATCACGGTATTGAGAATTGTGAACACCTCTGACGCCGCCTGATAGCTTCGCTCGAACTGCTGCAGCGATGCCGCCTCGTCGTTGAGATTCACACTGGAAAGTGCGTTGTTCTGCGTCTGGAGCTGCGTCACCGAGGCATTCTGCGCGGTGTTCTCGGTCTGTACCTGCGCAACCGTCGAGCCCAGAGTCGTCACAAAGTTAGAGTAGTAACCCGAAGGAGTCAGCCCGCCCAGAAGCGTCTGCCCGCTCGCCAGAGTCGTCCCGCCGGGCAGCGTGAGTCCGCTCAGAATCGGCGGATCCCCAAGATCGGCCAGGTCGGCCATCGCCGTCGCGTTCGCGTTGTCGCCCGTCGCCGCTCCCGCCGCGGACGCCGCAATCCGGCTGGGGTCGGTCATCACAACGCTCATTGCCGCCGCGCTGCCCGCCACCTGCGTGGGACTTGAAAAGATATCGGCGCCGCTTGTCCCGTTCAAGTCCGTGCCCGCATGGTTCTGGGCATTCACCTCAACCGAAACGCCATACGCCAGTTGATCGAGCGAGCCGAGTACGTTCGGAATGTCCTGGTCGCGTGCCGTCAGATACCCGCCCAGTTCGCCGCCCCCGCCGGCCAGTTGCGTGGTCACATCCGTCGTCCCCAGAAAGAAATGCGTAACGCCATCGACTGCTCCAGTCGTCAACGGAACGGTGGTCCCCTCGGAGACCAGCAACTGGCCGGAGGTCGTCGTAATCGACAAGCCATTGCCGCTCGTCGTCACCTGGTTGATCCCGATGAGTTGCGAAAGCTGGCTCAGATCCTGCTGGCGCATGTCTTCGAGAGCGCCGGCATCGCGGCTCGGCGAGGCGGATTCGATTTGCAGATTGAGTTGTGCGATCTCACCCGTCAGTGCATTCACCTGGGTCGCCGCCCCGGCAGCCTCCTGATTCAGCGCGGCACTTTGCGAGTTCAGACCGGCAGCGGCATTGGAGATATCACCCGCCAGCGTAGACGCCGTGGAAAGCACCTGCTGGCGGAGCGCATTGTTGGTTGGATCTGCTTCCAGAGACGAGAATGAGCTGAAGAAGCTGCTGATATCGTTTCCTATATCGCCAGCGCTCGAACCAGCTGAACCCGTGTCTGGCGTAAACAGCGCCTCAATCGAGTTCAGTGCCGCCAGCCGCGTTCCCGAGGCCGAGGCCAGT
Source organism: Acidobacteriota bacterium (assembly GCA_021799405.1). The sequence continues at coordinate 30,056 of JAJZAL010000031.1, forward strand.
TGTTGCTGCTGGTCCAGGCGGCCGGTCAGCACGCGATCCCGCACCGAGGTCGCGCCCGTCTCCGTCACGCCCGCCCCATTGGCGATCCCGTTGATCACAATGGGCGGGTTCTCCTGCCAGTTGGGCGTCTCCCGCGTGTATCCGGAAGTGTTTGCGTTCGCGACGTTGTTGGCCACCACGTTCAGCGCCGCCTGATCGGCGTCCAAAGCCTGCGTGATTAATCCGAATGCGGAGCTAATCGTCCCCATGCCTGCTCCTCGTGCCATTCCGGTCCCAGCCTGCCGCCTGCCCGTACTCAAACCGCCCTTCACGCAAATCACGCAAGCGCCGCATGACGCCCAAATTCGCGCGGGTTGCACCGAGGACACGCTCCAACACCGCCATCTCCCCCGTGGCCTCGCGCGCCTGGCAAGCCAATCGCCTCCGCTGCCCCGCATGCATGGCTTCCAGATCCCGGCTCAGCGCCTGGCACGACAATGCCAACTCCTCAAGCCTGTCCGCGTCCAGAAGAGCCAGCGCCCGCGATGCTTCCACTACCAGATTCCTCAGCGCTGGTTGCTCCCCGCGCTCTTTGATCCCATGCATCGCTCGCATTCCTTTCGCTCCCGCCGCAATCCATCCTTGCCGTTTCCGTCGCGGATGGCCCCCAGGTCAGCCGC
>JAJZAL010000032.1 GCA_021799405.1 Acidobacteriota bacterium
TCTTCAACAGACCAAGCTGAAATCTCACGCCCAATAACAAACCCCACCAAAATGGTGGGGTTCGTCAGCAGTCTGAGGCGCGGAGACTGAAGTCTCCGCGCTTTTCGAGGTGGATGGATTTCTGCGTTAACTGTTCAGCGTTTCCTGCAGCTTGTTCAAGGTACTGTTCAGGTTCTTGTCGGTGCGGCGCAGCTCGTCAATTTTGCCGATAGAGTGCATCACCGTCGTATGGTGCTTGCCGCCGAACTGGCGGCCGATTTCCGGCAGCGACGCCTCGGTCATCTGCTTGGCGAGGTACATGGCGATCTGGCGCGGCACGACGACGGCGCGGGAGTTGTTTTTCTGCTTGAGCTCGATGACGCGCATGCCGAACTGCTCTGCGACGGCGCGCTGGATCGCCTCGATGGTGATTTTGCGGACCTGGGTGTCAATGAACTGCTTGAGGCACTGCTGCGTGGTGGGCAAGGTGATTTCCACGCCGTTCAACTGGCACCAGGCAAAGAGGCGAGTCAGCGCGCCTTCGAGTTCGCGCACGTTGGTGCGGACGTTCGAAGCGATGAACAGAGCCACATCCGTGGGCAGTGCGATGTGTTCGTTCTCAGCCTTCTTCTGCAGAATGGCGACCTTGGTTTCGAGGTCAGGCGGCTGAATGTCGGCGATGAGTCCCCACTCGAAACGGGAGCGCAGCCGGTCCTCAATCTCCGGCAGTTCCTTCGGCGGACGGTCTGAAGCGATGACGATCTGCTTCATGTTTTCGTGCAGGGCGTTGAAGGTATGGAAGAACTCTTCCTGCGTGCGTTCCTTTTGCGAGAGGAACTGGATGTCGTCGATGAGCAGCAGATCGACCGAGCGGAAGCGGTCGCGGAAGCTGGTCATCTTGTCATAGCGCAGCGAGCTGATCATCTCGTTGGTGAACTTCTCCACCGAGACGTAGCAGATGGAGCTGCTCGGATTGCGCAGCTTTACCTCGTGGCCGATGGCATGCATGAGATGGGTTTTGCCCATTCCCACGCCGCCGTAGAGGAACAGCGGGTTGTAGGCGCGCGAGGGGCGCTCGGCCACTGCCTCAGCGGCAGCCCGCGCAAACTGATTTCCTGCGCCGATGACGAAGGCGTCGAAGGTGTAGCGGGGGTTGAGCTGGGCGGCCGTCGACCAGTCGAAGCGCTGCTGCGATCCGGCTGGACCGAGGCGTAGAGCGGGCCGGGGCGGGGTGCTGTGCCCCGCATGGTTGCCAGACAGGTTGGGCGCGTGGGCCGGAGCGGGAGCGAAGCCGCCGTCCTCGCGGGCGCGCGTCAGTGTGGGGTCCTCTTCGGGCGTGACGTAAGAGATGTCGTCGAAATCCAGCTCCAGGTTCTCCATCGCCTCGCGGATGAGATCGTCGTAGCGGTCAGCGATGTAACGGAAGTCGGCCGTTGGAATGCGAACGACCAGCGTGCGCTCCTTGACGTGGCTGTATCGGGTTGGTTTCAGCCAGGTGTCGAACGACTGCCGATTCACTTTCTTCTCAAGCGCCCCGAGAATTTGAACCCATGGGTTCAACGGAGCTGCTGGCACGGTGGGGAATGATGACATGCGGCTTCCTTGCAAACTCGCCGCGCGGAGCTGAGTCGTCAACCCAATCTGGTCTTTGGAGAATGCATCGGCTGCGCCTGGCTGTGGAAACAGCGGGCGAAGAAGGCATTGCACACTGGCCGGAATGATCGCCGAAACAGCTCGATTCGGCGCTGGGTCTGATTCCTCTTTTTGACTGCCGCGAGGCGTCGAAAAATTAATCCTGAACGGAGCCGATACTAGCACACTCCGGCGGTGGTTTGAACGTGGTTTCTGAGACGATCTTGTGATAGGAGCGGGGTTGCACCATTCGTGGTGAAAGCCGCGCCGGGTAGTGTCGATGCGAAGAGGACGCGGGTTCCTTTCGGTTGCTTGTAGGAGCAGGCCGGTGTTACTTCAGTGATGGAGCCCGATGATGGAATGAAAACCCGGCAGGCCCGATTCTGGATTTGTATCAGAGGCAGCGACATATCGGACCTGTCGCGGACAACTGGTTCATGAGCCATTGTTGCCTTGAACCGTGATTTGTCAGTGGCTTGGATGGCATTGTTCTCGCGTGGCCGGGTACCGATAGAGAAATCGGAACGCCAGCTGGGTCGAGTCTCAGCAGGAGACTGGATTTGCGCTTTACGAGAGCTGGCTTGGCCACGGAGCTGAGCTTGAGATATACTCAAATTCTGTCCGCATTCGCTGTTCTCGCTACAGTAGCCGCGGGCGCAAAATTCCAGCCTGCGGGCTGAAAAAGATTCAGGATTCAGGAGCGCCGATCCAATGCCAAAGCGCACATTTCAACCGAACCGCCGCCGTCGTGCCAAGGTGCACGGCTTTCGCAGCCGCATGAAGACCAAGAGCGGCGCCGCCGTGCTCTCGCGCCGTCGCGCCAAGGGGCGCCATCGCGTCGCCGTGAGCGCAAGCTACCGCGACTAGTGGGTGAACCGCGTCAGCGCGTCTGAGGCGGTTTGGCTCTGATTCAAGAATTCCTAAAGGCAGCGGCTCAGAAAGGGCCGGCTGCCTTTTTTCCTGTGCACGGCAAGGTCATGACGCAACTATCGGAACGCCGCACTCCCGGTTCTCAGGCAACTGCCTGGGGCGAGTCGCGGCTGCGGCGGCACAGCGACTACCAGCGCGTCTATGCGAGCAGCCGGAAGCAGTTTTCCGATTCGATGACGTATTTTTTTGCTTGGCGGCCTGAGCCGCTGGATGGTTTGCCCGCGCGGATCGGGCTGACCGCAGGGCGCGTGCTTGGGACCGCAGTGGAGCGCAACCGCATCAAGCGGCGCATGCGCGAGGCTGTGCGGAAGCACTTGAGCCAGTTGCCGCCGGGCGTGGACGTGGTGCTGCATCCGAGGAAAAGCGTCATGACGATGGACTTTGCCGCGCTGCAACAGGAGGTGGGCACGGTTTTCGCGCGCATTGCCGAGCGGCTGGCGAAGGGTGGCACCGGAGCCGGACAGTCCTACGGTTCGCTGCCTGAGTCTCGTCCCAAGAGAGGGCGGCCGGCCAAGGAGACTGCTCGGCATGAGTCCACGGCGGGCGATGAGCCTCCTGGCACGGAGGACGGGGTGAAACCGTGAAGTTCCGTGAACGAGTTGCCGGAGGACTGCTGGTCTTTTACCGCGGCGCGATCTCGCCCACGCTGCATGCCCTGGCGCCGGGCGGATGCCGCTTCCAGCCGACGTGCTCGGAGTATGCCGCGATTGCCGTGGCGGAGTGGGGCGTGGTCCGCGGTGGATGGATGGCACTGACTCGGTTGCTGCGCTGCCACCCTTTCAGCAAGGGCGGATTTGACCCGGTGCCGGCCAGGCATCCGGAAGACCACGGGCATGGCGCTGCCCGGAATGGACACCAGTGACTGAAGCGAAATGGCGAGGCCCGCGCTTTTTGCAGGCGGAGGACGGCTTGCCGCTCGAGGAAAAGCTGGTTTTGGAGCGATTTGCGAATTTCGGGCGTGAAATCTGCGCAAATTTGACGCAGGTTTTGCCGGATTTGCTCCGGCGGGGAACCGCAGAGGCCCGTCGCCCGTTAACATAGATATGTCAGTTTCTTATCAGACCGTCAGGAAAAGGTAGTCTTGCCAGAAATTCAGAATCCCAATCAGCAGGGCGGTGGCCCCGACTCGAAGATGCTGCTGTTCTACGCAGTCATGTTCCTTGCGATTTTCCTTGGACTGCAGTTGTTCCATGCCAAGACCGGGCCGCAGGCGCCGAACAACCAAAAGCAAGCTCCGGCAGCGACGAACCAGCAGACCGGACAGAGCTCAGGTGCCGCTCCAGCCCCGACCGCATCCCAGCCATCGCAGGGCAGCGCTGTCTCCAAGGGGGGGAAGGCTGCTGCCCCGGCGCCTTCGGCACCCGTCATCGAAGCCAAGGGTGAAACCACCACGGTGATCGACAGCCCGCTCTACCGCGTGACTTTTTCGAACAAGGGCGGCGTGGTGACCTCCTGGGTTCTGAAGAAGTATTCGAACGACGCGCAGACCAAGCCGCTGGATCTGGTGAATCAGGATGCGGCGAAACAATTCGGCTATCCGCTGTCGCTTTACTCCTATGACCAACAGCTCACGCCGAAGCTGAACAGTGTTCTCTACCAGCCATCGGCGACTGGCACACTGAAGGCCCCAGCAACGATCAGCTTTGTCTACTCGGCTGGCGGGCTGACGGTGCATAAGACATTTCAGTTTGAGAAGAACTACGTCCTCAAGACCGACATCACCGTGACTGAGAACGGCAGTCCCGTGACTGCCCTGCTGGCGTGGCCCTCGGGCTTTGGCGATCAGGAGACATTGCCGCAGTATGCGAGCACCCAGATCAACACGGAAACCGGGCCAAAGACGGGATTCCACATTCTGGGCGGGCCGAATACCGATGCGATTGAACCGAAGAAGGTCTCCGGCGGAAACACGATTCACGGGCCGCTCGACTACGCGGGCGTAAGCGATCTGTATTTTGCCAGCATCTTTCTGCCTCGGGACCCCGACAATGCGCTGCTGGTGACTCTGCACCATGCGATCGAACTGGCGCATAACGGTGACCGGTCGAGCAATGCGAAAAAAGATCAGGCCCCGGTTTTGGGTGCGGCGGTCGGCAGCACGACGGGAGAAATTCACGACCGTCTCTTCGTCGGGCCGAAGTCGCTGGATGTGCTCAAGTCCATTCACACGACCGAAAACTACAACCTGGAAGGCATTGTGCAATATGGCTGGTGGGGCTGGATTGCCAAGCCGATGTTCCTGGTGCTCCGGTTCTTCTATAACCACGGCATTCCCAACTGGGGCTGGGCGATTCTGCTGCTGACGGTGATTTTCTACTCGGCCATGATGCCGACTCGCGTCACGATGATGAAGAAGTCCCTGGCCATGATGCGGATCCAGCCGCAAATGGATGCCATCAAGGCCAAGTACGCCAAGTACAAGGCGACGGATCCTCGACGGCAGGAGATGAATCAGGAGCTGATGGACCTGCAGAAGCGGGAAGGCATCAACATGTTTGCCGGGTGTCTTCCGATGCTGTTGCAGTATCCGCTGCTGATTGGCTTCTACCGCATGCTCGGAGTGACGATCGCGCTCCGGCATGCCCACTGGCTGTGGTTGCCGGATCTTTCGGCGCCGGACCCGTATCACATCCTGCCGATCTTCGTGATCGTGTCGATGTTCCTGGTCCAGTTCTTCACGCCTTCGCCGGGCGTGGATCCGAAGCAGCAGCGCATGATGGCATTCATGCTGCCGGCGTTCTTCGGATTCATGATGTGGAATATCGGCTCGGGCGTGGCGCTCTACTGGGCGGGCGGCAACGTGATCGGGATTGGCCAGCAGTGGATCATGAACAAGTCGAAGCTGGGCCGCGAGATGAAGGAACTGGCTGCGAAACGCGCCGCCAAGAAGGCGGCCAAGAGCGGCAAGGTGATCGCGGGCAGGCGATAGCGGTTCCACGCACGAGAAAGCAGACGGCGGCCGGGCGACTGGCCGCTGTTCCTTTTTGGGCGCGAGGTACGCGGAGCGGCCGGCGCGCATCCTTGATCAAAGGAGGGAACGACCCATGCTGACGACGATTGCCTGGATTTCGCTGCTGATTGCGTTTGCCTGTGCGCTGATGATCGCTGCGGATGAGGTTCGACGTCCGCAGGCGATGGGGATCATGAACGTGGTGTGGCCGGTAACAGCGCTGTATCTAAGCGTGTTTGCGCTGGTGGGCTACTTCTGGTTTGGCCGGAGTAAGGCCGGGCATGAGCACCATCACGAGATGAGTGAAGACATGAACCACGGCCACGGCGGCCACATGGCGATGCGCCGCAGAGATCCGGACTGGAAGCAAATTGCCATGGCGGCGAGCCATTGTGGGGCGGGATGTGTACTGGGAGATGTGATCTCGGAGTTTGGCATCCACGCCGGCCGGCTGACAATCTTCGGATCGCCGTTGTGGGCAAGCTACGTGATTGACCTGGTGGCAGCGTGGCTCCTGGGAATCCTGTTCCAGTACTACTCCATTCAGCCGATGCGGCATCTGCCGCCGGCGCAGGCCCTCGGTGAAGCGATCAAGGCGGACACGCTGTCAATTCTGTCGTTCCAGGTGGGGATGTATGCGTGGATGGCGCTGACTTACTTTGTGCTGTTTCCGGCGCCGCATTTGACTCCGATGGAGCCGGGATTCTGGCTGATGATGCAAATTGCGATGGTGTGCGGCTTCTTGACTACTGCTCCCATGAACCAGTGGCTCGTGCGGCGAGGCATCAAGGCGACCATGGGATGAGCGGGAACCGGCGAGGCGGCGGAGACGTAAAGTGGTGCGGGGCTTATATACTGGCCAGCGATAAGGAGTGATGCATGCAGAACCGCGTTCTGGGCACGACGATGCCCGCGATTGAATTTCTTCTTGAGCCGAATGAAGTGATTATTTCCGAGTCCGGGGAGCTTTCCTGGATGTCAGCGTCGATCCAGATGCAGACGCATACGCAAATGGCTGGCGGCGGTGGGCTCTTTGGGGCGCTGAAGCGGGTGGCGGGCGGCGGCTCTCTGTTCATGACCGAATACCGCGCGATGGGTGCAACGGGTGAAGTGGCGTTCGCGACGAAAGTGCCGGGGCATATTGTCCCGGTGGAAGTGGGTGCGGGGCGGGAATTTTACATCCACCGCCATGGATTCCTGTGCGCGACCGAGCAGGTAACGCTGGGGGTAGGCTTCCAGCAGTCACTGGGCGCGGGCATCTTCGGCGGAGACGGGTTCCTGCTGCAGAAGGTGGGCGGCTATGGCCATGCATGGCTTGAGCTTTCCGGCGAGGTGGTGGTGAAAGACCTTAGGCCGGGCGAGACGCTGCGGGTGCATCCGGGCCATGTAGGGGCCTTTGAGTCGACGGTGTCGTTTCAAATTATGCGGGTGCCGGGAATCAGGAATCTGTTCTTTGGCGGCGACGGAATCTTCCTGGCGGCGCTGACAGGGCCGGGACGGGTGTGGCTGCAGACGCTGCCGCTGGCTAACCTGGCGCGCGCATTGCAGGATTATCTGCCCGACGGCGGCGGAGCGAGAACGACCGAAGCCGGCGTTGTGGGCGGCATTGTCGGCTCGTTGCTGGACGGAATGCGGTAAGACCGGCCGTTGCTGAAAGAGGGTGGAATTGTGGGTTTGCGATAGTCCACTCCGGCCACCCTTTTGCGATGCTCCGGGTCCCTGCCGGACCGGCGCTTTATCAGGGCTGCCCACCGAGTCGATTACCGGTTGCTGGGCTCCAGCCGACTTCCGTGCGTGCGGCTTTTCTTGAGAGAAAAGCCGCGCAGGGCCATCTGGCTCGGGGATACGCCCGCGGCAAATTTGGTTCAGTTGATTTCGAAGACGTTCTCGGCCTTGGCCGCCTGTTCCTTTGCCCGCTCGACCAGGTCGCGGGCTACGGTGTAGAACGGAGCCGCCTGTGGAGCTTCCGGTCCGGCTGCCGCCACCGGCTGGCCGTGATCGCCGCCTTCGCGAATCGCCGGAACCAGCTCGACCGAACCAAGAAACGGCACGTTGAACTCTTTTGCTGTCCGCTCGGCGCCGCCTTTCGAGAAGATGTCGACCATCTCGTGGCAATGCGGACAGGTAAAGTGGCTCATGTTTTCCACGATGCCGAGCAGCGGCGCATTTACCTGGCGGAACATCTCAATGGCTTTGCGCGCGTCCTGCAGGGCAACGTCGCTGGGGGTGGAAACCACCACGGCTCCTGTCAGCGGAACCGTCTGAACGAGCGAAATCACCACGTCGCCGGTGCCCGGGGGCAGATCGACGATGAGGAAATCGAGCTCGCCCCACTCGACCTGCTGCAGAAACTGGCGAATGATCTGGTGGAGCATCGGCCCGCGCATCACCAGCGGCTTGTCACCCGGCGACAAAAAGCCGATGGAGATCACCTTGATACCATGCGCCTCGTTCGGTTCGATCTGGTTGTTGGGCAGCACTTTCGGCTGATCGTTTGAGCCGAGCATCAGCGGTACATTGGGGCCGTAAATATCGGCATCGATGAGGCCGACCTTGTACCCCAGCTTCGCAAGCGCGATGGCTGTATTCACCGCGACGGTGGTTTTGCCCACTCCGCCTTTGCCAGAGCCGATAGCCACAATATGCGTCACGCCGGGAAGAGGCATGGGAGGCGGTGGAGTATGGGAATGAGCCATGATGAAATCCTTTCCTGTTACTTGCGGCCGGGACGCACCGTCCCGTAAATCGCTGTTTCGGGCGGCAGCATTGCACGCCGCCGCTCCAGTTCTTCTTTGCGCAGTTCGCGCCGCCGTCCCGCATCTTCATGCCGCCGCTTTTCCTCATCCGTCTCCGGCGTCAGTTGCGGCACCGGTACGCTCCGGCCCTGGGAGTCCACGGCCACAAACGTCAGGTAAGCCGAGGCCACATGCCGATGCATGCCGGCAATGGTGTTTTCAACCCAGACCTTCACGCCGACTTCCATTGATGTGTTGAAGGCCCGGTTCACCGACGACTTGAGGATGAGCAGATCGCCCACGTGCACCGGCGCGATGAAGTCGATGTGATCCATCGAGGCCGTCACCACGTGCGTTCGCGAGTGCCGAAAGGCAGCCATTGCCGCCACGAGGTCAATAAAGTGCATCAGCCGCCCGCCCAGCAGGTTGCCAAGCGTATTCGTGTCATTCGGGAGGATCAGCTCGGTCATTTCCGACTGCGATTCCGCGACGGTTCGCACCGGAAGCGATGGGCCCTTATAGTCCATGGTCCTGCGCTCTCTTTTCTATGATTCTTCTACCTTTGGATGACGCAGCCCGCAGAAAGCTCCAAACGCACGGGCAATATCTTCAGTTTGGAGAATTGCGCGCGATTGAGCAACTCGCCATTTGGTTTGCGCTGCCGGCCTGTGAAATGCTGGCGGTAGACGAGCTGAGAGCCGTAACAGGAGCCGCGAGATGGACAAAGTAGTCATGTTGACCGAAATCCTCAGCCAGGATCCCATGAATGCCTTTGCGCGCTACGGTCTTGCGATGGAGTTTGCAGGCCGGGGCGACGCTTCCACCGCGATTGCCGAGTTTGATCGTCTTCTGCATGACCATCCCGACTATACGCCCGGTTATTTCATGGCCGCGCAGACGCTGGCCAACTCGGGGGAATCGCAGCGTGCCATCAGCTATCTCCGCCTCGGCCTCGACTGCGCCCAGCGTACCGGCAACCAGCATGCTTTCAGCGAAATGCAGACGATGCTGTCTGATCTGGAAGAGCAATGCAGCTAGGAAAGACAGTCGATCGCCGGCCAAAATCCTTTTGAACGGGCAACGAGCATCGCGAAAAAGATTTTCGTGACACCAATTCCGCCTCTTCACTGGCCGCAAAGGGCGCGCATAATAACGAAACCATGAAGATTCCCCTCTTCCCGCTGGATGTGGTGCTCTTGCCTGGCGCTGCGCTCCCGCTGCATATCTTCGAGGAGCGCTACCGCGAGATGTTTCGTGACTGCATGGCCACGGGGCTCGAATTCGGAGTTGTGCGCGCGCAGGAAGAGGGAATGTCAGTGGTGGGCTGCTCCGCGTCCATTGGCCGCATTCTGCATCGCTATCCCGATGGGCGGTTTGACGTGATGTGCCGCGGCGAGCGCCGTTTTGAGATTGAAATGCTCGATGATTCACGCTCTTATCTGCAGGCCGAGGTCGACTGGCTCCATGACGAAGGGCCACAGGCGACACGGTCCGACCGCGAATTATGCGCGGCCATGCATTTTGAAGTGATCGAACGGTCAAATATCAATCTACCTATGCCGCCCCTCGATCTCGATCGGCCCATTGCGTACTCACTGGCATCAGTTTTGCCGACGGATCTTGATTTTCAGCAACAGATGCTGGCCACGCGGTCGGACGCCGAACGCACGCGTAAACTGTGTGAATTCTATGAAGTGCTCTTGAACAAGCTGCGTACGGAAGCCGTGAACGGGAGTGTTCAGCGGAATGGTCATGTGATGTAAGTCCTGCGAGGGAATCGGCATGCCGCAAACGGCAGGGGCGAAGAAGGCAGCCGCAAGCGGCGCTTGCTGCGTCACCAGGCAGGGCACATTCATCCAATTGGTTTAGGGTAAGGGAATAAGGAGTCACCCAATGAGTTCTCGTCACCAGGCGGAGACGTTGCCCCAGACTCTGGGGGAGCTTCGATCGAGCAAACTGTATTCTGAACAGCGGCTTCAGGGACGCTCGGTGAAAGATGAGCTGCGTGAAAACCTGATTGCCCGGCTCCGCACCAGGGAGACAATCTTCCCCGGGATTGTGGGCTATGACGACACCGTGGTGCCGCAAATCGTCAATGCGATCCTTTCGAGGCAGAATTTCATCCTTCTCGGCCTGCGCGGGCAGGCCAAGAGCCGCATGCTGCGCGCGCTTACCGCCCTGCTCGACGAGCAGATGCCTTACATCGCGGGCTGCGAGATTCGCGACAATCCGTATAAGCCACTCTGCGCACGCTGCCGGCAATTGCTGGCCGAGCAGGGCGATGCCACTCCGATTGCATGGATGCACCGCAATGACCGCTATGTGGAGAAGCTGGCGACGCCGGATGTGACGGTGGCGGATCTGATTGGCGACCTTGACCCCATCAAGGCGGCGCGCGGCGGGCATGATCTCTCCAACGAAATGGCCATGCACTACGGCCTGCTGCCCCGCGCCAACCGCGGCATCTTTGCCGTCAATGAGCTGCCCGACCTCGCAGGGAAGATTCAGGTGGCGCTGTTCAACATCATGCAGGAGGGCGACGTACAGATTAAAGGTTTTCCCGTGCGGCTGGAATTGGACGTCGAGCTGGTTTTCAGCGCGAACCCGGAAGACTACACCGCACGCGGCAAGATTGTAACGCCTCTCAAGGACCGCATCGGATCAGAGATTCGCACACATTATCCTGAGACGATCGAGGAAGGAATCTCCATCACGGCGCAGGAATCCTGGACCGATCGCGGACTCGGAAAGGTGGATGTGCCGCAATACCTGCGCGAAGTGATTGAGCAGATCGCCTTCAGTGCGCGCGAAGAAAAGAAGGTGGACAAGCGCAGCGGTGTGAGCCAGCGGCTGCCCATCTCGACGTTGGAACTGGTTCTGTCGAACGCTGAGCGGCGCGCTTTGATTCACGGTGAGGACCTGATTGTGCCGCGCGTGGGGGATATCTACTCGGCGCTGCCCGGCATTACCGGCAAAATCGAACTTGAATACGAAGGCGAACTCAAAGGCGCGGATTTTGTCGTTAAGGAGATTGTCCGCAACGCGATTGGAAAGGTCTTTGACCGCTATTTTGCAGATACGAACACGCAGCAGATTGAGCAGTGGTTCAACCTGGGCGGCAGCATCAAGATTAGCGATGAGCAAAGCGCCAAGGCGACGCGAGAGGAACTGAAGCAGATCCAGGGATTGACGGACAAGCTGTCTCCACTGGGCATCAGAGCTGCGACAGAACCAGAGCACTACGTCGCCGCGGCTGAGCTGCTGCTGGAAGGCATGTGTGCTCACCGCCGATTGAGCCGCAACGAAGAGCGCAGTTTTGTGGTCCAGCGGAGAAACAACGAACGCTCAGAACGCCAGGAGCGTGTGAGCGACGAACGCGAGTATGAAGAGTGGCAGCAGCGGCGCAGCCGTCGCGGCAGCTTTAACTAGGTGAAGTGTGAAACGAGTTCGCTATACGAAATTCAATGGCGACCTGGCGAGCCAGGCCAGCATGGAAAACCTGCTGAACGCGCTCTCCGATTATCTGCTGGACTCCGGCTTTCGCGATCCTTTCAGCCAGTTTCAGGATCTCGAACACACGATGGCCGATCTGGAAGAAGCACTGCACCGCGCCCTCGAGTCCGGTGATCTGTTTGAAGAGGAACTGCAGCGGCAGATCGATCAGATGAGCGAGGAGGGCAGGCTGGATGAGTTTATCCAGCAGATCATCCAGCGCATGGAGGATGAGAATTACATCTCCACGGATCGTATGCAGGATCCTGCAAGAAATGCCGAGAGCGCCGGCAGCACAGGGGATGCGGACACCGAGGCTCGCTTTGAAGTCACCGATAAGAGCCTCGACTTTCTGGGCTACAAAACTTTGCGCGACCTGCTTGGCTCGCTGGGTCGGTCCAACCTGGGCCGCCACGACACGAATTATCTGGCAACCGGGATCGAAGCAAGCGGAGGATCGCGGCCCTATGAATTTGGCGATGTACTTAATCTGGACAGCACCGCAACGCTGACCTCCGCCATTGCGCGCGAAGGGCTGACGCTGCCGCTGAACATCGAATACAGCGACCTGCACGTCCACCAATGCGACTTCCAGAGCAGTTGCGCGACGGTGGTGATGCTCGACTGCTCGCACTCGATGATTCTTTACGGCGAGGACCGCTTCACCCCCGCCAAGCGCGTGGCCATGGCGCTCTCGCATCTCATCCGCACGCAGTATCCGGGCGACTCGCTGTCCCTGGTGCTCTTTCATGATTCTGCTGAAGAACTGCCCGTCTCGCAGCTGGCGCGTGTGCAGGTCGGCCCATATTACACAAATACGCGTGAGGGGCTGCGCGTGGCCCAGCGCATTCTGCGCGCACAGCGTAAAGACATGAAGCAGATCGTGATGATCACCGACGGCAAGCCCTCCGCGCTGACGCTGCCTGACGGGCGCATCTACAAAAATGCTTTCGGGCTGGATCCGCTGGTCATTAGCGAAACGTTGGAAGAAGTCGCCCGCTGCAAGCGGCAGAACATTATCATTAACACCTTCATGCTCGCATCAGATTACGGCCTGATGCAGTTTGTGCAGAAGGTCACGGCCATGTGCCGCGGCAAGGCTTACTTCACCACTCCGGACCGGCTGGGCGAATACCTGCTGCTCGACTACATGCAGCGCCGCACCCGCACCATTCGCTGATTAGGGCCTGTTAACACCATTAGGAAAGTAGCGAAAGGAGCGGATTTTTCTGAGTGCGAGGAGCAAGGAGCGACGAATACCGGGCGTATTTTAGCGACGAGGGACAAAGCAATCGGGGAAATCTGCCTTTTCCCCTGAGGTTGCCCTAATAGCGTTAACAGGCCCCAGACGCAGCTACTCCAGTAGGTCCCAGGCAGACGATGCTGCGGCGGGACTGCGCCGCATATGGAAGCCTTGTGGCGAGAGTGAGAATCCGGCGTCGGCTAGAAAACGCGCGAACCAGTGTAGATGAATCGGCTCACCGTTGACGGACGAGATCACCAAACCGCCATGCCGGCGAGCTTCCTCATGGTGCAGTTCTTCCTGTACGCGGGCAGCGAGAAATACCGCGAGATCGCGAGCGGTGTTGGAGCGATCTGGCTCATCGGCAGGGAAAAATACCTGCAAGTTCGGATTGTTGCGGCGCAGGTAGGCGATGAGCTGGCCGTTGCGCAGACTCACCGTTGCACCCGCGACGCGGGCAAGTGGACGCTGCGCAGCTTCCAGCGCGCCTTCGCCGTCGATCGAGGACTGCGGCCAGCGCAGGATGCTGCCGTAAAGGTTCGCCGGATCTGTAGCCGCCATTGATACAAGTTCCGGTTTGTCCGGCTCGGGGTTGTTACGCAAGGAACGCAAGAGATCGACAGCCGCAGGCAGGGCAAATTGAGTGGCGCCGAGACCGGCCACAAAGTAGCCGCGACGAATGCGTCCACTTTCTTCCAGCGCCTTCAGCACGTCGTAGATAGCCGAGAATCCTCCGGGAAGGTTTTCCTGCGCGACGGCCTCCCGCGTCAGCACACCATACCGCTGCAACAACTGATGGGCTGAGGCGTGGCTCCACTCCGTTTGCTGAGCGGCGGTGGGGCGATCGGCTATGGGCGTGAGCGTCCAGCGTCCTTGTGCTGCCGGCGGTGTGGTTCGGCGCGATCGAAAGGCCGGCGCGTTATGCTGCCGTTTTGCTGAGCGCGAAGTGCTCGGCCTGGCAACGTAGGCGCGAAGCGCATGCAACGCATCATTCGTGACCAGTCCCTGCCAGACGAGGTTCCAGAGCGCGTCGAGCGTTTCCCCGGGGAACCCTCCTCCAGCAGAGTCGTGCAATTGCGTAAAGAACATCGCTCCACCGCGGGCCAGCGTATGAAGAATCTGCTGTTCGCGCGGGGCAAGCGGCTCGATCCGCGAAAAACGAGGCGGCAACAGTGCCGGCATTCTATCTGCAAGGTAGAGTGCGATTCTTCCGTCGTGCTCGCCCAGCGGCTCGATGCCACACCAGGCAACTTCGCCGGCAGCGATCAGTGTATCCAGATCGCCGGGCGAGTATTTCGCGAGGCGTGCAGTCAAGATGGCGCTCTCCAGAAGCGACGCCGGAAGTGGAGCTCCCTGCAGAAGTTCCACGGTGTCGAGCAACGCATCGAGACCACGGCGAGGTTGCAGCAGGCCATGCCAGTGCGTCATGAACCGCGCCAGCATCTGCTGCTCGACCGGCTCCACTTCTTTTCGTAACTTTGCCAGTGACTTTCTTCGGATCAGGCGCAGCACTTCGGCGTCGCACCACTCCCGATGCACGCCGCCCGGTCGGAAGGCGCCTTCAAGAATGCGGCCATCGAGCACGAGTGCGTGCAGCGCGTCTTCGGCAGAGTGCGCATCCAGCTCGAACCGTCGTGTTACCTCAGATAAGGTGAAGGGGCCGTGCGTACGTGCAAAACGACGTACCAGCTCGAGCACAGGTTGCTCCACCGGAGCCAATAAGGTCGCTGCCAAGCCCTTTGGCAGTGCGATGCCGAGAGCGTCGCGATAGCGCGCGGCATCTTCGGCAGCAATCCATCTTTGTTCCCCGGCAATCTTCACTTGGAGTACGCGCCGCGCGCGGATCAGGCGATCCAGGGAACGCATCAGTTCTTTGGAGACGAGCCGACGAGCGAGGTCCTTGCGCGAAAGATCGCCGAGCCGCAAGAGCAGATCGTGCATGCCGTCGGCAGTTCGCACACGCTGCGTGTCGTGGAGAAGCTGTATCTGCTCTTCGACCTCCGCGATCGCATCCGCATCCAGCAGTTCACGAAGGTCGGCATCGCCAAGCAGTTCGCGAAGCTGATCCTGGTCAATGGAAAGCGCCTGCGCGCGGCGCTCTGCCAGAGGCGCATCACCGTCGTAGATGTAATTCGCGACATAGCTGAAGAGGAGCGACGCGGCAAAGGGGGACGGAGTTCGAGTATCGACGACATGAACGCGCACCTGTTGCTCTTGAATCGAGTGAAGAACGTCAAGAAAGGCCGGCATGTCGAAGACATCGCGCATGCACTCGCGATACGCTTCCAGCAGAAGGGGAAATGCGGGGTAGCGCGAGGCGACCGAGAGCAGGTCATACGCGCGCTTGCGCTGCTGCCAGAGCGGAGCGCGGCCTTTCGCGCTGCGGCGCGGCAGTAGCAGCGCTCGCCCGGCAGCCTCACGGAACTTCGCCGCAAACAGCGAAGTGGACCCGAGTTGATGTAGTACGAGTTCGACAGCTTCCGATGGATTGAGCAGCAGCAGATCCGTATTGGGGGCCTGATCGGTGTCTGGAAATCGAAGCACGAAGCCGTCGTCTGCCCACATTGCTTCCACATCGGGTCCGCCGGCGGCGCGAATCCTGCCCGCAACTGCCATCGCCCAGGGCATATGGATGCTACTGCCAAAGGGCGTCAGCACGCAGACGCGCCAGTCGCCCAATTCGTCACGAATTCGCTCTATGACAATATTTCGGTCATCTGGAACCGTAACGGTGACATTTTCCTGGTCGGCCAGGAAACGCAGCAGATTTTCCGCTGCTTGAGCGTCGAGATCGTGCTCGCGCACCAGTCGGCTTACTGCGGCGTTGCTGGGCATTTCCCGCAGCTCGCGCACGAGCGCGCCGATGCGCCGGCCAAACTCGAGCGGACGACCCGAAGAGTCGCCATGCCAGAAGGGCATCTTGCCCGGCTCGCCGGGAGCAGGCGACACAAGCACCCGGTCGGGCAGGATCTCGTCGATGCGCCAGGTGGAAGCGCCCAGAATGAACGTCTCCCCGGTACGGCTTTCAAAGACCATCTCTTCATCGAGCTCGCCCACGCGTACGGGCTTGTCGTCTGTACCCGCAAGGAAGACGCCATAGAGGCCGCGATCAGGAATGGTACCGGCATTGAGAACGGCAAGACTTTTTGCACTTTCCCGCGGAGTGAGGACATTATCGATACGGTCCCATGTAATGCGGGGGCGCAGTTCAGAGAATTCGTCTGACGGATAGCGCCCGGAGAGCAGATCGAGAACGCCCTCAAAAGCGTTGCGCGAAAGCCGGGCAAAGGGTGCGGCGCGGCGAACGAGAGCGAACAGCTCTTCCACCATGATTTGCGGTTCTGCCGGAGGTTTGCCCTTTTCACGCGGCTCCACGACGGCAGGAGGGTGCGCCACAATCGCAACAATTTGCTGCGCCAGAACATCCAGCGGATTGCGCAGGTAGCGCGTCGCCTCAACCAGCCTTTCGTGCATGGCGCGCGTCACCGCTGCGCAGGCAACCAGGTCGGCGCGATACTTGGGAAAGATGATGCCGTCGCTGGGTACGCCCACGTGGTGGCCCGCACGTCCGATGCGCTGCATGCCACTGGCAACCGATGGCGGCGCCTCTATCTGAATCACCAGATCGATCGCGCCCATGTCGATGCCGAGTTCCAGCGACGAGGTTGCGACCAGTGCGCGAATCTTGCCTGCCTTGAGAGACTCCTCAATTTCCGCGCGCTGCACTGCGGCGAGTGAGCCATGATGCGCGCGGGCCAGCGGCTCTCCAGCAAGCTCATTGATCGCTCCCGCGAGCCGTTCGGCAAGCCGCCGGCTGTTGACAAAGAGCAGCGTCGATTGGCGCTCGCGGATGATCTCCACCAGCCGTGGATGGATAGCGCTCCAGATCGAGGTTCGCCTGGGGCCATCTGCAACCGGACTGAGAGACGCCTCTTCCAACTGGCCAAGCCTGGCCATGTCCTCCACCGGCACTTCTACTCGCAGATTGAGTTGCTTGGGCTCGTGCGCCTGCACGATGGTGACGGGGCGAAATGTGTGCGGAGGCTCATCGTTCCTGATCCATTCGGAGGCTGCCTGCGGCACGCCCACAGCCGCCGTCGACGAAGACTGGTCACTGTTTTCTGGATCTGAAGGCGACTCAGCTCCGGCCAGAAAGTGCGCCACTTCTTCGAGCGGACGCTGCGTGGCAGAGAGCCCGATACGCTGCAGCGGCTTTCGGGCGATTGCCTGTAATCGTTCCAGGCTGAGTGCAAGGTGCGCACCGCGTTTGGTGGGAACGAGTGCGTGAATCTCGTCGATGATGACAGTCTCGATGGTGCGCAGCGCAGCTGCCGCCTCAGAAGTGAGCAGAAGGTAGAGCGACTCCGGCGTGGTGATGAGAATATCGGTGGGCATCCGGCGAAAGCGGCTCCGCTCACGCTGTGGAGTGTCGCCGGTACGCACACTGATCTCCGGCCGGTGAACGGGCACGCCACGACGCGCAGCCAGGTCGGCAATCCCTGCCAGCGGAGTGCGCAGGTTGCGTTCGACATCGACGGCCAGCGATTTGAGCGGGCTGATGTAGAGGATCCGACAACCACGCTCCTCGGGAGCATCATGCAGCATCAGACGGTCAAGGCACCAGAGGAACGCCGTCAGCGTCTTCCCGGTCCCGGTCGGTGCAAAGATCAGAGTATTCTCGCCACGCGCAATCGCAGGCCAGCCCATGCTTTGCGGCGCCGTCGGGCGGTCGAAGGCGCCGCGAAACCACGCTGCCGTGACCGGATGAAAAACTTCGAGCACGCGTGAGGCCTCGTCTTTGGCCGGAATGGATCTGGTCCTCGCAGTTCGGGTTTTGCGGGTTTCTGCCACCAGTCTGAGGATAGCTCCGGCGCGGTGCGGCGGTTTGTGATGGCGCAGCCGTGACGTGCCGTCGCACCGGGCTAGATCTATTGCCGGCTCGATCCGTGCAGTGACATTCGTGGATACGGTCTTGGAAATTGCACTCCTGCTGACAGGGACGATTGCGGTTCAGCGCGGGACGGGGTAGCCTCAGTGACGATGGCTCCTGCGAATGACGCACTTCCGCGGCTGCGCGAGCTGGCTGAAGAGGCCGCGACGCATGCCTATGCCCCCTACTCGAAGTTTTCAGTGGGCGCGGCGCTGCTCTGGGACGATGGCGTGACCGTGACCGGATGCAACGTCGAAAATCTCTCTTTTGGCCTGACCAGCTGCGCGGAACGGAATGCGGTCTTCCGCAGAATCAGCGAACGGGGCGCCGGCGCAAAAATAGTCGCGATTGCGGTAACAAATCCGGCGGGCGAGATGTGCGCGCCCTGCGGCGCGTGCCGCCAGGTGCTGCACGAATTTGCCGCGCCCGATGCAGCTATTACCTACCGCATCCCCGGCGGGTGGGCCACTCGGCCTTTTGCCGAGTTGCTGCCGGACGCCTTCGTCATGGAGCGCAGGAACTGACTGGAGCGACGGATGCACGCGGTTGACCTGATTCGAAAAAAGCGCGACGGCCAGGAACTCACCGCCGAGGAAATTCGCTGGCTGGTCGAGGGCGCGGCGCGTCAGAGGATTCCCGAGGAACAGTTGGCCGCTTGGCTCATGGCCGCGTGGCTGCGCGGGCTCTCGCTGGCGGAATTGGATGCGCTGACCATGGCAATGCGCGATTCCGGCGAGGTGCTGGACCATGTGCCGCTCGGGCGCTTCACCGTGGACAAACACTCGACTGGTGGAGTGGGAGACAAGACTTCGTTTCTGGTGGCGCCGATTGTCGCGGCCGCCGGGCTGGCGGACCCGATGATCAGCGGCCGTGCGCTGGGGCACACGGGAGGGACGCTGGATAAGCTGGAGTCGATCCCCGGTTACCGCACGCAGCTTTCCGCTGAAGAAATGCAGCGAGTGCTGAAGCGGTGCGGCTGTTCCATCGTGGGGCAGACGGCGGGCCTGGTTCCGGCCGACCGCGTGCTCTATGCGCTCCGTGACCGCACGGCTACGGTCGAAAGTCCGTATCTGATCTGCGCCTCCATCACGAGCAAGAAACTGGCGGCCGGCTTGCACGCACTGGTGCTGGACGTGAAGACAGGCTCGGGCGCATTCTTGCGCGACGAAAAAGACGCGCAGTTTCTCGCTGCACTGATGGTGGCGACCGGTGAAAGCGCGGGAACGCGCACGGCTGCCGTGATGACCGACATGAGCCAGCCACTGGGGCGGTATGCCGGCAACTGGGTGGAGATTCAGGAGGCCGTCGAATTGCTGCGTGGCGAGCGGCCCGCGCTCAGCGAGGATCTGCGCCATGTATCGCTCACCCTGGCCGGGTGGATGATCCACCTCGGCGGCAAGGCGGCTTCGCCCGAGGAGGGCTGTGCGCTCGCCGAGATGAAACTCGTCGATGGATCGGCGCTGGCTGCATTTCGCTGCATGGTTGAGGCGCAGGGCGGCGATTTGCGGGCATTGGATAATCCGGGAGCCTTTCACCGGCCTCGGATACGCAAAACGATCGAGGCCCAGCGGAGCGGGTTCTTCGCTGCTATCGACTGCACGCAGGCAGGCTGGGCCGTACAGCGGCTGGGGGCCGGGCGCGAGCGCGCCGGCGAACTGGTGGAAGCGCATGCCGGCTTGGAAATGCACGTCAAACTGGGCATGCCGGTCGTTGCGGGGCAGCCTCTCTATACGCTCTTTTCGCAAAAAGAGGAACGGCTGGCCGAACCGGAACAGTTGCTGGACAAGGCGGTCGTGATTGCCGACGAGCCGGTCGTGCCGCCGGCGCTGGTAGGGCAAATCATAACCAGCAAGAATAAAAAGCTGTTTCTCGAGCGTGCGGACCAATAAGATAGGGTTTTCCCTTTAGTTACGATTGCAGGAGAGCAATTTGGGTCGATTCACCGGCGTCCTTGGTCTGCTTACGATGCTGTTGCTGGCATGGTTGTTTTCGACGAATCGCAAGGCGATTCGCTGGAGAACTGTAGCCTGGGGCCTGGGGCTGCAAATCCTCTTTGCCTTCCTCGTACTGCGAGTGAATGCGGGCCGCGAGGTGCTGGCCGACGCCGGAGCCGGCGCCAACAAGCTGCTGGATTACGCCTTTGACGGATCGGCCTTTGTCTTTGGCGAACTGGGCAAGAAGCACTCGTCGATGGGTTCGTTCTTTGCCTTCCAGGTGCTGCCCGCAATCATCTTCATCTCGGCCTTCTTTGCCGTTCTTTACTACTTCGGGATCATGCAGCTCATCATCCGCGTGTTTGCGCGGGTGATGCAGTGGACGATGAAGATTTCCGGAGCGGAAAGCCTGAATGTCGCGGCCAGCGTTTTTATGGGCCAGACCGAAGCTCCGCTCACCATTCGGCCCTTTTTGCCGGATGCGACCCAGTCGGAGCTGATGACGATCATGACCAGCGGCATGGCGCATGTTTCCGGCGGCATCATGGCGGCTTACATCGCCTACGGCATCTCGGCCAAGCATCTTTTGGAGGCGGTCGTCATGACCGCGCCGGGCACAATTCTGATTGCCAAGATGCTGGTTCCCGAGACGGCTACGCCGACCACCGCCGGTATGGTTCACATCCCCAAGGAGCAGGAGCACAAGGAAGAAAACCTGCTCGGGGCGATTGCGCGAGGCACCATCGACGGCGGCAGGCTGGCCTTGAATGTCGGCATCATGCTCATTTCGTTCATCGCGCTCATTTCGCTCCTGAACGGCATGATGGGCGGGGTTCACAACCTGCTGGCGGGCTGGCATATTCCTTTCCCGACGAGCCTGAATGAGATTCTAGGATTTTTCTTCGCCCCCATTGCGTGGCTGATCGGCATTCCCTGGAAGGATGCCCATGTTGTCGGCAACCTGCTGGGAACGCGGATGGTCATCAATGAACTCGTGGCCTATTCTTATCTGGGTGCACAGAAGGCAATGATTTCGCCACGGTCGTTCACCATTGCCACCTTTGCGTTGTGCGGATTCGCCAATCTGAGTTCGATTGGCATCCAGATCGGCGGCATCGGGGCGCTGGCGCCGAACCGGCGCAACGATCTGGCCAAACTGGGGCTGCGGGCGATGCTGGCCGGAACCATGGCCAACCTGATGTCCGCATCGATTGTGAGTGTTTTCCTGAGGTAAGAAACATGGGCATTGGCGCATTTTCTGAGTCGGTGGAAGCTGCCGCGTATGTGCGCGGAAGGACCAAGCTGCGGCCGCGTGTCGCGGTGGTGCTGGGATCGGGCCTGGGTGGCTTCGGCTATGCGCTCGACGAACTGAAGCATCTTCGCTTTTCCGAGGTCCCGCATTTTCCGGTGTCCACGGTCTATGGGCACGGAGGGCAGCTGGCAATCGGCAGGGTGAACGGCACGCCGGTGGCGGTGATGCAGGGGCGCGTGCATGCCTATGAAGGATTCAAGGCCGCGCAAGTGGTATTTCCGCTGCGGATGCTGCGGCAACTGGGCGTCGAAAAAGTGATCCTGACTAATGCCGCGGGCGGCATTCGCGAGGGGTTGCAGCAGGGCGACTTTGTGCTCATCCGGGACCATATCAACATGACCGGGATGAATCCGC
Source organism: Acidobacteriota bacterium (assembly GCA_021799405.1). Next base: position 21,492 of record JAJZAL010000032.1, read on the forward strand.
TGGTGGGGCAGAACGATGAGCGCTTCGGGCCGCGGTTCATCGACATGAGCGAGGCCTATTCGCCGCGGCTGCGGGCGCTGGCACAAGAGGTGGCAAAGTCGCAGGGATTTGCGATGAAGGAAGGCATTTACATGAGCGTGCTGGGGCCGAGTTTTGAGACCCCTGCAGAGATTCGCGCCTTCCGAATGCTGGGGGCCGATCTGGTCGGCATGTCCACGGTGATGGAGACGATTGCCGCGCGCCATATCGGGATGGAAGTGCTCGGGATCTCCTGCGTGACCAATCTTGCCGCGGGGCTGCAGGCAGAGCCGCTGAGCCATGAGGAGGTTCTGGAGACCGGCGCACGGGTGGAAGAAAGGCTCCAGGGTCTGCTGAAAGCCCTGGTCCCCCGCGTGGCAGAAGGCTGCTCGGAGTGAAGCGTGCGCTGGTGATCGGGGTCGGCGGCTGTTCCGGCTCCGGCAAGACGACGCTGGCCCGCGAACTGGCCCGCGAACTGAACGGCATCCACTTCCAGATGGACCATTACTACCGCGACCTGGGCCACTTGAGCTACGAGGAGCGGCGCGTCCAGAACTTTGACGATCCGAGCCTGATTGAGTCAGATCTGCTCGTGGATCAGTTGCGGCAGCTTGCCAGCGGCAAGCCCATCGAGCAGCCTCGCTACGACTTTGCGACGCATACCCGACGGCCGGGCGTCTTTGAGCGGATAGAGCCTTCGGCGTGCGTGGTGGTGGACGGGATTTTCGCGCTGCATTTTCCGGGTCTGCGGGAGCTTTACGACCTGAGCGTCTATGTCGAGGCTCCGGACGAGGTCTGCTATGCGAGGCGGATGGCGCGCGACGTGCGCGAGCGCGGCCGGACGGAGGCCTCGGTGGCCCAGCATTACGCGGCCACGGTGCGTCCGATGGCCGAGAAGTACGTTCGACCGTCCGGTCAGTTTGCGATGCTCACGGTGCGGGGGACGGAGTCGCTGGACTGGTCGGTCGAGGCGGTGCTGGGCGCGCTTCGGCAGCGTGAAGGGCACGGCGATGGCCACCCGGTTTCGCCACAGCACATTTAAAAAGCTTTGGAGCCCCCTCGTTTTTGTGGGTATGTGATTGATTCTAAAAAATCGACTACTGAAGAAATTCTGTCGCCCCCGGCACATTTTGTGGGGAAGTGGTTGATTTCAATTGATTTACTGGATGACTAGTCTTGTAAGTCGTTTAGAATCAATCGCTGGTTAGCGGGAATACCTCGTCCGCAGACACCTCTCAAAAAAAAAGCGGCCTAAGCGGCCGCTTTTTGGGGTGTCTCTAAGTTCAAGATAGCAATTTCAGCCCTAATTCCCGGCGGGACTGGCCGTCGAGGCGTTCGCGTGCTTCGCACGCCTTTTCCCTACCCTTACTTTCAGGATACCAATCCGAGGGTTAATTGCCGGCGAAATGGGTGTTCAGCGTGCTGGCTACGGTCATCCTGTGGTGGATGCCAGGGTTGCGGTTATTTCCCGATGACGGTGACGAGCTGGGATTCGGGGATGGTCCAGTCCTTCGTTCCGCCCCAGGTGAACTTATGCGTGGCCTCGTCCCAGTTGAGGTGGGTGAGGTGGTAGTCGCCTTTCTCGTAGTCGTAGTTGATGCCGTTGTCGTTGTAGACGGTGAAGTGGGCGTCGGCCCCGGCGAAGACCTCGACCTTGGCAAGCTGCTGGGGCGTGGCGGTGGAGAGGATGGTGGTGCCGATGGGCAGGATGGATCCCGCGCGGACAAAGAGCGGGATGGTCTGGATGGGCGCGGCGACGGTGATGGTCTGGCCGCCGTGGAAGAACTGGTGGGTCCAGTAGTTGTACCAGCCGGCACCTGCGGGCAGGTAGACCTTGCGGGTGGTCATCCCTTGCTTGTAGACGGGCGCGACGAGGAGGTCGGGGCCGAACATGTATTCGTAGCGCTGTTTGGCGGCCCTGGGGTCGTGGGGGAAGTCCATGAAGAGGGCACGCATGAAGGGCGCGCCGGTCTGGTGGGTGAACCAGCCCAGTGAGTAGATGTAGGGCATGAGCGAGTAGCGCAGGCGCAGGTATTTTTCCAGAATGGGCGTGGCCTCGGTGCCGTAGGACCAGACGGTGTTGTGCTCGCGGCTGCCATGAGTGCGGAAGGTGGGCTCGAAGACGCCGTACTCGAACCAGCGGACGTAGAGCTCGGGATAGTCCGTGTCTCCGCGAAGGTTATTGAGAGACCCGGCGGGGCTGATGAGCTCAGGGCGCGAGGGCGGGCGCATGGCGGGCAGGGATTGCCAGCCGCCGATGTCGTTGCCCCAGTAAGGAATGCCGGAGGCGGTGACGTCGAGGCCGGTGGGAATCTGGCGGCGGAGCGTGTCCCAGGTGGGGTAAATGTCCGATGACCAGATGGTGGCGCCGTTGTGCTGCGTGCCAAGGTAAGCATCGCGGGCGAGGATAAGCGCGCGGCGATGGGTGTCTTTGCGGAAGCCGTCGTAGAAGGCTTTGGTTTCAAAGTACGGGTAGACGTTGAAGTATTGGGTTCCGGGGCCGATGTGGAAATAGCTGCCATTGGGGGGCAAGTCGGGTTCGGTTTCGTCGGCCCAGAAGGCGTCAAAGCCTTTCTTGTAGAAGTTCTGGTAGACGACGTTCCAGAACCACTTGGCGGCGGCGGGGTTGGTGACGTCAATGTCCGATCCGGCGAGGTCGTAGGGCAGGCCGTTGGTAGGCTTACCGTCGGCGAGGTGCTCGAACCAGCCGTGGCTGAGGATGTAGTGGTAGAAGCGGTCTGAGGGCACGAAGCGCGGCCAGATGCTGATCATGGTCTGGAAGCCCATGGAGTGAAGCTTCTGATTCATGGCGACGGGGTCTGGCCAGTACTTGGGGTTCATGTCCATCTGGCCCATGTTGGTGTAGTAGAACCAGTCAACAACCATGATGTCCGCGGGCAGGTTGCGCTTGCGGTAGCCTTCGGCGGCGGCGAGAAGCTGCTGCTGGCTCCAGTAGCGGTTTTTGGACTGGAGGAATCCGTAGGCGGCCTTGGGCAGCATGGGCACGGAACCGGTGAGCTTGTCGTAGCCCTCATAGAACTGGTTGTAGGTTTTGCCTTCGACGACGAAGAAGGAGACGCGGGTGCCGACCTGCGAGGTGAATTTGAGCTGGTTGTTGAAGCCCGGGGCGACGGTGGTTTTGGAGGGGTTGTCCCAGAGCAGGGCGTAGTGCTGGTTGGTGACCAGGAAGGGTACGCAGAAGGTGGGCGAGGCAACGGCGTTGTAATCATTCCAGCAGTTCACCTGGTGGTAGAGGTGATCGAGGTAGCCTTCCTGGTTCTGGCCAAGGCCGTAGTAGTGGGCGCCCTGCGGCGAAAAGAAGGTGGCCCCGACCTGGTAGAAGGGGTCGTCACCGGGACGGCGGTCGTAGAGGATGTTGTAGTTGCCGTCCTTGTGGTTGGGGACGGACATCTGCCAGCCTTCGAGGTGGAGGAGGGTTTTGCCGTCGGGGGTGGCGAAGGTGATGCTGGCGCCGGGGGTGGAGCCGCGGAAGTACTTGCCGGAGTCCCACTCGTGCGGATAGGGGTGGTAGGGCACGGGATGGATGGGATCGTGGACGGTGATCACCAGATCTTTGGACCGGTAGATTTCACCGGCCTCATTGCGCTCGTAGGTCCAGCCGGAAGCGTCGGGCTTGCCGGTGATGCCGGGGCCGGGGGCCTTGAGGGCCTGATTTTTGAGCAGGCTGAGCGTGACGCGCATAATGTTGGGCGCGTAAGGCGTGAGCACAATGGTGCTGTTGCCGTGGGGAATGACGGCATGGGCAAGATTCTGCTGGGGGCTTTGGAGCGGAACCCGCGGCTGGCGGGTGTGATTCTGGGCGCGCAGAGCGGGGGTGAAAGCGACGAGGGCGGCGAGGAGAAATCCGGGCAAAGAGAGACGATGGTGACGCATCGCGATGAGCTGGCCTCCGCTAAGAAATCGTTTTAGCAGCGGGAACAGTCTAATTGGGGCAAGGTGCGACGCGCCAGATGCGGATGGAGATCAGCCGTCGTTGCCCGTGCGGCGGACCGATGGAATGCGGCTTCCACGGGAGGAACCGCCCGAGCGCGGAACAAGTACCGGCCCGGAGCCGGGGGTGGTTTCGGAACGGGCACCCGCTTCGGTCCGGAGGGGCAGACAGAGCGTCGAAACGGTGCCGTGGCGGGTTTCGCCGAGAGGCTCAGAGATGTGAATCGAGCGCATATCGAGCTGGCCGCCGTAACGCTCGAGGATGGAACGAGTGACCCAGAGTCCGAGGCCGGTGCCATCCTGGCCTTTGGTGGTGAAGAATGGCTCGCCAAGGCGGCTGCGGACCTCCGGCGGAATGCCGGTGCCGTTGTCGGCAATGGTGATGCGGACAGCCGGCGCGCCGTGTGCGGCAAAGGCGGGACGCACGCGCAGGGTGACAGCGCCACGCGGGGCGCAGGCTTCGATGGCGTTGACGATGAGGTTGGCGAGTACCTGCCGCATTTCGCCCGGGAAGACCTCGATCGGCTCGGTTGGGGTGTAGCGCTGCACGATGCGGAGCTGTTTCTCGTTGATGCGGCGGCGATACAAGATGAGCACCTCTTCCAGCAGGCCGGGCACGGAAACCTCCAGCGGCTCGCTGGTTTCGCGGGCGAAATGAAGGGTCTGTTTGCTGATGGCGACGACGCGTTCCATCTCGCGCTCAGCCAGTTCCAGATAGCCGAGAACGGCCGGAGAAAGTCCGGGTTCAGAGCGGATGAGGTAGAGCAGATTGGTGATGGACTCGAGTGGATTGTTGACCTCATGGGCAATAGAGGCGGCCATGCGTCCAAGGTGGATGAGCTTCTGACTGGCGCGCAGACTTTCGAGCGCGCGATCGGCGACAGGGAGGTCAGGGGAATTCACGGGGTCCTGCAAAGATTTGTTCGATTGGGAAGCTTGCGACATGAGGTATGAACCGGAGTTGTGCTGCATGGACTGTTCCGGCCGAGCGGATGGCTTGCGTCGGTGGTCAATGGTGCAGACCGTTCCGGTGCTCCTGGAATTCTCATCGACTTTCATGGCGCTCCACTTTCGGTTGCGGCATGTTTCCCGCTCGCGATCGTTCCTCCAAGGGCCGAAATGTTGCCTCGATCGGGAAATGCCGGTGAACTACACCAACATATTGTTCGATGAGAACACTCCCAAGAGCTGTTGCTTGCCCAGAATGATACGGGGTGAGGCTCTGGATACCGGAAAGTGCCGAAAAGGAGGAATTTGCCGTTCCGGAAATCTGGTTGGCGCATTTTGGCAACTTGTAACGCGGTAGCCTATCTAATAGAGCGACGTTCGATTGCATTCTTTGTGTTGAGGCCGGGGAGTTTTGAAGAGAAGGCGTTGGAAATGGATGGCTGCGACGCTGTTGGCGGGCACGGTATCGGTAGCGTGCGCGCAGACGATGGGCAGCAACCAACTGGTGAATGCGCCGGGCTATGAGCTGGAGACTTCGACGCAGAATCCGTACCTGGGCAGCGTAGAGGCGAAGCCCAACAGCCAAACGACGATGTACCTGACGCTGAACGACGCGATCCGGCTGGGCGTCCAGAATAATCTTGGGCTGAAACTGGCCGAGGCTCAGCGGAAGTCGATGCAGGCCCAGCGGCTGCGGGTGATCAACTATCTCACGCCGAATGTCTCGCTGCATGCAGAGACAGGCATCCACCAGTACGACCTTGCGGCGGAGGGTTTTCATCCCTCCTCGCTGGCCGGCCTTGCGAAGCTGGCGCCGCCGGGGACCCACTTCGTTCTGCCGGCGGTGACCAAGGCCGATGTCACGAATGCGCAGTTCAACATGTCGCAGGAGCTTTTCAGCTGGGCGGGCTGGGACGCGTTGTTTGCCGTGCATGACGAAATCAAGGCCGTGAACTCACAAACCGCTTCCAGCGCCGGGGATGTGATTCTGGAGGTTGGAAACCTGTATCTTCAGGCGCTAGCTGCCGGTACGCAGGTGGACATGGCCAAATCCCTGCTGCGGAGCGACAGGACCGCGCTCGTGCAGGCCCGGGAGGCGCATGCCGCCGGAACGGTGGCAGGGATCACTGTGCTGCGCGCGCAGGTGGCGTACCAGTCGCAGCGGCATGCCGTGCTGCAGGCGAAAAACAACTTTGAAAAGGCGAAGATCTCGCTGAACCGCGCGATCGGGCTGGCCCCCGAGCAGAAGATCCGGCTCACGCAGGCGGCGCCTTACGCCGATCTGACGGTGCCGTCCCTTGAGGCGGCGCTGCAGGAAGCCTACACGCACCGGCACGACTACCGGACGCTGAAGAACGAGATTCGCGCTGCCGTGATGGAAGAGCGCGCGGAAGCAGGCCAGCGGCTGCCAAGCCTGGTCTTCCACGGCAACTGGGGCGTCACGGGCGTTTCCGGCGGGCTGTTCCATGACACCTGGATGGCAGAGGGCACCGTCGAAATTCCCATCTTCGATGAGGCGAAGTTCCGCGGAGATCACGACGTGGCGCAGGCGCAGGTGAACGAACTGCGCAGCGAATTTGCGGACCTGAAGCAGAAGATCGACCAGGAACTGCGCGACAGCATCCTTGACGTGAACACAGCCACGCAACTACTCAAGGTGGCGAAGAGCAATCTTGCGCTGGCAAACGAGGAGCTGACCGAGACCAACGAGCGATTTGCCGCCGGGGTGGATACCAATCTGCCCGTGGTGGAAGCCCAGGCGACGGTAGCCGAGGCGCAGGCGCGCTATGTGCAGACGCTGCTCCAATACAACGAGGCCAAGCTGGGACTCGCCGATCATCTGGGCATCATTGACGTGGCCTTCCACGGGGTTCTGAGCCCGAAGATCATTAAAGAACTGACGGAGTGAGGCTCGCCGCGGGCGTGCGACCTATTCTCGGAAGTCATATTTGTGATGTCCAAAGTTACCAATAAAACCATTACTAAATGGGCGAGTTTGCGCCCATACAACCTCTTACCAGCGTGGGTTTCCGCCTTTCCGCCTCATCGTGGTGCGTCAGCCCAAAAAACTCCCTAGATATTGAAGAATTGTGCAGATTTTTCCGGTACTGAGGAGTAATTGCATAGGCGATGGTTCGCTGAATTAAAAGAACTTGCAGCGGACAACCTTTTCTGACGAGCGTGGTCTAAGCGTTGCAGAAGTGGTGACGAATTTGCAGATGTCACTGCTGGCAGTCAGGCCGTAGCAAGCAATTGCAAGGTCCGCTCCCCCGATGGTGAAGCAGTACGTATGTTGAATCCGATGAAGGAGGTGACGGAAGATTGCCGCTAAGGAAGCAATCTCCGCAGACGAAGATGAGAATTCCCAGAGTTACAACTGTTCTATGGACAGTAGTGGGTTGTGCCGCGTTATTGGTTACCGGCTTCGCGATTTCAGGGTGCGGACAGGGCGGCGCGACGTCCAGCACGAGCATGAGCAAGCTGACGACGGCGATTACTGATCCGGCCGAGTGCTCGGCGGCGGTGGGCGGCTCTTACCAGCATGCTTACGTGACGATTGTGGATGTGCAGGCGAGCACCAGTTCCACGGCCAGCAGCACCTCCTCGGGCTGGGTGGATCTGACACCCGGGATGAAGCCGACGCAGGTGGACCTGCTGGGCAGCGCCGCCAGCGGCGGATGCTTCCTGGCGACGCTGGGCGACAACCTTGAAGTACAGGCCGGCACGTACCAGCAGATTCGGCTGGTCCTGGGATCGAACACCTCCACGATGGTGAACGGCACAAATGAGTGCAACGCCATGGGCGGCCTGAGCGCGGTGAACTGCGTCGAGACGTCGAGCGGCGCCTGGAAGGCACTGACGACGCCGAGCGCGCAGCAGACCGGAATCAAGATTCCGGCATCGCAGATTGCGGGCGGCTCGCTGAACGTGGCGGCCGGGAAGACCGAAGACCTGGTGATCAACTTTAAGACCTGCGAGTCGATTCTGACGGCGGGGAACAGCGGGCAGTACATTCTTGAGCCGGTGCTGAATGCCGGCCAGGTGAGCACGGCCTCGACTTCCATCAACGGCACGGTGGTGGATTCGACCACGGGCAAGGCGATTGCCGGCGCCAATGTGCTGGTGTCACTGGAGCAGCCGGACAGCAACGGCGTGGATCGTGTGGTTGAGTCTACGATGGCCGCCACGGATGGCACCTTTGTCTTCTGCCCGGTGATGCCTGGCAGCTATGACGTGGTGGTGAATGCTTATAATCCAACCACGAAGGTTGCCTATAACGTTGCCGTGGTGACGGGAGTGCAGCCCGGCGATACGACGGGCAACATCCAGCTGACGAATGCGACCTGGGGCACGGCCATGGTGAATGGCCTGGCGTCGACGCAGAACGCTTCGAACGCGGAGACCTCGGCCCTGCTCAACTTCTATCCACTGGAAGCGAATCCGGTAACCACCAGCAGCACCAAGTACTTCACAGTTCCGCTGCTGATTACGTCCTCGACGAACGACATGGCGACGCTGCCGCAGGAGACGAGCACGTCTCCGAGCTACACCGATGCCGCGGGAGTTCAGACCGCCTGCCCCGCGAACACGGCCTGCGCGACGTTCTCGATGACGGTGCCGCAGAGCGGGATCAGCGTCTACAACTACTCGACGAGCGGGCCGACACCGGCAGCCTCGACCTACTCGACGGCGTTTGCCAGCTACACGGTGGATGCCCAGGCGTGGGTGCCTGATTCCAATCCGTTAGCTCCGGACTGCACCACGCCGGATATGCAGACGTCCACGGGGCTGAGTATTACCGCGGGCAGCACGGCTGCGGTGACGCTCACGGCGAACACAACCACTCCGCCGCTCAACTTCACCGGATGCCAGTAATCACGATCGGCAGGCTGGGACCGGCGATGCCGGTTCCGGCCTGAGGCTGAAGGTAGGAAAGCTGAAACCCAACCGGGGCATGCCACACGCTGGCATGCCTCAGTTTTTTGGGGGTGGCAGAGCGGAGCATCGCTGACTGCGGCGGGCCGCAGGCGCACGCTGGGGCGAAGCGATCACGGTGAGCGGCCTGGACGCATAGCGCCGGCGCAGACGGCCTTTGCATGCGTAGAACTAGCCCGCATTTCTCACAGGTGCTGATTCCGGTGCGTGATTAGGGACGTGTTTTCGTTTGCCGGTGCTTTTTGAGCAGTAGCGAGGGCCAGATAGTGTGTTGAGGCCGAGCGGAGGAGGTTTT
>JAJZAL010000249.1 GCA_021799405.1 Acidobacteriota bacterium
GCTCCCCGCCTGCACGTCTTCCACATACTCCCAGTCGTACTCCGTAACCGTCGCGCGCCACGGCCCCACTGCCGCCAGTCTCGTCCCAATCACGGGAAAGGTCTTCAACCCATACGCCTCATCGCGAGGCAGAGCCAGCCGCTGGTTCGTTTCCGCGCTGAAACTGGCCCGGTCCAACACTGTAGCCAGCGTCTTGGCATGCGTAAAGGTGTGGTGAATGCACGGCAGGTCGCCGTGTACGTGATAGTCCGGTCCGCCGTAGAGAAGCCCATCGTGCGTGCACGCCGCCATCAATTCCGCATTGCGCCGCGCCACTTCCCGGAACTTCGGCTCGTACTTCGACATCAGCATGAAGCCCGATGGGCAGCCGTCACTGGTGCGGCTGCCCCACCAGCTCCACTTGTAGTTGCGCGTGCCCCAGCTGTTGTCCCACGCGCCATCGGGCAGCATGAACTCCATGTGCGCCTTCATGGCCGCAATCACCTGTTCCCGCACCCGCTGATCGTCAGCGAGCAGGCTGTAAAGCGCCAGCGCCGGCAGCGACTCCTCGACGTTGTATCCCAGGTCCACAGGACGGCAGCCTTTGGGCGACACGCTCTGGAGCGGATGCCCCTCGCCGAAGAGAATCCCATCCGGTGTGAACTGCCGCAATACTTCCTGCGCCAGCTTGCGCCCGCGCTCGATGTAGTGCTCGTCTCCCAACACCCGGCCGCAGAGCACAAAGGCCAGTGTCGCGGTCACCGGATAATTCACGTTGCCGGTCTCAATGGTGATGAATCCGTCGAGAAATTTCGCCGCCCGCGCCAGCCGGTCCGTCCACTGTTTGCGCGTCGGCGCATCCAGAACCTCGCCGTGGTGTTCGAGCGCTTCGGCCAGCGAGATGGCATGAAAGACCGTGATGCCCTTCCATGTGCTCAGCGTGACGTCGTTCACCCAACTGCCATCGGCGCGGCTCACCTGTGCCTCCGACCACGCGTTCACCAGCAGCGCCCCGCGCAGATACTTCGCCTCGCCGGTCACATGTGCCATCCTGAGCAGCGGATACACCGCATCGCCGCAGCGCCCGTGAATCAACACGCAGGAAGGACAGAGCAGCCCGCCATAGAACGCTGGATCGCGGAACTCCGTCACCTGCCGCGCCAGCATTCCGTCACACCATGCCTTCAGGAGATCGGAGTAGAGTTTCTGCTCGGTGGTTTGCTGATCTGTAGACGATGAAGCTTGCGCGCCCGCGGCGGCGAGTTCAGGAAACGCAGTCTTCGCTCCCAAAATGACAGCCCCGGCGCTGGACAGCCGCAGCAGTTCTCTGCGCGTCAGCGCGTTGCAAAAATTGTGAGTTTTCATACTGGAGGAAATACTATCGCTTGCCCGCAAGCGATGTACACCAACCGTTAGCTCCTGCTCTCAAAACCAGAACGATTGATCTCACTCTGAGGACAAAGGTCAGGATTTACGAGAAGGAGAATTCGCATTTGCCTTCACAATCATTCATCGCGGAACATCGGATGCGGAATCAGCCGGCGGTAATCTTCCTGGTGCGCTCTGTCCAGGCACGCCTCGATGATCTTCTTGCCCAGCGGATCGAGCGCGGGCACGAGGAACTGCTTCAGCTCGCGCGCAAAGAACTCGCGCCACTGCCGCGCGCCCTCCTCGTAGACCTCCATGCCGCCCTGCAACTGCTCTTCCACCTGGAAGAAGACGCGCGGTATCATCGATCCTTCGATGCGAAGCTGCTTTGGGATGTACCCCAGCAGCGGGCACAGCGCCTCATCCACCTGCTCGCGGGCAAAGCGCGCGCTGCCGCGCCGGGCCAGGTATTCGCGCGCGATCCACTCCGGCATGAACCCGACCTTCCACGCGCCGATATGCTGGTTTGGCAACAGGACGTAGCGCGTCTCCGGCGTTTCCACAATCTGGCGGAGCAGCAGATTGGCCTGGTCCACGCGGCATCCCGTGGCAAACGCCCAATACGATCCCACGCCCTCCGACTGCATCTCCTTGCTTTTTTGCGCCTGGATGCTGGGATTGGCGTGCCCGCGCGGCGCCGCCAGCCGCCACAACCACGCCAGCGCCGGACTGAGCACATGCAGCATTCCCAGAATGCCGTAGAGCTGGCTCTCGCGATGCGTGGGCGGGCAGCGCACGCCAAAGCTGCGCACATCCACCCGCTGCGGCCCGTCCAGAACGTCTTCCAGCAGCCGCCGCGGCAAAATTACGCGCGGATTGGGACACATCTTTCCCGGCGCATCCTCCACGTGCTCCCACGTCAGGCACGTTCCGCCCGGCACAACGTAGTGGTTCAGAAAGATCAACGGCTCAGGCGGCTCAATGCAGAGCCGCTCCAGGTTCGGCGCCGTTCCGTAAGCGTGAATATGATCCACGCGCACAAACCATCCATCCTCGGCGTCAGCCACTACCAGGCGGCGGTGATTCCTCTGGTAGCTGGGGTGCGCGCACGCCATGTCGTCGGCAATGGGCCGCAGATGGCAGGCTTCGGGCAGGTTTAGCGTTCGCTGCTCCAGCGTGACCACATTCCGGCCCAGCAACAACCGGCCATCCTCCATGCGGTGGATGTGCTCGGTCATCTCGCTTTTGCCGCCACCGCTCGCGCCTTCGTGCATCAGAACGAGCTGATTCTCATAGGGCGTGACGACGGCCACGGCGGAGCAGTGGTTGGTGGTCCACCCCTCGCGTTCGCCACGATCCAGCAGCATCGAATAGACGCCCTTCTTCGCGCTCGGGCCCGGGTAGAGGTTGTAGGCAAAGACCTCCTGGTGAGTCTCCTGCCGGTCGTGCACCACTACCTGCCGCCCGCCAAAGTGCGTGTGCCGGAAGGGCGGCGCGACAAAGAGCACCCCGCCCGTAATTGTGAAATCCGCCGGGACGCGGCTCCGCGGAATCATCCCCTGCAGGTCGGCCAGCGCCGCCGCGAAGAACGCCGCCTTGCGTGGCGCAATCAGCAGGCTCCCATACCCCAGCGCATCCGTCCCCGCGTAGAATGGCATTGCCACCAGTTCCTGCGTCTTCAGCCAGTCAAGCGTCTGCCGCCGCGTCTTTTCGAATCCCTCGCCAAAACGCTGTTCATACGTGGGCTTGTCAGTCGGGAGCCGGTCGCCGATCACCATCGCATCCGGATCGCGACGCCGCATCGCCGGGTCAGGATAGTTGACCGCGAGGCCGTTCCTGGCCTTGGTAATCACCGCCTCCATGATCCGCCCCACACCGGGCGTCTCAAAGATCACCTCATACACGCCATGGTCGTCACGGTTCCCCAAGGCCCAGTCCGTCATTCCCAGTGGCCTGCCCAGAGCCCAGTCCAACAGGTCATGGCGCGTCTCTGGTGATTGCACCAGAGGCGCCGCGCTCAGCACCTCGCATACGGCTGCTGGCATATCCAAATTGGCCCAGTCGGCTTGAAAGTCAACCGGAGCGGCGCCTTTGGCGGCGGTTGTCATCTTGTGTCACTCGCTTTCTCAGGGGGGAGGATATGTGCGAAATCCCACGCGGCCCCAGGGATCGCAACATTCCTTTATCGCATCGGCCATCACATCTGGCAGTGCTTCCTGTCACATCCAGATTATCAATTCCTGGGAAACCGCTCCCGGACCAGCCGCATGGCATCCTCCGTTGTCGCGATCGTGCCCTCCAACTGGGCATCCTCCACGGCGCGCAGCATTTCCCGGAAACGTGCCCCCGGCTCATAACCCTCCGCGATCAGTTCCCGCCCTGTAATCAGCGGATTAGGACGCACCACCTCTTCCGGCATCGCCTGCCACCGGTCGCGGACAAACTCCCAGTGTTCCAGATTGCCGCTTGCCGCCAGACAATCCATCCGGTGCAGCGCCAGATGCTCAGCAAATGCCTCCAGCCGGAAAAACCGCTTCAGCGTCGAGGCCTTCATCTGCCCGGCGTGCATAAACCGCATGTGGTTTTCGATGAGCGCCAGTACCTGCCGCGCCTCGTCATTGGAGAAGCGAAAGCGCCGGCAGATCTCCGCGCCCATGGCCATCCCCACCTCCACGTGGCCGTCAAAGCGGATCCGGTCCGGCCCTCTGCGGAAGGTTGGCGGCTTGCCCACATCGTGCAGCAGAGCACCCCACGCCAGGGTCATCGAACAGTCCGGCTCCAACTGCTCCAGCAGCATCAGCGTGTGTACCCAGACATCGCCTTCCGGATGGAATTGCGGCGGCTGCTCCACGCCTTTCATCCGCGCCACCTCCGGCAGCACTTCGGCAAGCAGCCCCGTCTCGTCCAGCAGCTCGAAAGCACGCCGCGCCCGGCCCTCGGTCAGCATCTTGGTCAGTTCGTCTCGCACGCGCTCCCGGCTCACGGCATGGATGCGCCCCGCCAGCCGCCGTATCGCCACCCGCGTTCCCGCCTCCAGCTCGAATCCGAACCGCGCAGCAAAGCGCACACCGCGCAGCATGCGCAAGTGATCTTCTTCGAAGCGCGCCTCCGCGCGGCCGATTGCGCGCACGATGCCTGCATCCAGGTCAGCCAATCCGCCCACATAGTCAATCACCGCCGAACGCAGATTGACCGCATCCTGAAGGGCATGGGCCAGGCCCCCGACCTTCGTCACGTTTTTGTGGCCAGGGCGGATTACTTCCTCTGCCCCTTGCGGGAATATTCTGAGCGGATCCAGAAGCAGCCCGTTGATGGTGAAGTCCCGCCGCCTAGCGTCTTCTTCGGCGCTCGTTGTATACCGGACCACATCGGGATGCCGCCCATCCGTGTAGACGCCGTCCGACCGGAAGGTCGCCACCTCCGTCACAAACCCCACATCCTCATCCCTGGGGGCCACCAGCACCACGCCGAAATGCGCTCCCACGGCAAAGGTCCGCTCGAAGAGTCCGAGCACCACATCCGGCGTCGCGTTGGTCGCAACGTCGTAGTCCACCGGCTCGCGGCCCAGCAGTAGATCGCGCACGCAGCCGCCGGCAAGGTAGGCCTCGTAACCCTTGCCGAGCAGAAGCCTTATAATTCGGAGAGCCTCTTCGAACTGTGGTGTCGCCGGGATCATCGCTTTCCTCCATTCTCGCCCAAGCTGAAGGAGCAGCGCTCAATGGAGCAACTCCGCGAACACCGCTCACTCCACCAGCCCCGCTAAACTAAAGAGATGAGTGGGCGTGGCCTCATCCTCGGCATTGAATCTTCCTGCGACGAGACCGCCGCGGCCATTGTCGAGCGCGGCGCGCGCACTCTTTCGTCGGTCGTCGCCTCGCAGATCCCCACTCACGCGCCCTACGGCGGAGTCGTCCCCGAACTGGCCAGCCGCGAGCATCTTCGCGCCATCGTTCCCGTCGTCCGCGGTGCGCTCGCCCAGGCCAACCTCACCCTCGCTGATCTGGACGCCATCGCCGTTACCTCTGGCCCCGGGCTCGCCGGCGCCTTGCTCGTCGGCATCACTTACGCCAAGGCCCTGGCCTTCGCGCAAGGTCTGCCGCTGATCGCCGTCAACCATCTCGAAGGCCACATCCACGCGGTGCTTCTCAACGAGCGCGAATGCGCCGCCGCGCACGCTTTGCAAACTAGGCTTCCTCAGGAAAGCCAGCCTGAATCGGCCCTGGCCCTTGTCGTCTCCGGCGGCCATACTCATCTCTATCTCGCCCGCCCAGCCCACGGTTCCTGGACCTATGCTCTCATCGGCCGCACCGTGGACGATGCCGCCGGCGAGGCTTACGACAAGGTAGCCAAGCTGCTCGGCCTCGGCTATCCAGGAGGTCCCTGGATCGACTCGCTGGCCCGCTTCGGCAATCCGCAGGCCGTTCCGTTCTCCTTTGCGCAGATCAAGACCAAGGCGCATCTGGCCGGCAAGACTCCGCGCACCAAAGCCGCAAAGACAGCCCCGATCGCCGCGCTCGATCCGCGCTTTCTGTTCTCGTTTTCCGGGATAAAGACAGCTGTCCTGCGCTACGTGGAGTTGCACAACCTGCGCGAAGAGGCTGCGGAGCGAGCGCGCCTGGTGTTGGCGCATCCGGCCGTACCGCAAAGCCGCGAAGATGCGCTCGCACTCTGCCCGCCATCCACGCTGGACCTGATCGCCAGCTTTCAGCACGCGGTTGTGGGCGACCTGATGAAAAAGACCTTTGCCGCGGCCGAATCCCTCGGCGCCGTCCGCATTCTGGTCACCGGCGGAGTGGCCGCCAACCGCGAGCTGCGCACACGCTTCACCGCCGAGGCTCAGCGCCGCGGCCTGCGCATCGCCTTCCCCACTATGGCGCTCTCGACAGACAACGCCGCCATGATCGCCGCCGCCGCATGGCCGCGCCTCCAAGCCGGCGAATTCGCCCCCGCCGACCTGACCGCTGATCCGTCACTGGCCCTTGGAAGCGCGCGGTAAGGGACGCAGGCACAAACCAAATCCGCAACAGCATTTTGCCCGAGACATGCCTCCGGGGCGTCGATCCCTGCACCAGCCGTTCTGCTTGCCGGCTTGCATTCGAGTTGAAGGCGCTGCGCATCCTGCCCGCGATATGGAATAATGCGCCGGTGAGCCCTGCCGCTGTTACGCCCCATGCCTGGTTCCTGCTGGCTTGCGTCGTTGGGACCGTGCTTCTCCTCCTGCTACTGGTTGCCTGGCTGCGCCTGCACGCCGCGCTGGGCCTGTCTGTCGCCGCTATTGCGCTTGGCGTGGTTTCGGGAATGCCGATGAAGCAGGTGCCCGTCTCCTTCGCCAACGGCGTGGGCAATATGATGGGCCACATCGCCATCATCCTCGGAATGGGCGCCATCATCGGCCAGTTGCTGGCCAGCTCCGGCGGCGGCGCCGCACTCGGGAACGCTTTGGTGGACGTGTTTGGGGAGAAAGGCGTCTCCTGGGCGCTGCTCTGTCTCGGCATCCTTGTCGGGCTGCCTGTCTTCTTCGAGGTCGGCCTGGTGCTCCTGATGCCGATCGTTGTGGAGACTGCGCGGCGCAGCAAACGCCCGCCCATCCTGGTGGGACTGCCGGTGCTCGCCGGGCTTTCGGCCATGCACGGGCTGGTACCGCCGCATCCGGCGGCAATGCTCGCGGCCACTGTTTATCACGCCGATGTGGGCCGCTCCATTCTCTGGGGCCTGGTCGTCGGAATTCCCGCCGCGGCACTGGCGGGGCCGATTGTGGGATGGTTCCTGATGCGGCGATGGGAGCGGTGGCAGGCTACGGGCGGCGCGGCGGCAGCCGCGATCCCGGCGCCTGCCTTAGGCACGGCTCCGTCTGAAGCCGCGATCGCCGGCCAACCGGGAGGTCGCGGCGCGCAATCCGCCTTGCCCCCGCCGGCAGGCGCCGTGCGCGCGCTGGTGGCCATTCTGCTGCCCATCGCGCTGATCTTCATCGGCAGTTGGGCCGATGCAGTGACGGGCCCCGGAAGCAAGCTGAATCAGGTATTGCATCTGATCGGCAGCCCCGATGAAGCCATGTTGATCGCAGCGCTTGTTGCCCTGCTCACGCTGGGCGGGCGCATACAGACAGGCCGCCAGCACGGCCGCGAGATGTTGCGCCGGCTTACCGCGGACTCCTTCACGCCTATCGCCGGCGTGCTGGTCATTCTCTCTGCCGCCGGGGCGCTAAGCGGCGTCTTGCGCGACTCGGGGGCAGCACAGGCCACCGTG
>JAJZAL010000250.1 GCA_021799405.1 Acidobacteriota bacterium
TTGCGCTCCTCGCCTCGGGGATGTGTGGCCAGAACCTCGCGGCGCAGCTTGCCGAGCTCATCAAGCCATGGGCCGAGATCAGCGGGCAGTTGCTCATCGATCTCGCGGCGAAGACGCTGCGCGAGCGCAGGGCTTTCGCCGGCCGTGGAGATGGCGATCTGGAGATTGCCGCGACTGACGACCGAGCCGAAGAAGAAATCACAGCTCGGGATGTCGTCCACGCTGTTGCACAGGATGTTGCGCGCGACGGCTTCCCGGTAGACCTCGGCATTGACCGCGGGGTCGCCGGTCGCAGCGATCACCACGAAGTTGCCGTCGAGGTCGGCAGGCTGGAAGTGGCGCTCGATCCATTCGAACTTGCCCTCGGCGGCCAGTTGGCGAATTTCAGGCCGCGCCTCGGGAGCGACGACGCGAAGGCGCAGCCCGGTCTTAAGCAGGCTGCCGATCTTGTCGAGCGCGACTGCGCCCGCGCCGACGAGCAGGCCCGGACGGCCATCGAGGTTGAGAAAGATTGGCAGAAGACTCATGGGATCAGTACTCAGTTGTCAGTTTTCAGTTGTCAGTCGCCCACTGCTTGCGGAACGTGGCCAACCGGACGGTCGCGCTCGACGGCGGCAAGTTTTTCGCCGGCAAGCTGGGCGCGAAGCTCGTCATTGGTATGACGTGCGAACCATGCGCGAAGGTTTTCGTCTGGCTGGCGTTCGGCCAGATATCCGCGTAACAGGCGCTCGATCGCTTCCGGCACCAGCGGCGCCGGGCAGCGATAGCCAACCGGGCGCGCGATGCCCGCGTTTTGGCCGACCGCTCCGCCAAGGCAGAAGTAGTAGGCATCGGTCAGTTTGCCCTCGTGCTTGATCTTCTTGCCTTCGAGGCCAATGTCAGCGATCCAGTGCTGGCCGCAGCCGTTGGGGCAGCCGGTGACATGCAGTTTGAGTTGCTGATCGAACTGCGGCAGGCGCTCTTCAAGTTCATCGACGAGCCAGCGCGTAAAGCCCTTGGTCTCGGTGATGGCCAGCTTGCAGAACTCGGTGCCCGTGCAGG
Source organism: Acidobacteriota bacterium (assembly GCA_021799405.1). Next base: position 1,042 of record JAJZAL010000250.1, read on the forward strand.
CGATGGCACCGCGCCAGAATGGCGATCCATTCACATGAAGACCAATCTGTCCGAGTTCGCGCGCCAGTTCACCGGTCTTGCGATAAGGCACATTGATAAAGAGCAGATTCTGCGTAACTGTGGCGCGAAGCTCTCCGCTGCCAAAACGCTCGGCCAACTCGGCTGCGGCTTGCAACTGCTCGCCGGTCAGCCGGCCACGAAGGACCGAGGCCCCGACGTAAGCCAGGCCCGGCTGGCGCTGCGGATGAACACCGGCGTGATCGCGCAGAATTTCATCGGGAACCTGCTCAGGCGCGCCCGGCTCCAGAGTGAATGGCAGCCGTGATTGCAACTCAGCCAGAAAATCCGACGCAGTCCAGCCTTCTTTCAGGAAAAGATATTTGAGGCGGGCGCGGTCACGGCTTTCGCGCAGCACCGTCTTGTCACGGAAGATCTCTGCGATGGCGCGGGACGTGGTGACGACCTGATGCGGATGAACGAAGGCATCGAGCCGGACGGCTAGATGCGGCTCATTGGAGAGGCCACCGCCAACGCGCACCGAGAAGCCCACTTCGCCGCCACGCTCGACCGGCGTGAATGCAATGTCATTGATCTCGGGGTAAGCGCACCAGGTGGGGCAGCCGGTAACGCATATCTTGAATTTGCGCGGCAGGTTGTAGAACTCCGGATTGCCTTTGAGCAGACGGGAGATCTCAAGCGCAATGGGCGAGGCATCGATGAGCTCATCGGCGGCGATGCCGGCCAGCGGGCAGCCGGTAACGTTGCGCACCACATCGCCGCACGCACCCTTCGGGGAGAGGCCGATGGCGTTCAAAGTATCGACGATTTCAGGAAGCGATTCGATGGTAAGCCAGTGAAGCTGAATATTCTGGCGGACGGTGATGTCGGCAAGGTTGCGGGCATGCTTGCGCGCCAGTTCGCCAATCACGCGAAGCTGCCGGGCGGAGACGATTCCATTGGGAAAGCCGATCCGCATCATAAAGTAATCAGAGGCCAACCCCTCGCCGCCCTTGCCGCCGACTGCACCTACACCATCGCCCTGGGTATAGACGCCCCACAATTTGAAGTACAGGGATGCCCATTCGGGCAGCACGCTGGAGCGGCCTGCGCGGGCAAAGGCACGCACTTCGTCGAATGCCTGCCAGGGATTCTTCTCAAGTTTGAGGCGCTCGGCGCGTTGAGCTTTTGTCTCTTTTACGTCAACAGTTTGGGTCATAGTTCACCTTTGGACCAAAAAAATAGAACGCCCGCGACAGTTCGAGTCCATCGCGGGCGTTCAGAAAAACTTGGATTTAAAAATCGACTTTCACACCCAGGTCAACTGCGCACGCGATGCGTGAAACAGCAGCGACAACAAGAGTGCATTTCCATACGAGCCATGATACCGGCATTGCGCCGGAAAAATCAACTGCAATCTTCAGCCCCCGTCGCGGTGGATGAGACTCCCGCGATGGTAGCCAGCGATTGAAAACGCCAGCGCAGGCATGAAGGATCGTATCGCGATTGATCGCAACCGCTTTTAGTTGGTATAGATACGCACGTAATCCACCAGCAGAGTCGAGGGAAACGGTGTGGTTGAATTGGGCGGGCCGGGCCAATTGCCACCGATAGCGATATTGAGAATGATGAAGTTTGACTGGCCGCTATCAAAAGGCCAGACAGCGCCGGAAAGATTGTTCAGGCTCGAAGGCGTGAAGGTCGCGTAGGGGTGCGTGGGATCATCCACGTAATACGCGATGCTGTTCGGCGTCTTGATCATGCCATAGGTGTGCCAACCGGCCGCGGTGGCGCCGCCGGTGAAATCGTAGGTCATGCCGAGTTTGCCGCCCGTAAAGCCGGTGCCATGAATCGACCCCTCGTTCCAGTCGGAAGTTCCCGGCAGAGGATTACTCTGCGTGCCCACGGGCGGCAGACCTGCCGAGTTGATCCGCTCCATTACGTCCATCTCGCCGCAGGCCGGCCAGCCGGCCGTACTGGCGTTATTGCCTTCGAGCCAGAATGCCGGCCAGATGCCCTGCCCTTCCGGCACCCAGATGCGCGCTTCGAGCCTTCCGTACTGGAAGCTGAACAGTCCCTGCGTTTGCATGCGCGCCGAAGTGTAGACGCCGGAAGAAGGCTGCTGCGCGACAATGTGCAGAAAGCCATCCGTCCCCACAAAGGAATTGGGATAGGCCGGATCGCACGGCGACGCGCTCGAGTTATACGCGCAGTGAATATCGACGCTGCTATTCACGTCTGCCCCGGTGAGGTACTTCCAGACCGCAGGGTTGGGCTGCGCGTTGGCGCCGGTCGAGTTCTCAAACTCGTCGGACCACACCAGCGTATCCGAGGGAATATTGACATTGAAGTCCTGGCTGGTGACGCTGCTTGCCGTCTCGCTTCCCATCTGCGCGATCGCCTTGACCGTCACGTTTGAAGAAACCAGAAAGGGCGCGACATAGCGCGTCGAACTCGTCGTCGGCGTGGTTCCATCAACGGTGTAATAGATAAGAGAGCCGGACTCCGATGGAACCAGCGTAACGATCACGGCGCCGTTTTGCGCATTGGCCGTGGAGATGGTTGGAGCTGTTGTTTGTGTTGCGGAAGTGGTGGTTGAGGCGCTCGCTGCGCCGCCTCCGCTGCATCCACAAAAGAGAGAACCCGACAAGAGAACTACCGGCCAGATCGCCGCGCGAACACGCATATGCAATGACTCCCCGTTCAAATTGCGGGGGAAGAGTGCGCAACCTGACGCAACCATGAAATCACCGGGAAGGCAGGTGCGTCAATTGGCGAAAAAGACAAACGGCCGGAAGCGATGCCCCGGCCGTTCGAGGAGGTCCACACACGTTCTCGCTTTTCCGTAATTTCAATCTTGCATAGACGCAAATAATTCTACGCAAATACCCCCTGGCAAGCCCCTCACGCGCTTCAACCACAACATTTCCCCGACACGAACCGGTCCCAATGGCTCGGCTGCCGGACTCAGTAGACGCTGTACACCGTTCCGATTCCCACCGTGCTGCCATAGCTCTGGGGCTGCGGTACCGGCCGCGTGTACGACACTCGCCTGATGTTCCCATAGGTTGCCTGTGTCGGGGGCGCAGCAGCCCTGAGCACATTGTTGTTGCCAGGAGGGTACGTCCATGGAGAGTGGTATGCAGCCCTGGGCGACGCGTAGGCAGAGACTCCCGGAGCGTAGTACGTTACCGCAGGTGCGCCGTAGACGTACGCTCCGGCATAACCTTGCGGAACGTAATACCCCGCCACAGGAGCATAGGCGATCACGGGCTGCGATGGCCTGATGATCACCGGCGTATACATCCACGGCGCATACGCCGAGGGCGCATAGGCGATCACCGGGGGAGTCATGGCCACGACCATCGGAGCGTAATACACCGGAGGCGGTGGCGCCGGCTGGTATTCGGGAACATACGCCGATTGCGGAGCGGGTTGCTGCTCCTGCGCGGGAGGTGGAGGCTCGGGCGCATAGGCATTCGGCGAGCGGTGCGTCAGACCGTAAGGATCCTTGTCCGGAGCGTCAGTCGCAGGAACGACCAGATCGTTCATTACCTTCAGCGTGATGCGGGTTTCTTCTTTGAGCGTGGGCCGGGGACCACGCCGCGGCAGGTTGAGCATATCGATCGGCCACAGAATCGGAATCATCCACTCGACCGTGTCGCGCACAGCGTGGCCTTTTCCGAGGATGCGTCCATGCATGTCGACTCTGTAACCCGGCACGTCCACGACCCGGGCATCGATGGGAATGATTGTGTCAGGCTGGATAAACATGCGGTTGAACTTTAGCTCCATCCATCCCTTGCCGACAAAGTGCCCCGGATCTTTATAGTCCTCAAACCTTCCCTCCAGAAAGCTGTTGTAAGGAAGGACAGAGCGCCCATAAAGTTCGCTATAGCCGACCTGGCAGAGAACTGGATCGCCTACGGCGGTGCTTTTGGATGAGATTTTTGATTCACCCACAGTACATGAGATCAACGAGCCGGCGGGTATAATCCGTTGACCGGTGTCCGCAAACAACGAGGACGCCAGCAGGAGCGAGAAAGCAACGAGCGAGGTGCCTTTCATAGAAACCCTCCAAGGCATAACTCTGGTGAAGAGTGGATGCGTTCTCAGGTTTAGCGGACTCCGAACTACACGGCAATCCTGAAATTGCCGCGAAGCGTCTCGGGAGACCAGCTTTCAAAAGACGTGATTTGAGTGAAAGCCCCCTATGAGCCGAATCATACCCGCAAAAACGAAAAAAGTTGCGGCTGGGCTCGAAATTATTTTTTGCGCCTGAATGGCAGCCGCTTACACGACGAAATACTTTGCCTGCGGGTGATGCACCACGATGGCGTTGGTGCTCTGCTCCGGTTCAAGATGAAAACCTTCGGTCAGACGCACGCCGATCCGCTCTTCGGGCTTGAGCAGACGGAAGATTTTCGTCTGATCCTCAAGATTCGGGCAGGCCGGATAGCCGAAGGAATAGCGCGAGCCACGATACTTCTGATGAAAGAGGTCAGAGACGCGCGGCGCGTCCTCGCCCGTAATCCCCAGAAACCCGCGCGCCCGCTTGTGCGTCAGCTCAGCCAGCGCCTCGGCAGTTTCCACGGAGAGCCCATGCAGATAAAGGTACTTGGTAAAGTCGCCGGCTTCGAAGAGACTGAGCGTCTGTCGGCTGGCCTCGGAACCAATGGTCACAATCGAGAAGCCGACCACATCGCGCTGGCCTGTCCCCAGCGGCTCGAAGAAATCGGCAATCGAAAGCCGGCGGCCCTGGGACTGCCGCGGGAAGATGATCCGCTCCAGCTCGCGCTCCGGGTCTTCCGGATCAAAGATGATCAGATCGTCGCGTTGGCTGGCGCAGGGATAAAAGCCAATGATCGACTTGGGCTCGAACCAGCCTGAATCTGCTACGTCTTTTTCCAGCTCGTGCAGGATGGGGCGATACTTCTCTTCCACCAGGCGCAGGTAATCGGCCTGCGCGGCGGTCTTGAGCTGCCACTGGTTCTTGAAGAGCGCGGTCTCATTGAGATAGGCAAAGACTTCGTCGAGCTTGTAGTCGGTGAAGACGCGCGCGCCCCAGAAAGCGGGCTGGGGAATCTCGGTGACTCTTTCGACGGCCGGCGAGCGCCCTTCCGGCGTCAATTCGACCAGCGTCAGATCCGGCGTTGCCACGGCAGCCTTGGTAAAGACCTTCACCGTCTTGCCTTCGGTTTCGCGCTGGGCGCGCACGGCGGAATCATCCGAGGTCAGATCGGTCATCACGTGCAGTCCCGCGAAGGCGTCCTCGGCATAAAAGACCGGTCCGGCATATTCCTTGCGCAGGTCGTCCTCGACATACTTGCGGGTGAGCGCCGCGCCGCCGCAGACGACCGGCACGCCCATTCCCAGCCGCTCCAGGTCCTGGAGCACATACTTCATCTCAAGCGTGGACTTGACCAGCAGGCCGCTGAGCCCGATAGCGTCGGCATTGACCTCGCGCGCGGCGGCAATGATGGCATCAGACGGCTGCTTGATGCCGAGGTTGACCACGCGAAAGCCGTTGTTCGAGAGGATGATATCGACCAGGTTCTTGCCAATGTCGTGCACATCGCCCTTGACCGTGGCCAGCACCATCGTCCCCTTGCCGCCACCATCAGACTTCTCCATCTTCGGCTCAAGGTAGGCAACCGCGGCCTTCATCACGGAAGCCGAATCGAGCACCGACGGAAGTTGCATCTTGCGTGCTCCGAAGAGATCGCCGACGGTCTTCATGCCATCCAGCAGTACGGTGTTGATCAGATCCAGGGGCGTGTAGGTTGCCAGCGCTTCTTCAAGTGCTTTTTCAAGAGTCTGCTTATGCTCGCCGTGACCGATGGACCGCTCGCCGCGAATAATGAGCTGCTTGAGCTTCTCCTCAATAGCGAGACTTTCAACCGCCGCTTCGTCTTCCTCCTGAGCGCCCTTGGCCGAGCCGGTAAAGTGGGCCATGTAAGCCTGAAGCGGGTCCACATCGCCGCTGCGGTCCTGAAAGATGAGCTTGCGCGCAAGTTCAACTTCAACTTCAGGAATTTTGTATAGAGGATAGATTTTGCTGTAGTTAACAATAGCTGAATCCAGACCGCGATCCACCGCTTCCTTGAGGAAAACGCTGTTGAGAACGCGGCGGGCATAGGCGTTCAGGCCGAAAGAGATGTTGGAGACGCCCAAGACGGTTTTGCACAGCGGCAACTCCTGCTTGATGCGCCGTACGGCTTCCAGCGTCTCGATGGCCGCGGTGCGATAGTCCTCCTGCCCAGTGGAAATGGGCAGCGTAAGCGGGTCGAAGATCAGGTCCTCGGAACGCAAACCATACTTGTTGACTGCCAGGTCATGGATACGATGCGCGATGGCGACCTTCCGGTCAGCGGTAAGCGCCATGCCCTGCTCGTCGATGGTGAGTGCAATGACTGCGGCGCCATAGCGGCGCGCCATGGGCAGGACAAGACTGGTTCGCTTCTCGCCGTCCTCCAGGTTGATGGAGTTGATGATGGGCTTGCCGGGAATGCGCTTGAGAGCCTCCTCGATGACGTTAGCCTCAG
>JAJZAL010000251.1 GCA_021799405.1 Acidobacteriota bacterium
GAGTGTGATCTTGTCATTGGCGTGCCGTAAAAGCGCCTGGAGGGTCATCATATCTTCTCGCCTGGATTTCAACAAAGTGCCTGAAGCGTGGCGGGAGGTACGCGCTTGTGGATCTCGATAACTCTTGCGACTGGCCGGATATGGCACTTTCTGAAGTGTGGATTTTTCTGCCCGGAATCGCGCATCGCTTCTCGTGCGTGGAGGACATTGAGGCAGTACGGTCGCTTGCCCCATCGGTGCTATTGACAGCCTAGTTATCCCCATATACAAACAAGCCGTAGTATGTGGCTGCGGCGAATGAGACACATCAGTTATGAGTGGAAAAATGCGTCGATTACGGAACTTTATCCTCCGTGTATATCAAGAGACCAGCGGTCAAGCCATCATCTTATTTGCGATAGTTCTGCCTGTCCTCGTTGCTTTTGCCGCTATGGCAATCGACCTTGGAATTCTTCATTATCAGAAGGAGCAGTTGCAATCCGCGGCTCAAGCTGCCGCGATGGCCGGTGCCATGCAAATAAGCGCATGTAGCGGTTTTGCCGATTGCTCTGCCATGACGACTGCCGCGCTCGATGCACTGACTGAGAACGGCTACACCAATATCACGCTGAACACGCAGTGTGGCTCTACAAGCGGAAATAATCTCATTTTAACCCTCAACAATGGTCCTTGTGCATTGGGTTCCACCGCGAACGACCCCAACTATGGGAACGCTAACTACGTGGAAGCCGTGGTCTCGAAGGATGAGCCGACCTATTTCGCTCGCCTCATCGGCATAAATCATGTAATGGTTGTGGCCAGAGCAGAAGCCACGCTCGGCAACTCTCCCTTCTGCCTGTATTTCTCTACGGGAGATACTTCTGCCTCTGCGTCGGAGGCTGTCCGCATCAACGGCGCCGCAAGCATCACGGCATCCTGTGGCCTTATCGACGACTCGGGATCCAGTACGGCGTTATTGATGAATGGCGGCACACTTACAACGACGGTGACCGATATCCACGGTGGAGCGCTTATTAACGCCGGCACCATCAGTCCATCGCCCAGCTTGAATGCTCCAGCCCTCCCGGACCCCTTGAGCTATCTTCAGCCTCCGGTCTCCGGCTCCTGTACCTCGATCCCGAATCAGGCGACGACGATCTTTCCAGGCACGTATTGTAACGGCATCACGATCAATGGAAGCGAAAATGTTACATTCAGCCCCGGCGTTTACTATATGGAAGGCAACCTGATTGTGAACGGAAATGACACCGTATCGGGGAACGGCGTTACCTTCTATTTCTCCTCTGGTTCGCTCACGATGAATGGCGGATCTCACGTCAACTTTGTGGCCCCAACCACCGGAACCTACGCGGGCATTCTCTATTATCAGAATCCCTCGGATACGAGCACGATCATCCTGAATGGAGACTCGACTTCAATCTACCAGGGAGTGGTGTACGCTCCCGGAGCGAATCTCACCATCAACGGTGGCGGGAATGTCGCCGCATATACGATCCTCGACACTCAATCCATCATAGACAACGGCAATGGGAGCTTTGGCCTCGGCGACAATTACTCTTCGTTACCTGGAGGAGACCCGATTAAGGGCCCGGCTCCGGTACTTTCGGAGTGAGCGTGAAACGTAGTCTTCAGCATCGTTGGATCATGGGCAGCGAAGCAGGTTCCAGCCTGATCGAGGTTGCTGTCATTCTGCTCGTGTTGCTGGCGCTGTTTTCCGGGGCTGTCGATCTCGGAGTCGCCCTGTATTACTCCAACACGCTGCAAAAAGCAGCCGATGCGGGCGCTCTTTATGGATCGCAAAACCCCACCGATACAGCAGGCATGATCCAGGCCGCTGATCAGGATGCACAGGACGTACCGGGGATCAACGCTTCGGCAATTTATGGTTGCGAATGCAGCAACGGCTCCAGCCAGACGCCTAATTGCACAGTAACGCCTTCGTGTCCCAGCGGCACAAGCGAAACTTACTATGTGAGCGTCACCGCAAGGACTACGTATAAAGCGCTCATTCCCTGGCCTGGCCTTCAGTCCTCGTACAATCTTGGGTCCACGGTTACCCTTCCCACTGCACAATGAGCCCCCCATGACTCACAAATTGCGATACATCGTGAAAGGCCTGCGACACAATGAAGCTGGCGCCACCCTGGCCGAATTCGCGATCACGTGCATTATCCTCCTGACGGCGCTCGTTGCCGTGGCAGAGTTCTGCATTGCGTTGTACACATACGAGTTTGTTTCCTATAGCGCACAACAGGCTGGACAATACGCCATCGTGCGCGGCGCCCACTGGAGGTCCTCAGCCTGCGCAACCAGGAGCAGTTATGGTTGCAATGCCACAGCGGCCGATATTCAGAACTATGTAAAAGGGCTCGCGCCGCCTGGCGTGAATCCAGATTCCATCACCGTCAATGCGTCATGGCCGGGTAAGAAGCTCAGCGGTGCCACGACCGGATGTTCGGTCCCAAACAGCGATGGCTGCCTCGTAAAAATCAGCGTGAGCTATCCCTTCAGCATGCATATTCCGCTGTTACCCGCACTGACCGTGAGATTCGCTGCGCATTCAGACATGGTCATACAGCAGTGAATTCGTGCTGAATCCTCCGCCGGAGTTCCCTGAGAGGTCTTGTTCGGACAGGAAAAATCGCGAACTTCTTTCGCGTCAGTCAAAGCTCTCGCTCGGAACCCATCCCCGATTTCCATGAGAGCAATACCCGGGTATCCACGGAACAGTTGATGGGTACTGGTGGACGGGCATTCGTGGTGCGGTGCGCATTGTTCCGCGCTGCCGCGACAGGCTAGTCTGGGAGCAAGGAGGATTCCCCCAAATGCTTCAAACCCGCGCCATCGCACCGCATCTGACCCGCCACAACGAGGTAGGCAAACCTCGCCGCCCCGTCGGTGACCCAGTCGCTCCGCTCAAAGAGTACACGCGCTTCATTCCCATTCCGTACGTTCCGCCGAATCAGTACTCTGTATCGCTGGATATTCTTGATCCAGACGCTGCGCAGGGTGCTCGTGATGAGGGACGGCTCGTCTTTCATTGCGTCGGTGATATTGGCGGCATCAATGGAACGGCGACGGAAGAGGCGCTCGCAACCGCCATGGAGGACCAGATCAAGCTGGCGAGTCCACAAAGCCTGCCGCGTTTCCACTATGTACTTGGCGACGTGATTTACTACAACGGTCAGGAGCGGCTATACAAGCAAGAATTTTACGAGCCGTATCAATACTACCCCGCGCTGATCTTCGCCATACCGGGCAACCATGACGGCGATACTCGCGTGCACTGGGGGACCCCAGGGATACAGAGCCATCGCTTTATGGATTTTTCAATAATTTCTGTGCTCCGGCGCCAGAGCATGTGACGCCCTACCGCATGTCCATGACGCAGCCCTATTGCTACTGGACATTGCATGCTCCTTTTGTGACGATCATCGGACTTTATTCGAATGTCGAAGGCAGCCTGGACGCGCGCGGACGAAGTGAGCAGCAGGCGTATCTGGAGCAGCAATTGAGTACAGCACCGGCCGATGCCAAGGTCTTGATCGCGGTGCATCATCCACCCTATTCGCTGGACGGCGCGCACGGAGGAACTCCTGAAATCCTGATAGCGATTGACCGCGCGATCGAGGCCTCGGGCCGTCTGCCGAACGCGGTGCTTTCCGGTCATGTACACAACTATCAACGGTTTACGAGGACGTTGGAAGGGAAACAAATTCCATATATCGTAGCCGGCGCGGGCGGTTATGCGAACGATGCGCGCAGCATGCACAAGATGCAGAGGAAGCTACTGAACGTACAATTGCCGTTTCAGACGACCCTCAGCGATGTTGTGCTGAACAACTTTCAGCAAGACGAACCAGGATTCCTGCGCATTACCGCAGATCCAAACTCTTTACTGCTGGAATACTTTATCGTTCGCTTTTCCGATGACTCGGTGGAGCTATTCGACCAGGTGGCAGTTTAGGGCGAGCGGGAGTCCGCCCGGCTTTGCCGGGGTGGCAGTAGAAGTCTGACATGTTCGGGAGTCCATCCAAGAAACTCCAATCGTGAGCCGCCAAGCACACAAGGAGGAGTTTCCGGATGGACGAGTATGAGAGCTTAAGTCACTCCCAGTGTTCTGTCGCGGAAATACGTGAACAGAGTCTAGCCAGCTTCTGGAAGATTGAATCTGCTGTGGCAGTCCAGTCCAGTCCAGTCGAGGCGTTCGGCGATTTCCGCGTTGGACAGTCCATCGCCCGACCATAGCACCAGCTTGGCGCGCGAAACCAGCGCGTGCGGAAGGCTGCGCGAACCAGCAAATCCGTTCAGTTCCTCACGCTCTTCTGCAGTTAACTTCAGACAGGGTTTGGGACGGCCGGTCGGCACGCTCATGCATATTCCGAATCGGCTCATAATGCTAGTTATTTATGGGACAAAGACTAGTTCTTCATAATCCAGAGGGTTGATCTGTACTGTCTGGGTGACGTTCATCACAGAGAATCTCGCGGAAATCTCCAAACCATTAGGCAGGCACATCCATGCCGGATTTGGGGATGCGATGGCGACAGTACCCCACAACACCGCAAGCGTAGCGGAGGTGGTTTTCCACGTTCAATCCGTGTCGAAAATCTACCAGACCGGCGATGTCACCGTCACTGCGCTGCGCGGCGTCAGTCTCGATCTCGCTGCCGGCGAATTCATCGTTATTCTCGGCCCTTCGGGCAGCGGGAAATCCACGCTTCTCAACATCATGGGCGGCCTGGATACGCCGACAACGGGCGATGTCCGATTTCGCGATCACTGGCTCTCCCAGGCCGGTGATGCGGGCCTCACGCAGTTTCGGCGCGAGCACGTCGGCTTCGTCTTCCAGTTCTACAACCTCATCCCAAGTCTCACCGCGCTGGAGAATGTCACCCTCGTCACTGAGATTGCCGAGCACGCCATGGACCCCCGCGAAGCCCTGCGCCTCGTCGGACTTACCGAGCGCCAAAACCATTTCCCGTCGCAACTCTCCGGCGGAGAGCAGCAGCGCGTCGCGATTGCGCGCGCCATCGCCAAAACGCCTGACATTTTACTCTGTGACGAGCCCACAGGCGCGCTCGATTACCCTACGGCAAAGCTTATCCTCGACGTTCTCGCCCATGTCAATCAGGAGTTGCATACCCTCGTCGCCGTTATCACTCACAACACTGCCATCGCAGATATGGCAGACCGTGTCATCCGTCTCCGCAGCGGAGAAATCACCGAGATCACGCGCAACGTCAGAAAATCGCGGCCCGACGAGTTGGAGTGGTGACCCATGGCCATGCTCGGTCGCAAACTCGTCCGTGACCTGCTCCACATTCGAGGCCAGGCCATCGCCATCATTCTTGTCATCGCCTGCGGTGTTGCCGCCTTCGTGACCATGCGCTCTATGTATCGGTCACTGTTACGATCGCAGGCCGATTACTACGCGCGCTACCGTTTTGCCGATGTTTTTGCCGAGTTCAAGCGCGCGCCCGACTGGGTAGCCAATCGCATTCGGGAAATCCCGGGCGTCGCCCAGGTGCAGCCCCGCGTGGTCATGGACGTTACCTTGAATGTTCCTGGCCTCAAGGAGCCTGCCGTGGGCCGCCTCATCTCCATGCCCGCCGAGGATAGCGGCGCCCTCAACGAACTCTTCCTCCGCAGCGGCAGATTCATCGATTCCCACGCCGCCAACGAGGTCATCGCCAGCGAAGCCTTCGCCTCTGCAAATCATCTGCATCTCGGCAGCACTCTTCAGGCCATCATCCACGGACGCTGGCAGCAGCTAACCGTCGTCGGCATCGCGCTCTCCCCGGAATACATTTATGAAATTCGGGGCGGAGCCTCGCTCTTTCCCGATAACCGCCGCTTCGGTGTCTTATGGATGTCACCCGAAGCACTGCAGGCCGCCCTCGACATGCAAGGAGCCTTCAACTCGATCGCCGTATCGCTTCGGCCCCACGCCAGCGAACCCGAAGTCATCGCCTCCATGGACCGCATCCTCGACCGCTATGGATGTCTTGGCGCCTATGGACGCGAAGACCAGATCTCGCATCGATTCATCTCCGACGAAATCTCTCAAAATCGAATCAGCGCCATGATCATCCCGGCCATTTTTCTCGTGGTCGCGGGCATGCTCGTGCATCTCTCGTTCAGCCGTCTCGTCAACATGCAGCGCTCAGAGATTGCCGTCATCAAGGCATTCGGTTTTACCAGCCGGCAGATCGCCACGCACTACGTGCAGTTCAGTCTTCTCATCGCGTCCGTCGGTTACATGCTGGGCTGCATCGTCGGATGGGCCTTCGGCATCCGTCTCGCCAAGCTCTATGCCGAGTTCTACCGCTTCCCCATTCTGATTTACCGGCCTGAGCTCAGCATTTTCCTCTGGGCCGGATTTATCTGCGCTGTCACAGCCGTCGCCGGCGCGCTCGCTCCCGTTCTGCGCGCCGCCGCGCTTCCGCCTGCCGAGGCCATGCGTCCTGAGTCTCCGCAGCAGTTCAGCCCCACGCTCATGGACAGGCTCAACGTCCGCGTCCGCTCCGCCGCTCTCCGCATGATAGTCCGCAATCTTGAGCGGCGACCGTGGAGGGCCCTTGCCTCGGCCTTTGCCATCTGCACCGCCATCATGATCGTCGTCGTCGAATTCGGCATGTTCGACTCGCTCGATCGCATCATGGAGTTACAATTTCGCGACACTCAGCGCGAAGACATCACCGTCACATTCAACGAGGCGCGCTCCGCGAGCGTCCGCCAGGAACTGGCTCACCTGCCCGGCGTAATCGCATCTGAACCGTTTCGCGCCGTGCCCGTGCGCCTGCGCTTCCGGCATCGCTCCCGCAAAACCAGCCTGCTCGGCCTCGCGTCCGGGAGCCGCATGCGGCTCATGATTGACCAGCAGGGAAGGCAGGCGCTCATGCCTCCCGACGGCCTGATACTCTCCACTACACTCGCCGAACTGCTTCATGTTGCGCCCGGCGAATCTGTTCAGGTCGAAGTCCTCGAAGGTCACCGACTCGTGCGTAGTCTTCCCGTTGCCGCTCTCGTCGACGAGCCGCTTGGCACCTCCGCCTACATGGAACTCAACGCGCTCAACCGCATCCTGCTGGAAGGCAACTCCATCTCTGGCGCCTATCTTCAGGTCGACGCGGCAAGGCAACAGGTGCTTTACCAGCGCCTCAAGACCCTCCCCGCCGTCGCCGCCGTCGCTGTCAAGAAGACCACCGTCGACAGCTTCCGCGACACCATCAACCGCAGCATGGCACTCTCGCTTGGAACGCTCATCCTCTTCGCCGCCATCATTGCAGCTGGCATGATCTACAACGGCGCGCGCATTGCGCTCTCTGAACGCGCCCGCGAGCTCGCCACCCTCCGCATCCTCGGCTTTACACGGCAGGAGATCACCTCCATCCTGCTCGGCGAGCAGGCCCTGATCACGCTCTTCGCCCTGCCCTTCGGCTTTCTCGCTGGCTACGGTTTGTGCGCCCTAATGGCAGCCCGTCTCCAGACTGAACTGTATCGAATGCCACTCGTCGTCCGCCCTACCAGCTACGCCTGGGCGTTCCTGATGGTTCTCTTCTCTGCA
>JAJZAL010000252.1 GCA_021799405.1 Acidobacteriota bacterium
CTTCTGGATCGTCCTCGGTTCCGGCTTTGCCAACAGCTTCCACGCCAGCGGCTCCTCGTTGAACTACATGGCGTACTTCTTCCCCGGCACCATCGCCATGATTGTGCTCTTCACCGCAATCTTCAGCATGATGTCGCTCATTCAGGACCGCAACGAGGGCTTTCTGCTCTCCGTCATGGCCGCTCCGGTCAGCCGTTCCTCCATCGTCCTGGGCAAAGTTCTTGGCGGTGCCACACTCGCCGCCATCCAGGGGGTGATCTTCCTGGTCTTCATGCCCATGATCGGAATTCACGCCACGCTGGCTGACATTGGCTACAGCATCCTGCTCATCTGCCTCATCAGCTTCCAGCTCACCGCCGTCGGCTTCGCCATCGCCTGGCCGATGGACTCACCCCAGGCCTTCCACGCCATCATCAACCTCGTTTTGCTACCCATGTGGATGCTCTCCGGCGCGCTCTTCCCCGTTCACGATGCTTCTGGCTGGCTCCGTTACCTCATGATGGCCAACCCGCTCACCTACGGTGTCGTCGCTCTCCAGCAATCGCTCCTGCACCAGTCCAATGAGTTTCTCAACATGGCAGACAATCTCATCATCACCGCCGTCCTCTGCCTGGTCTTCTTCGTCCTTTCGTGGGCCATCGTCAACCGCCGCACCCACAAACCCGCGGCATAACCCAACTTCGCCGGGCCAAAATTCCCGGCTCTAGTTTCCAATCAGGCCGCCCACATTTCGGGCGGCCTTCCAACTCCGCCTTCCACTCCGGCCCGCTCTCTGTTAGCAAAGAACTATGACCAAGCCAGCCAGTGCAGCCCGATCCAGTAACACCCGCGCCGCCATCACCAGCCTCATCGTCCTCAGCGTCGCGGCCATCGGCTTTCTCTGCTGGCTGCTTTATGTGCACCACGCGGCCGCAGGCTCCGCGGACAAGCTCACCTTCCTCGCTCCGCTCGAAGCCGGCTTCAACGCCGCCAGCGCCATCGCCCTGCTCGCCGGTCTGCGATTCATCAAGCAGCGCAGGATCACCGCGCACCGCAACGCCATGATCTCGGCCTTCGTCTTCTCCTCGCTTTTCCTTGTCACCTACATCGTCCATCACGCCCTGCGCGGAGACATGATTTTTGCCGGCCACGGCGCCATTCGCGTCATCTATCTGGCCATTCTCATCAGCCACATCGTGCTTTCCGCCGTCGCCCTGCCGCTCATCCTCATCACGTTCTTCTTCGCACTCACTGGCCGCTTTCCGCAGCATCGCAAGATTGCGCCTGTCACCTACCCCCTCTGGCTGTACGTCTCCGTGACGGGGGTCGTCGTCTACGCTATGCTGACCATGTGGAGGTAAAGAGTCACCCATGACTCCCATCATCCAATCCATCCGGCCTGTCGCCGGCGCCGCCGAGCCTTCCTGGGAACACAGCTGGAAGCTCCGCAACGCTGAGGACGGCACCAACCAGCTTGTGCGTACCGGCATCTGGACCCTCGCCGTTGGCATCGCCGCCACCGCACTCGCCGCTCTGGTCTTTGGCGGATTCACCCAGCAGGGCCCTCACTCCAGCGCCGGATGGCTCTGCATGATGGTCGCCCTCATGTGCTTGCCCTTTGGCATCACCGTCTCGGCCCTCGGATTGGCAAAGTCGCTCCGCAACCGCCATCTCGCGCGGCTCACGCCGCGCGCAACGGGTACCAACGTGCGGCCGCGCTGAGCGCGCCCTCAAATTACTTCTCCCGGTCTGCTATCCTTCCATCTGAGCCGGATGGCTCTCCGATTCATTTCCATTACCAAGCGAGGAAAACTGCCATGGCAAGATCCGTCAATAAAGTCATTCTGGTAGGCAACGTCGGCAAAGAGCCCGAAATCAAATTCGCCTCCAACGGCAACGCCATCGCAAACTTCTCCCTCGCCACCTCCGAGCGATTCAAGGACAAGTCCGGCGAGTGGCAGGAGCGCACCGAGTGGCACTCCCTCGTCGCCTACCAGCGCACCGCGGAAATCATCCGCGACTACGTAAAAAAGGGCTCCAAGCTCTACGTCGAAGGCCGCATCCAGACCCGCTCCTGGGATGACCAGGCCAGCGGCCAGAAGCGCTACAAGACTGAAATTGTTGTCAACGACCTCGTCCTGCTCTCCGGCCGCGATGAAACCTCAGGCGGCGGAAGCTACGCCCGCTCCAACAGCTACGACCAGCGCCCCGCCTCATCCGATGACCTCGTCCAGTCCACCGAAATCACCGACGACGACATTCCGTTTTAGCTGTTACCGCTTGAAGATTTGTAAATAGAACCTATTCCAGCAACCGTCGAGCCTGTGGAAAAGTCAAAGACAGACTTTTCCAGTGCACGTGGAAAACACGTCGTGTTTCCGACTTTTCCACAGGCCTTTTCATTTTTGCAAATCTCTCCTAATACCCCGGACAAGCGTTGCTCAGCTCACCGTTCAGCCCCTCACTGGTTACGTGAAAACTCAACACTGGCTTCCCGTCCACCTTCCGGATGTGAAACACATAAATCCTGTCGTAATTGTTCCCCGGCCAAACCGGCACCGCATCCGGATTCTTCCCGTAGCTCCGCAGCATGCGCCTTGCAAAACGGTTCAGCATCTTGTGCTCCCAGGCCACAAAAATCATAGCGTGCGAGTATTTCCGGGCCGTCAGCGCCGCTTGCAATTCGTCAATGTCCTTGAAACCGATCTGCGCGTTCACCGGCATCCCCAATGCAATCGCAGTCGGTTCAATCGTCATCAGCGGCCGCACGTAAGAGTAAATGTGCCCGCCGGGGCCCCGATCTACATCCGCCGGATCTGGCGCGTAAATCGCATCTGGCCGCCCAAATCGCGAAATCAAAACCCTCGGCAATGCCAGCGCCCGGTTCAGGCCCCTGCAGTCGAGTTGTCCCAGCCCGGCCTGCGGCTTTTCTCCGTGTCGAATCGCCACAATGGTCTCCTGCGCCGGCAGCAGCGGAGCGCCGCACAAAATCAGCAGCACAAAAAGAACTACAACTCGAAAAGTTGGAATACGCTTCATGAATCTATCCTCTCAATGAATCGCCTCCAAAACTCCGGCACACGGCCTCAGCGCGGTGAAAAATTCTCCTCCGCATCTCCCGATTTTTCTATACTTTCCGCCCCGAACCGGGCAGTATCGCCGCCTGCGCACTTCCCCACTTCAACCGCAAGAGTTCAAAATATCAGCGAGGGGGGAATTTTCTGTGCTTCTGCCCACAGGCCATCGCGCGTTGCGCGGCTTTTCCATCAAAAAAGGCTGCAGCTTTCAGGCTGGCGTGGAAGATAGCAATAGAAAATCCGTTCTAGACCCGCACCCGGGCTGTGAGGAATTCGTTGAAAAAATACTTTCTACCCGTATTGTTCGCCACTCTGCTTGCCGCACCGCTGCCTTTGCTCGCCGGCTCCATGACACCCATGCAGACCGCCGCCCACCAGCTTCAAAGCGATCTTAACCAGGCGCTCGACCAGAGCACCTTCAACGCCCGCCAGCGTTACAACCTCAGCCAGGACGCCGCTGAACTCGTCAAAGCCGCTGACCGCCGTGCACAGGGCCGCCGCATGGACCGCCGCGAACTGCGTAAAAGCGCCAAAGAACTGCTCAAGGCCTTCGACTCCGGCAGCTTCCAGGTAGGGGACGTCAGCATGCTCAACAGCGACTTCAACCAGTTCAAGAAGTCCATCCGCTAACAGGCAAGCCATACAGCGTCTGGCTCAGGGCGGCTCATCGGCTTACCCGCGAACTCAGGAGGCAGTTCGTTCGCCCAATACTGTTGGATTTCCCAAAACAACTGTGCGCGATCTGGCAGGCGCGATGAATGAACTATAGTTGCACCGTTCCCTTTCTTGAAAGTGATCGTTGCATCTTTCTCGTAAGTATTGACTTCGACGATTTCGTCCCAGGCGATAAACCTGCTCCCACCAACCCAGGACACATGTTCAAGACCCTCAGGCCCGACAAGAATGTTCCCCGGCTAATCCAGATGGAGGAACTCGCTGACCACAGTCATCGTTGACGATTCAGAGAAATCCATCACTCCGTGAGCGTATTTCCGCTGCTCAACAGAGCTCCACGCGAACCAAACCTGCAAGCAAAAACCACGCGAGCATGGCGCGCCGGTCTCAGCCGTATTTAAGAATCTGCTGCCCGACAATAACACCCTCCGCAGCCGCATTGCGGCGCGCGCGCCGAGGGTACCGGATGACGCAGCTCTACGACGTTATCTCTGCGCAGCCCAGCGTGAATACCGGCGAGATCCGTCACAACCAGTTCCGATCAGCGATGGCTGTTGGCAAAAATTGTCATTACCGCATCAACACCATCGCCGCTCGCCATTTCATCAAAACGGCCCAGGACGCAGGTATGGGAGAGAAGATTATGGCTTCCATCTTTGAAGAGTTGCGGGAAGCCACAATGACCGCAGTCACGAATACAATGGCGCAGCTGCCGAATAATTCCCCCGAAGAAATAGCGACGGCTATCCAATCAGGAATGGATAAACGTCTTCAGGCGATACCCGCTAACTGATCACCAGCGAGGGCTGGAAATCGACACCCCCGCAACTGTTCCGGTGTGCATAGAGTGAGTCTCAATCTCGTTCCTTACGACCCCAGTCACACATTCGAGACATGCATGATCGCCTGACTACGGTTGTCCTCGTATCGGCAGGGCACTCGGCGTGGATAGCTTTGAATCTTTGAATGGGAACCGACGGCGAACCGTTTGCTGTGCTAGACTCCCTACCGTCATGCCAAGCCGAACTTACTCGCTGCCAATCTTGCTTCTGTTTCTTATTGCGTTCCAATTGGGTACTTTGCAGGCGCAGCAGGTGAGCCCGCCGCATCTTGAAAAGCGCGGTGCCGCCACCCAGCTTATCGTCAACGGCAAGCCGTTCCTGATCCTTGGCGGAGAGGTGCATAACTCTTCCTCATCGAGCCTCGCGTATATGAAGCCAATCTGGCCGAAGCTTCATGCGATGGGCTTGAACACGGTTTTCACACCTTTGAGTTGGGAGCAGATTGAGCCCAGGGAAGGCCAGTTCGATTTTTCACTCGTTGATGGTCTTATCCAGCAAGCGCGGGCGGCTCATGAGCACATCGTTTTTCTCTGGCTCGCCTCGTGGAAAAACGGCATGTCGAGCTACGCGCCCGTTTGGGTCAAGGAGAATACAGAGCGCTTTCCGCGGGTGGTGGAATTTGGCCGTAAGGTGGAGATTCTGAGCCCGCTGGGCCAAGCCACCGAGGAGGCGGATGCGCATGCCTTCGCGGCGCTCATGAATCACATTAAGCAGGTTGACGGGCACGAGCACACCGTATTGATGATGCAGGTTGAGAATGAAGTAGGGGTGCGGGGAGACTCGCGCGACCACTCACCGGCGGCGAACGCTGCCTTTCACGGCGAAGTGCCCGCCAGGCTTATGGCCTATCTACAGGCGCACCGCGCTACGCTGAATCATTCTCTGCGTGAGCTGTGGGATGCCAATGGCGACAAGACCTCAGGCACGTGGACACAAGTCTTCGGGAATACGCAGCGCACCGACGAAATTTTTATGGCCTGGCAGTACGCGAGATATACGCAAGCCGTCGCGGCAGCCGGCAAGGCCGAGTACAACATTCCGATGTACGTGAATGTATGGCTGCGAGGCGAAACCACGCCGCCCGGTCAGTATCCGAGCGGCTGTGCGGAGCCACGCGTCATGGACGTGTGGAAAGCCGCCGGATCGAGCATCGACATCTACGCGCCGGACCTGTATGCACCCAATTTCATCCAATGGTCCCGTCGATTTCATCGCCGCGGCAATCCGCTCTTCATGGCGGAGACGCGGGGCCGGGCAGCGGGAGCGGCCAATGTCTTCTATGCGCTGGGTGAGAAAGCAGGCATAAGCTTTTCGCCCTTTGGAATTGAATCGGAGGCGAGCGATACCGATCCACTGGCAGCGAGCTATCACATCCTCGGGGAGATCGAACCGCTGCTGCTCGCGCACCAGAGCGCCGGCGATGTTCACGGTTTTGTGCTGGATCGGGGACGTTCCACCGTTGACTTCACCATGAATGGCTACACGCTGCATGTGAGTCTCGAAAACAGCTTCGGGAGGCAGGCCAAGGCCGGTTTCGGGCTGATTATGGCCATGGGGAAGAATGAATTCCTGGGAGCTGGGAAAGGATTCATGGTGAGGTTCACGCAACGGCCGGAAAGCAGTCCGCAGGTCGGCATTGCAAAGGTGATTGAAGGCAAGTACGAGAACGACAAATGGAATCCGGGCCGCCGGCTCAACGGCGATGAAGACGATCAGGGGGCGCACTGGCAATTCCCACCGAACCGCGAGAGGATCGAGCGGATCACGTTGTACCACTACGGCAAGTGAAGGCTGGCGCGGGCGGGTTTGGCGGCGTGCCGGTCCTGCGAGTGCTCCGCCTGATGGAGGCGTATCGGTTGCCGGAGGGGGCAGCTCACCCCCGGTTGAACTGATGTCCGGTTAGTCTGCAGATACCAGGGCCTGCTTGCCTCCCATCCAAAAGCGGGTGCGAACTTCACATGCGTGAACTCTGCTCCGCTCTTCCATGGGTACCCTGAAAAATCGCCTGTAAGCCTTGTGAAGTGATAAGTTTTATGGCATTTAATGCGTTAGCTGGGGGTAGATCATCTTCATTCCGCGTCTCCGGCCCAGATCACCAGGCGCGCCTGAATTCAGTGCCAGCAAAGCTGGTAGCAAAATCGTCGCGACAGGCCACGCCCTTACGGCCACATTGAATTTGTTGAAAGAGAGGAAGTCCACCATGTTCAAAACTCGCTGCGTTCTGTTGCTTTCCTGTTTGGCCCTGGCCTTGCCGGCGTTTGCGGCGCCCCTGTCTCCAGGCCAGCTTGCCGGTGCCCTGAGCTGGCGCAGCGTGGGCCCCTATACCGGCGGGCGCGTGACTACGGTGGCGGGCATTGCCGACGAGCCCAATGTGTTTTACATGGGCACGGCCGGCGGCGGTGTGTGGAAGAGTGATGATTACGGCCAGCATTGGAAGAATATTTCCGATAAGGACTTCAAGAGCGGCAATATCGGCGCGATGGCGATCGCGCCCTCCAATCCGAAGATTATCTACGTCGGTACAGGCGATTCGGCTCCCCGAAATACGGTGCTGACGGGCGAGGGGATGTATAAGTCGACGGATGGAGGGAAGACCTGGAAATACATCGGGTTGGGCGAGACCCATATCATCAGCCGGATCCTGGTGGACCCCAGGAATCCCGATGTGGTTTATGTGGCGGCGCTGGGGCATTTGTTCGGGCCGAATCCGGAACGGGGTGTATTCAAGTCGACGGATGGCGGCCGGACCTGGAAGAAGATTCTGTACGTGAATGATGAAACCGGCGCGATCAGCATGGCAATGGACCCGTCGGATCCGAACGTGGTGTATGCCTCGATGTGGCAGTTATCGCGGACTCATTGGACATTTTCAAGCGGAGGTCCGGGCAGCGGAATCTACAAGACGACGGACGGAGGAGCGAAGTGGACGAACATCTCGCACCGGGC
>JAJZAL010000033.1 GCA_021799405.1 Acidobacteriota bacterium
TGCCTGCTGAATATCGCATTCCCGAAGTTGCGCCTACGCTTGAAGAAGCCCGCACCTATTGCCAACGCCTGGCCGAGTCGCATTACGAGAACTTTCACGTCGCCACGTGGTTTCTCCCGCGGTCACTGCGCCCGCACTTTCACGCCATCTACGCTTACTGCCGTATCTCGGACGATCTTGGTGACGAGGTAGGCGACAAGGCTCAGGCACTGGCGCTGCTGCACCAGTGGGGCCACGAGCTAGACGCCTGCTACGAGGGCCGCGCGCGCCATCCGGTCTTTGTCGCGCTGCATGAGACCATTCGCGCCTGCTCTATTCCCAAGGAGACTTTTGCCGATCTGCTTACGGCCTTTCGCCAGGATCAGATCATCACCCGCTACGCCTCGATGCAGGACGTGCTCGGATATTGCCGCTATTCGGCCAATCCCGTGGGCCGCCTCGTGCTCTACGCCTGCGGCGAACAAAGCGAAGAGAAGTTTCAACTCTCTGACGCCACCTGCTCCGCGCTGCAACTGGCCAACTTCTGGCAGGACGTGCGCGTGGATTTCGCCAAGGGCCGGGTTTATCTACCACTGGACGACATGCGGCGCTTCGGCGTGACCGAGGCGAACATCGCCGCCGGTGAGGCTACACCGGAGTTCCGCGCTCTGCTGCGGCACGAAGTGGATTATGCACGCTCGCTCTTTGAGCAGGGCCTTCCGCTCATCGGCATGGTGAGCCGCGAACTGGCCGTGGATCTGGATCTCTTTAGCCGTGGCGGGCTTGAGATTCTACGCGCCATCGAGCGCCAGGATTATGACGTGCTCAGCGCCCGCCCGGCCATCTCAAACCGGACCAAGCTTGCCCTTGCTTTGCGTGCTTTGGGCGGCAAGGCACTGCCGTTTTTGCGTCTCGGAGCGCGACCCGCAAGGAAGGCTGCTTGACGCAAGAGAACCCAACCGACGGACCAACCCTGGACCGGGCATACGCGGTGTGCCGGGCCACGGCGCGGCGTGAAGCGAAGAATTTCTACTACGCCTTTCTTGCGCTGCCGGCGCCGCGCCGCAATGCCATCTGCGCGATCTACGCTTTTATGCGCCACGCCGATGACCTGGCTGACGACGAAAGCCTTTCACGCGATGAGCGGCGCCGCCGCATCGACGCATGGCTGGCCGAGTGGCGTAGTGTATGCCGGAACCCCAGGACAGCCATCGCCTCGTCCGACCCCGTCTTCCTGGCCGTCCGCGACACGGTTGCGCGGTTCACTATTCCGCTCAGCCTGCTGGATGAGCTGGTGGAGGGCGTCACCATGGACCTGCGCCAGGTCGCAACCAATGCGCCGGACACCTACACCACCTTCGACGATCTCTACCGCTACTGCTATCTCGTAGCGTCAGTGGTTGGCCTGGTCTGCATACGCATCTTCGGCTATACCGATCCGGCCGCCGAAAAACTGGCCGAAGAGACGGGCATCGCTTTCCAGCTCACGAATATCCTGCGCGACGTGGCCGAAGACGCCGCCCGCAATCGCGTTTATCTGCCGCTCGAAGACCTCGCTGCCCACAACGTTTCTCTGGATTCTCTGCTCCACCGCGCGCCCGGCGCGCCACCCACGGCCAATGAGCGCACTCTGCTGGAGGAGATCGCGCATCGCGCGGAAGACTACTACCAGTCCGCGCACAAGCTGCTTCCGCTCATCGACCGCGAGAGCCGGCCGGCGCTGCGAGTGCTGGTTTCCATCTATCACGGCCTGCTCATGCGCATCCGGCGAGCGGACTACGATGTCTTTTCGCGCCGCGCCAGCGTGCCACTGGCGCAAAAGCTCGCTATTCTGGCCGTGGGCCTTGCGCGCATGGCGCTGGCACGGCTGTGAGGTTGGGCGGTCGCGCATCGACCAAAGGTGAATGACAGATTGAATGGTGGGAGCCAGAGTTCGCAACAGACCGTCACCGTTCTCGGCGGCGGGGTTGCCGGCATGAGCGCGGCCTGTGCGCTGGCCGAGGCCGGCTTTCGCGTGCATCTCGTCGAGCGACGCGGTTATCTCGGCGGCAGGGCCAGCTCCTATCTGCACCCGGGCGTCAATGAAGTCATCGACAACTGCCAGCATGTCCTCTTCGGCTGCTGCACCAACCTCATCGGCTTCTACCGCCGCATCGGCGTGGCGGACCGCATTCACTGGACCGGCGAGATGACCATGATCGAGCCGGGAGGCCGCCGCACGCGCCTCGGTCCTTCGTGGTTGCCCGCGCCTCTCCACGGCATTCCCAGGCTGCTCTCAGCGCATGCCTTCACGCTGGCCGACAAGCTTGCGCTCGCCCGCGCCTTCAGCGCGCTTCTGCGTCCGATTCCAATCGACACAACGGAAAATCTTGGCGCGTGGCTCCGGCGCAATGGCCAGACGCATGGCGCCATCGAGCGCTTCTGGCGGCTGGTCATCGCCAGCGCCCTTAATGCCGACCTCGACACGATCGCGCTGCCCTATGCCGCCAAAGTGATCCGTGAGCTGTTCATGAACTCGGCCGAAGCGGGCAGCATGGGCATGAGCACTGTGCCGCTGAGCGAGCTCTACGCCGGCGCTGAGCAGTTCCTCAACCAACGAGGATCAGAGGTTGTCTACAACGCCAATGCCGAATCCGCGCAGTGGAACGAGCAGAGCCGACAATGGACGCTGGTTACGCGCAGAGGTGAGTTGCTCTCGGATTTTCTCGTGCCGGCGCTGCCCTTCGAGGCCACTGGAAAGCTATTGCCGCGCCTGCCGCCCGCCGAGGGTGCCGATGCGCTGATGGGGCAGATCCGGAAGCACGAGCACTGGCCCATCTGCAGCGTGCATCTCTGGTTCGACCGCGAGATTACGGACCTGGAGCATGCCGTGCTGCTCGACCGCGAGATTCACTGGATGTATAACAAGAGCCGGCTGCAATCGTGGCGCAAGCTGAAGGGCAGTTATCTGGAGTTGGTCATCAGCGCTTCACGAACCTTTGCCGCGCGCAGCCGCGAAGAGGCCATCGCGCAGGCGCTTTCCGAGCTGGCCGAGTTTTTTCCGCGCGTCAAAGATGCGACGCTCGAAAAGGCTGCGCTCATCAAGGAAGTTCGCGCTACCTTCGGCGTCCCCCCCGGCATTGATGCCGCCCGCCCGCATGCGGTAACTCCGTGGCCGAATCTGTTTCTGGCCGGCGACTGGACGGCCACCGGCTGGCCCTCCACCATGGAGAGCGCGGCCCGCTCGGGCCATCTTGCGGCTGAAGTTGTCTGCGCGCAGACCGGCGCTCCGCGCGCAATCCTCAGCCCGGATATGAAGCCGCGTGGCTTGATGCGGCTGGTAAAGACAAGCGTCCAACACAACTCCACATCTCATCACGCCCAGAGATGAGACTGCCAGCGGAAAGCGGATAGCTGATAGCTGCCTTTCTCAGTGCGCCAGCAGATATACGCCGATGCAGACGAGAAAGGCCGCCGTCCATCGCCGATGATCGACATTCTCTTTGAGAAAGAATTTTCCAGCAATGGCGTTTGTGACGAGCGTCAGTGAAGCAGAGGCCGGTGCCACCAGGCTCAGGTCCAGATGATTCAAGGCAAAGAGCAGCGAGAAGAAGGCCAGCGTTAGAAAGCTCACTCCGGCAAAGAAGAGCGGGCAGGTGAGGACAGCGCGGATCGCGCCTTTCATCCCGGCGCGCGCCCGAATCTCGTCGAGGTCGCCGATGGACTTCATGGCTGCGGCGATCAGCACTTCGCCGGCGGTCGAGCTGAGCACCACCGCCGCGATCATCGCGGCAGCAGACCATGGTCCGGGATGCGAGGCAGGGAAGGGAAGAGTCATCGCGGCAGCGCCTCCTCGATTTCGACCGGAGATTTCTTTGTGTTGGCATCGGCCGGACGCTCGGTCAATGGCGGTCCTTGGGCCACGAAGCCGACACCTACAGTGATCAGCACGATCCCTGCCCAGCGCTCCAGCGAGATGGCTTCGCGGAGCCAGAAGCGCGAGAGCAGCGCCACAATCACGTTGCCGAAGGCCGTGGCAGGCAGGACAAAAGTGAGATCGGCCCACGAGAGCGCCGTCAGATAGCTGGCGAAAAAGCCGATGAGCAGCGCGATGCCCAGAGCAATCCAAGGCGTAAAGACAGCGGCAATGAGCGTGCCCGGAGCGGCCAGCGAAATGTGCGGCATGTGGGTCATGCCACGCGAAAGGCAGGTATCGCCCAGAGGAGCGCACACGGCAACCAGTGTGAGGATCATGTATTGCCGCGGCGAAAGTTTGTGATGCGCCATCCGAGTGTTTGTGTTCCTGGTTGCGGGGCCCTAAAGAAACGGAGGGCGGACGCGATGGCGCCGCCCTCGATTGGGTTGGTGATGGCTGCTTTAAGCGCCGGCGCCCGCTTCTGCCTGATGACTGCGCGCCGCCTTCACCATCTTGTTCCGCTGCGAGCGCAATTTCAAGTAGGACTTGGCCTCGACATAGAGCCGGGGCACGTCGCGATTCACGATTGCCTTCCACACGACTCGGAAGGCCGCCTTGGGCCGGAAGTAGTACTCGTCGTAGAAGCGGTGGACCATTTCCATTACGTAGTCTGTGGGCAGGCCTGGGTACTCGATGTGCGCCATCTGGTGGCCGCCGCCGTCTTCCATGCGCTCGTTGGTGATGAAGCCATTGGCCTTGGCAAATTCGTGAAACTCGGTACCTGGATAGGCATGTGCGATCGATACCTGGATGGTTTCCACGTCGAGCGACTTGGCAAAGTTGATCGTATTGCGGATCGACTCCTTGGTTTCGCCCGGCAATCCCAGGATGAAGTCGCCGTGAATCACCAGGCCCAGGTCATGGCAGTCCTTGGCGAAGGCGCGCGCGCGCTCTACGGTGGCGCCTTTCTTGATGTTCTTGAGAATCTGCGGATCGCCCGACTCAAAGCCCACGATGAGCAGCCGGCAACCGGCGTCTTTCATGGCCTTCAGCGTCTCGTGGTCGGTGGTTACACGCGAAGTGCAGCTCCATGTCAGACCCAGCGGCTTCAACTTTTCGCACAGCTCGATGGTCCGCGCCTTCTGGATGTTGAAGGTGTCGTCGTCGAAGAAAAACTCCTTCACAAACGGAAAGTTTTCCTTCGCCCAGGCCATCTCCGCGGCCACATCGTCCGTGGAGCGCTTGCGCCACGCATGCCCGCTCAACGTCTGCGGCCACAGGCAGAAGGTGCACTGTGCCGGGCAGCCACGCGTCGAGTAAAGCGCGATAAACGGATGCAGCAGGAAGGGCACGTTATAGCGCGTCACGTCCAGGTCGCGCTTGTAAATCTTTGTGGCCCACGGCATCGCGTCCAGGTTCTCCACCTGCGGACGGTCGGGGTTATGCAGGATCTTGCCGTCCTTTTTATAGCTGATGCCAAGGATCTCATTGAGCGGCTTGCCCTGAGCAAACTCGACGACCGAGTAGTCGAATTCGCGCCGGCAGATAAAGTCCAGCGCCGGGCACTCATTCAGGGCACGCTCTGGATCGGTGGTAACCGGCGGGCCGACGAAGGCGATGCGTATCGACGGATGAGCCGCCTTGATGGCTTCCGCCAGCCGCTGGTCACCCTCCCACCCTACGGTCGACGTGAATAGCACCAGAAACTCGTAATCCCCGCAAATTCGGATCGTCTCCTCAGCGGAGACGTGGTGCGGAGGCGCATCCAGCAGCCGCGACCCCTCCAGCATGCCTGCGGGATAGGTAAGCCAAACCGGATACCAGTAGGATTCAATTTCGCGCGTTGCCGGCCAGCGCGAACTCGCGCCTCCGTCGAAGTTCTCGAACGAGGGCGGGTTGAGGAAAAGGGTCTTCAGGGGCATAGACATCCATCATATTTTACCATTGAAGCGGTTTTTGAGCGGGCTCTCGTTTCAAACCGAACTATTTGCCGTGCAACTCGTTGACCCAGTCCTGCATATGGCCGAGGGCGCGCAGCAGGTTGAGCCGCGCCTTGTTCAGATCCAGCTCTGTTTCCAGCAGGTCCTGGTACTTTTGGCGTTCGTCGATGCGGGCCTGTTCCTGAGCCTTGGGGGAGAGTTGCGGCTGGGCATTCGGCCCGGCCCCGCTGCCCTCCTGCAGCTGCGTTTGCACTGCTTTCAGCTGTTCCTGAGCTATCTGCTGTTTCAGACTGGCAACTTCGGTCTGGGCATCCAGTTCGCGCACGCTATTAGACAGTTGCGAGATCCGGAGGTCATTCTTTCGCCGGGCCTCTTCGGCTTCGACGGTGGCGCGCAGGGCGGCGGCCGCCGATTCCTTGCCCTTGGCGCGATGCCACATGTCGAACAGAGGTACCTCGACGGCAATTCCCGACATGAAGTTATTGGCCGGCAGGGGTTGTGCAAAGTAGGAATTGACGCTGTTGAGGAGGGTTGTGTTGCGGTTGTATTGAGCGGTAAAGGTCAGTTGCGGCAGGTAATTGATCTCCTCATCTGCCTTGGCTGCCTCTTGCTTCGAGCGCGCCAGAAGCTGAGCGGCTCCGATGCCAGCGGGGTCGGGCTCAGGATCGCCGGCGGTCATTTTGGGAATCTTGGGGATGCTGGAGTTGTCGGGCGTGATCGAGCCATCCGGCAAGCCGGTCAGCGTGGAAAGCTCCGTGGAAAGCGTGCTGGCGCGAGCCTCCAAATGCAGGCGGTTGAGCTTGATCTGCGCAGCCGTCAGGCGTGCCTGCAGCAGTTGGCTCAATGAGTCCACGCCTGCTTCGGCGCGCTCCTGCTCAATCGCGACCAGCCGCGTCGCAAAACCTTCCTGCTGGCGGGCGGCGACAATTTCGCGGTCGACGGTGTCGAGCTCGATATAGTCCAGTGAGGCATCGAGGGACACCTGCTCCCTGGCGTCGTGCAAGCTCGCAGTGGCGGCCTGCAAGCCGAAGTGCGCCGCATCGATGTAGTGCTTTTGTGGAATGCCGTAAACCAACGACTGGACAGAGGCGCTCCAGATCGACGGTGGAGTTCCAGTGAAGCCAACCTCGGGGAATGTCGGCAGCCCGGTGCTGAAGTTCACCGAGGGAATGATGACATCCTTGTTCTCTGCCAGAATGGCGTCGGCCTTGCGTACATCCGCCTGGGCGAGCCTGACCGCGCTGCTGTTGCGCTGGGCCAGATCGACCACAGTGGCGAGAGACATCTGGCTCCGCGCCGGGACAGGAGCAGCCATGAACGCCAATCCAAGCAGGATGATCGTCCAGATGC
This sequence comes from Acidobacteriota bacterium, assembly GCA_021799405.1. Next base: position 7,165 of record JAJZAL010000033.1, read on the forward strand.
CGCGCGAATTGAATTTGAATGACACTTCAATTCTTCCTATCAATTTTTGGAATCCCAGGCAGGTTTGTATTCGCTTGCGAGAGCCTGGGCCTTCAGCCGATCCTGTTGCGCACCCGCGGAGTCGCCCAGTTTCTGTTTCAAACGAGCCAGCTTGATGAGCGCTACGAAGGCTGGGGCCTCCTCGGTCTTGGAGGTGCCTGCTAGATAATCCTCGATCATTTTGGCTGCCATTTCCGGGTTCCGGTTGGCCTGAATCAACACCGTTGCCCCGTTGTAGAGAGCAACCCCGGCATGCCGGTCTTTGGCAGCAGCGCTCGCGCAGTTGCGGATCGCCCAGTCCATCTCTTCCCAACGCTGCCGATGGCGGCAGAAACTTGCCAGGGAAGACCATTGGAACGCTGGATGTGTACTGACCGCAACGGCCTCTTTGAACTCGCTGTCGGCCGTGGTGTAGTCCTTGCGCGCTTCGGCGATGCGGGCACGCAATTCATGGGCCCGTGCAGGGTCCACTTTATCTAATTGCCCAGCGATCCGCTCGGCCTTGTCCATGCCTCCGCCCACAATGCCCGGGGCGCTCTGGTAAAACTCGCCCAGGTCGGCGAGGGCAGCGGCGTTGCGCGGATCCAACCGCACGGCCTCTTCAAACTCCGCGCGCGTACGCTTGCCCAGGGAATACGCGGTCAAAAACGAAGCGCGGCTCGCCTTCTCGCCCAGCGCGCGGCCCAGCCACAAGTGATAGTTGGAGTTCTGCTGGTCCATCTCTACGGCCTGTTCGCACTCCTGTGCAGCCGCATTCCACTGCTCGAGTGTGAAGCGCACGCGGCAGAGAAGGTTATGCGCTTCGGCTACGCCCGGTCCCGATTTGGGGATCGATTGCAGCAGTGAGATTGCCTTGTCTGCCTCGCCTGCCTGCAGCGCCTCATTGGCGCGGGTCAGAGTCTCCTTTGCGACCTGCGCGGACGCAGAAACAGCGATGGCTGCGAGCAACCCAGCCGTCAGCGCCCGCCTCACCGTGGCGGCCGGCCTCATCGCACGACCCTGATCGGAACGCCCTCCTGCAAAGGCTCTCCGTCGGTTGTCCCCACCGCGACCCACTCGCCGTCCGACAAACCGGAGACGATGGACGCCTGGGTCAGATTGATGATGCTGGTTACGACAGGGGTCCTCACAAGGGCGTTGTTGACGACCCTGTATACGCAGGGTTTGCCGTCAACATAGTAGAGCGCTTCGCGCGGCACGCTGAGGGCGTTGCGTTCACTGGCGGTGGTGACCGTTACGGTCACATTGGTGTCTGGCAGCAGGCCACTGTTCGGCTTGTCAAACTCGACCAATACCTCGCCCACATTACGCGTGCCATAGCTAACGATGGTTGTTGGGGTCCGGGAGATATGCCCATGCCATTCCTCGCCAGGCATGGCGTCCCACTTGATCAGAGCCGATTGGCCAACCTGCAGCCGGCCGATGTCCGGCTCGTCAAAATAGGCTCGCACGCGCTCATGGCCCAGGTCCGCCATCTCCAGCAGCAGCTTGCCCGCCTCGACGTACTGCATCGATAAAGCATTCACCGTATAGACCGTTCCCTTGATCGGGGCGCGGATGACCGTCTTAGCGATCACCTCTTGCGCGGCTTCCAGGTTGGCTTCCGCATCGGCGAGCGCAGCCTGCGCCCGCGCAACATCTGCCGGCGAGTACCGGTTGTTCAGGTTCTGTTCTGCTGCATGCAGAGCGGATTGGGCGATTGCCAGACGGTGCCGCGCTGCTGAGACCTCGCTGGGCGAGGCTGCTCCTGTCGCGGCAAGTTTGGACAGCGCATTCAGGTTCTGCTCCGCCATATCGCGATCCAGGCGGTTTCGCGCCACGTCCGCCGCTGCTGCCTGGCGCTGCTCCTGGGTTCCATTGTGGGTGACGGCCTGCAGATTTGCCTGCGCATTCTTGAGGGTGCTTTCTGCCGCTGCCTCCCTGGATCGCGCCTCCGTATCGTCTAATTCCATCAATAACTTACCGGGTGGAACCGCATCTCCAGCTTGCACATAAACGGCATTTACCGTGGTGTTGATCGGGCTATAAAACTCGTAATTCTTCTCCGGTTCCACGCGCCCGTTGGTACTGACCGTCTTTACCAGGACCTGATGCCCCACCTGGACCTCGCGCACCTCAAGACGAGTCCGCAGCAGATTCCGCGCCAGAAAAAAAACGGCGACAAGAACGCCAGCCATCCCCATCCAGAGCCAGAGGCGGCTCTTTTGCTTTCTCTCTTCAGCCATGCATTTGACCAGTGACAGTATATAGGACTCAACAACATCCCTTGCAGAAGCGAAAAAATACCGTGCAATATCTGATTCCCCCCAGACCGGTAGCTGGAGGCGCAGAGACATAGACTTTGCGCGGTGCCAGCGAGTGCCGCGCTCGCAAGTTTCAACTCTCACTGCCTGTCCAGGGCTGGCTTTTGGAGGTCGTGCAGCGCGGGAGCAATGGCTTTGGACAGGCGTGCCCTTTCAAGCCGGCCCGCGCAGGGACGGCCTGACTCAGCGGTTCGCCGTGGCGATCCGCCAAAGCATTGCGCGATTCTTGTGAATTTCCGATAAGCTGGATCACTGGAAAACAAAAGGGTCTTACCATGCGACTTATTTTTTCGGTTTTTATTGCCGCCTTTGCCACCCTCGCTCTCACCGCACATGGTCAACAGCAGACTGCAAGGCAGCTTGATTTGCCCCGGCGCATCTGGCATGCCGACTGGGTGACTCATCCCACGGCTCCGCTGCGCGAGCCGCTGGTACTGCACTTCCGGCGCACTCTGGCGCTGGACGCCGTGCCCGCCAGTTACGTGGTTCGCGTCAGCGCCGACAACCGCTTTGTGCTGTATGTGAACGGAGAGCGTGTGGGAGATGGCCCGGCGCGCGGCGATCTGACCCATTGGCGCTACGAGCGCTTTGACCTTGCGCCCTTTCTGCGCACCGGACGGAATCTTGTGACGGCAACCGTCTGGAACTGGGGCATCTTCGCTCCCATTGCGCAGATGAGCGATCGCACCGCCTTTCTGCTGGAGAGCGAGGCCACCGGCGATACAGGCATCAGCACGCCCAAAGGCTGGCAGGTGGAGATCGAAAACGGCCGCGGCGCGCTCGACCGCTCCTCCGTTAGTTTTCGTGCCTACATGGCCTCTGGTCCCGGCGAAGAGTTGGATGCCTCGCGCTACGACTGGAATTGGAACTCGACCTCGGATACGACTGCGGCCTGGGTGACTGTGGCCTCGCCGATGCGCGACAGCATTTACGGCAACGTGAACCGTGCCCATTCCGCTAATATCACCGGTGACAACCCCTGGGGCTTGGTGCCGGATACGCTGCCGCACATGGAATACACACCGACCAGCGCGGGCGAAACCGTTCGCGCCGATCGGCCGGGGCTTGACGCCTTTCCCGCGTCTGCGGTCACGGTGCCCGCCAACAGCCGCGTCCATATCCTGCTCGACCGCAGGACGCTTACGACGGGATATCCGCTGCTGACGGTTTCAGGCGGCAAGGGCTCGCAGATCTGGCTCACCTACTCTGAGGCCCTCTACGACAACGACCTTCACAAAGGCGACCGCAACGCGCTCGACTACACGGATGCGCAGGGTGTGAAGCATCCGCGCGGCGCCCTTGGCCTGCGCGACGAATTTATCCCTGACGGCGGCTCCGATCGCACCTTCGAGCCGCTCTGGTGGCGCACCTGGCGCTATCTCGACCTCGACATCACCACGGGAGATCAGCCGCTTACTCTTGATTCGCTGAAAGCTGAATTCACCGCATATCCGTTCAAGGAACTTGCCACGTTCCAGTCTCCTGACGAGCAACTTGCAAAGATATGGGAGATCAGCTGGCGGACGGCGCGCCTCGATGCCCATGAAACCTACATGGACACGCCCTACTACGAACAACTCCAGTACATCGGCGACACGCGCCTTCAGGCGTTGATCTCCTATACCGTGACCGGCGACGGCCGGCTGGCTCGCCAGGCCCTCCAGGCCTTCAATGATTCGCGCATCCCTGAAGGAATCACGCGCAGCCGCTATCCCAGTTCGCTGCCGCAGAATATTCCCACGTTCTCACTGCTCTGGATCGGGATGCTCCACGATTACTGGATGTACCGGCCTGATCCCGAGCCGGTGCGCGCATCGCTGATGGGCACGCGGACCGTTCTCCACTGGTTCGAGGGCTACGAGCAGCCCGATGGCCTGCTGAAGGAACTGCCCTGGTGGAGCTTCATCGACTGGGTGCCTTCAGGCAGAATTCCTACCTACGATGCGCAGGGCGAGTCCTGCATGACCACCCTTGAATATCTGGGCGCGTTGGACGATGCTGCTGCCCTGGAAAAAGGATTGGGTGACGCACTCTTCGCGTCCCGCTACCTGACCCGCGCCGAGCATGTGCGTTCGGGCCTCTATCGCGAGTGCTGGAATGCCTCGCGCGGGCTACTGGCGGAAACGCCAGACCGCAACAGCTTCAGCCAGCAGGCCAACATCCTCGGCGTCCTCTACGACGTGATTCCCAAGAATCAGCAGAAAGAGGTACTGCGCAAGATGCTGGCCATTGAGCCGGGAACCACCCCCGATGGCGTACTCAGCGCCTCGTACTACTTCCGCTTCTACCTGGCGCGCGCCCTGGAGCATGCCGGCATGGCCGACGATTATCTCAGCTCCATCGAACCCTGGCGCAAGTTGCTGGCCTTGCATTTCAGCACCTGGCCTGAGGTTCCGGGCGATACCCGTTCCGATTCGCACGCGTGGTCGGCACACCCTATCTACGATCTGCTGACGCTGGTCGCGGGCATCGAACCGGCCAGCCCCGGCTTTGCCACAGTGCGCATCGCGCCGCACCTTGGCGCACTGCCCTCGCTCACGGCAACTTTTCCTCATCCCGAGGGCACAATCAAAGTGGAATACCATCGCCGGGGCGAGGGCTTGGACGCCGCCATCACCCTGCCCGGCAAACTGACGGGAAACTTCGTCTACGACGGCAAGAGTTGGCCGCTCAAGCCGGGAGTTAACACAATTCACACGCAGTAACCGGCGCCCCTGGAGAGCGTTGGTTGCAGCCGTGCGGCGGCAAAGGCAGCGAGTCCTGCCACAGGACACACCGCCTTGCCGCCATTGAATTGGGGAGTCTTCCCGCCAACAGCTATGGCAGCGGCGCAGCTCCATCCCCATCGCAGCCGGGCACTGTCATCAGGGCTGATTTTCGACCAGTGTCGTCTTCGGATCAACGGGCAAAACCAACGGCGGCCGGGGCCTTTGCGAAAAATCAAAATCGTTCATGAGATCGCCGGCCATCGGACCGTTCTCCCGCACGTAGGGTCTGGAGTCTGGCCTTCCGTCCGTCTTAGGGTCAAGCCGCTGACCATGGAGGAAAACATCTTCGATGAATTTCAGGTAGGCGTCGTAGCTCATTGTCTGATGGTCGACGTATCCCCGTTTCGCATAAGGACTGATCACAAGGGCAGGAACGCGGATGCCATAGCCCAATGAATCGGCGCGGGGCGGTACAACGTGGTCGTAAAATCCCCCCCAGTCATCCCACGTGATGAAGATGGCCGTGCTCTTCCAGTCCGGGCTTTTCATCACGGCATTCACAATTTTCGTCACGTAGGATTGCCCCACACTTACCTTGGCGGGCGGGTGCTCACTATCCACACCATTGGGGGAAATCCATGCTACCGAGGGGAGGGTTCCGTCTTTGGCGGCCACAAAGAAGCGGCTGAGGTCTTCGATATTGGCGGTTTGTTGATCCTCATTGACATCCGTAAAGCCCGGCAGCACATTCCAGATGACGGGAACACCCTTCACGGCGTCTTCAGCCCCCGGCATTTGAAAGCGTCCGGCAGCCGGCCGACGCCCCGATCCTGGCGGCAGCGCACCGTGGTCCAGGTAATAAACCCAGCTCACATGCGCTCTATGCAATAACCAGGTGATTTCCGTCCACTGGAACGGCGTGGGATTTTTGAGAGTTCTATCCGCTGGCATGAGCCTGCTCACGCAGGTCATGGGGTTATTGGCCTGGCCGCAATTCGCCGACCACGCGGAGACAAGAAATAAATGCGACGGGAAGCTCCACGAGTGCACTGATTCGAACATGTGGTCCTGGAGGACAAAATCTTTCGCGTAAGCCCAGTAATTCGGGATATCCCCGCCGTTGAAATATCCCATGACCTGATCAGCCTGTGTGGGATCCTTTGGATGTTGACAGTACTGACGGGCCCACGCCATGGGATATAGCCCAAAATTTCCTGTTGTCTCTACCGCTGCAATAAACCCGTTCATCTTTCCGTTCGCAACCGCCCCTAAAGAGGCTTCTGCTTCGTGCGGGCCGCCGCAGGTCACGTCATCGTGGGTGGGATAGGGCTTGACGCATTTTCCTGTATCGGGATCGGGCACACAGACTGTCGGCACGCCGTTTCGCATCGGAATGCCGTCCGCTCCAGGGTATGTGCCGAAGTACGAGTCAAAGGAACGATTCTCCTGAAAAATAATGATGATGTGACGGATAGGCGTACCGTTCGGGGCAGACTGCGCCCCCTGGGCATTGGCTCGAACCGCAGAAGCCATGACCGCCCCCGTTGCCAACACAACGATCGCACAGACTACACCGCGCCACCCGCGGCGAAAACCCTGCTCCTTCATCGTAAAGATCCTCCTCGTCATTAATTTTGTAGTGTTTCTACTTACGGACTGTTTCCCAGAAGGTCTCAGACTACCACTAAGCGGGAACCAAAGTGGATTCAGAAGATGTATTTGGCCGAGATCTGAAAGAAGCGCGCGTCCGGAGTGAGGTTCTGGATGGCGCGCGGTGTGGTGATCTCGCCACCGTTGGTGCCGTTGTCGCTGACGGCGGGGTAGTTGAATGCCGGGGTGTTGGTGACGTTAAAGATGTCGGCCCTGAGTTCAAGTTGTTGTTCGCGAAAAGTGTGAAAGTCCTTGAACAAAGACATGTTCATTCTTCCAATTCCGGGCCCGGCGATGGTATTAGGGCGGCCTCCAAGGTAGGGCAGCGCGGAGATTCCGGTGATCTGCGTGGTGCTGATGGGCGAGCCGCGGACCTCGGCGCCTGGGAACGCCAGTGGCGGGTTGGCGAAGGCGCAGGGGTTGTACCAGTGCTGACGGTTCCTGGTGGAGCTGGCACAGGTGATGCCTGGGTTGGAGGCTGGAGGAGTGCCACCGGACGCAAATGGCTTACCAACTAGGACCGCATAGGCTGTGCCGCCGTTAGGGCCCGCGGGGCCGAGGTCGGTGGTGACACTGAACGGCGGGCCGGATTGCGCGGTCACCTGAATGTCGGCGGCCCAGCCTCCGGCGAGGAGATCGGCTGCCGTGGAGCGATTGAGGAAGCGGCGGCCGCGGCCAAAGGGGAGCTGGTAGTAGCTATTGAAGGTGAAACGGTTGCGGACGTCGAAGAGCGAGTTCGTGTAGTCGTGGCTGATTCCGATGATGTTGTAGGCGCGGAAGTGTTCGGCAGGCGCGTTGGCGAGCTGGTCGAATGCGTCGTCGAGCGAGTGCGCCCAGGTGTAGGTCGCCAGGAACTGGAGGCCGTTGGTGTAGTGGCGCTGCAGGGTGACCTGGAAGCTGTTGTAGTTGGATGCTCCCGCATAATCCTCCACGCCTGTTCCTCCGATTGTGGGGAAAGGCTGAGCGGTGATGGAGTTGATGCGGGGATCAATGAGCGCGGCCGGGCCGTTGCGGGGTTCTTCGATCAGCAGGTGACGGCCGACATTGCCGATGTAGGCAGCGGTGAGGCTGAAGTTTTGTCCGAGCACACGTTCGACGGAGAGATTGTAGCTTTCCGTGTAGGTGGTTTTGACACTGGGCACAGAGCCGGCGAAGGATGGCTTGGAGACGGAGTTGACCAATCCGGCCGCGAGGTACTTGCTGAAGCCGGACTCGAGCAGGAAGCCGTTGGTGGCGCAGTTGCCGGGTTTGCAGACATTGGCCCGGGGAAAACTGGAGTTGAACTCGAAGGGGTAATTCTCGAGTTCCTGGCTGCCACCGAAGTTTTCCATGCCGCCGTAGAAGATGCCGAATCCGGCACGGATGACGGTGGAGTTATTCAACCGGTAGGCGAAGCCGACGCGTGGTGCGAAGTTCGCAAACTGCGGTGTCACGATGGAAGAAACGCCAGTGTACTGGATGGGGATATTGTTCTTTGCGAGGATCGAGAGGAAGGCAGGGGCGAGGTACGTGTGCCTCTGGTTGTCGGGATAGGTGAGGGTGCCGATGCCGTGGCCTGGGCCTTGGGAGACGGAGTAAAAGTTGGCGAAGTTGCCCGAGACCTCCTTGAGCGGCTGGAAGTGGTCATAGCGAAGTCCAAGGTTAAGAGTTAGGCTGCGGGTGACGCGCCAGTCATCCTGGAAGTAGGCGGCGCGATACCAGCGCGACATGTCGAGCTGGGTCGCGCTGTTAATGGTGGCCGACTCCATCTGGTTGAGGATGAAGTCCGCGGTGCCGTAGCCGGTATCGGCGACGCCGGGGTGGGAAGTGAAATAGCTGGTGTAGTTATAAACGCCGCGGGCGCCGGATGGTGAGTAAAAAGGGAAGCGCTCGTTGAGAAAGGCGACGCCGAACTTCAGGGTGTGGTTGCCGGCGACTTTCTGGAAGTTATCGAGGAGCTGGGCGATATTTTCGCCCTTGTGGTTTGGGTAATACTGGGGCGGGCCGAAGTTGCTCAGGCCCCCGACCTTTCCGAAGGGGAGGCCGCCGCCGATTTGGGATCCGCCGGGGATGCCGCCCAGGCCGAGCGAGCCGGCGAGATTCTGGTCATTGAAGACACTCTGCAGGAATCGGAAGTTACCGTAGTTATAACCGATGCGAAACTCGTTGTCCGTGGTGCCATTGAAGATGTGGGTCTCGCTGAAGACGAAATTCTCACCGCGATTGATGATTTGGCCGTCGGCGCCGTAGGGGCCGGAGTCGATGACAGGACCAAGCGGCGGCGGATAGGAGCCTGGGCTGTTGGCGTAGCTGAAGCGAGTAAAAGCAAGATCGCGGGGAGTGATGTTCGCGTCCAGGCGAATGCCCCACTGGAAGGTGTTGTTCACGGCATTTGCCGTGACCACGTAATTGTCGAAGACCCTGCCGTTGTTGACGTTGGGCAGCGGGTAGTCGTTGAGGATTCTCTGGGCCACCGTGTCGATGTTGCCGGAGCAGATGACGTTCGCCTGTGCGTTGCATGTGAGCGGAGTGGTACCGGCGCTGCCGGGCTCGTAGAGCTTGATGACTTTGCCAAGCGACGTGAGATCAGGATTGAGCAGTTCGCTGAAGTTGCCCTGGCGCATCAGCGCGGTAGGAACCGAGTAGGTCCTGGTCTGGCCGAAGACTATGCGATTGTTTTGCGCGTAGCCGAAGAAGAACAGGCGGTTGCGGAGGATGGGCGCGCCGAGTGTGGCGCCGAACTGGTTCTGGTGATACGGAGGAACGGTCAGAGCGTCGAAATCGCGGGCGTCAAGGGCGGTATTGCGCACATACTCCCAGAGGTCGCCGTGGATGGCGTTGGTGCCGGACTTGACGGTGGCGTTGAGGACGGCGCCGGCCGAGTGGCCGAACTCGGCGCTGAAGTCGCTGGTCTGGACGTTGAATTCGGAGAGGGCATCCGGCGGGGGCTTGACGACGAAGCTCGATCCGTTCAGAAAATCCGCGGCGCCCGTGTTGTTGTCAATGCCGTCCAGGATGAAGTCATTCTGTTCAGGACGCTGGCCATTGGCGGAAAAGTCACCGGTACCCAGGCCGCGCCCTCCAACACCGGGAGTGACACCAGCAGCAAGTTGCGCGGCGTAGACCCAGTTTCGGGAGTTCAGCGGCAGATCGTTGATGGTTCGCGTGCTGATGACTTGCCCAACAGAGCTTTGCTGCGATTGAAGCGCCGGCGGCGCCGTGGTGACCGTAATCGATTGGGTGACACGGCCCGGCACAAGCACAAGCGCGATGTTCAGGCGCGACTGCACGTCGACATGGATATTTTCCTGGGTGGTGGTGCTGAAGCCAGGGGCGACGGCGCTGACTTTGTAGTTGCCGACCTTGACCGGCGGGAAACTGTAGATGCCGCTGGAATCGCTCCGGGTCTTGAGGACAAAGCCGGTGTCGGTGCTGGTGAGTGTGACGGCGGCGTGGGGGATGGCGGCACCGGTTTTGTCCCGGACCATACCGGTAATGGTTCCCTGGTCCATCTGAGCCAGAACGGTGAGAGGCAACACGCAGAAAAGCATGAGGATCACAACTGGCAGAAAGCGAAGCCAGCCGCGAAGCAAGCGGATAAATCTCGAATAGGCGTCGATCGGCATCAAAGATTCTCCTTCAAAAGGGGAAGCGGGGAAATGAAGAAACTTGATGAAACTCGGGATAACGCTGTTCGTTGATGACTTCGGCGGCTGGCAAGGCCCGGCGATCAGGATCTCCTCTGAATTCGCCGCGGGCTCGAAATTTTCAAGAAGGTACTAAAGCACCCGATGCAAACCCATCGACTGGCAAGATACCAGCGGGCCGCACAAATGTCCTCAAAGCCCGCTTCTAACAATCTAAAATTTCAATTTTGAGAATCTCAATGGTGCGATGTAATCGAAATGCAATTTGGAGGCACGGCGGGACGCCTGCGGAGAAAAATCGATGCATTTATATGGTGCCGCTATTTTTTCGGCTTAAGAAACGTGTTACAAATCCAGCATGGCCAAGGGAAAGATCTCAACGCCGCCGGGGCATGTCAACCTCCGGATGCTTGCCCAGCATCTTGATCTCTCGCAGACCACCGTATCCCTGGTCCTGAATAATTCGCCGTCCGCCAGATCCATTCCCGAGGAGACGAGGAATCGTGTCATCGAGGCAGCGAGGCGGCTGAATTACAGGCCCAACTACTTTGCGCGGTCGCTGCGCCAGAGCCGCTCGATGAGCGTGGGCGTGCTGGCCCCGGACCTGAGCGAAGGCTACTTCACGCGGGTCATGAGCGGCGTTGTGCAGGAATTCAGCGCCGCCCACTACTTCTACTTTACCGCCTGTCATGACTGGAAGAGCGAACTGATTGACCAGTATGCGCACATGCTGGTGGAGCGGGCCGTGGACGGTTTTCTGCTGCTCAATACGCAGGCGGATCAGCTTGCCGTGCCGGTGCCGGTGGTGGCCATCTCTGCCCACAGCGCGGCTGAAAATGTGACCAACATCGTTCTTGACCATCATCTTGCCGTCCGCCAGGCGCTTGCCCATCTCAAAGAACTCGGCCATCGCCGCATTGCGTTCATGCGCGGACCACGGGCGATTCCTGACGCGGAGGTTCGTTGGCAGGCGATACAGAATGAGGCGCGCGCCATGAGCCTCAAGGTTGATCCGGCGCTCGTCATCGGCATCGACTCCGCGGGTTGGTCGATGAAGACCGGCCATCATCCCATGGCGCCTGAAATTGGCTACAAGCCGATGCAGACACTGATCGAGAAGACCCGCGACTTCACCGCCGTCTTCTGCTTCAACGATATTGCCGCTATCGGCGCCATTCGCGCCCTGAGAGACGCCGGGCTCTCGGTGCCCGCCGACGTCTCCGTAGTGGGCTTCGACGATATTCTCTCCGCAGCCTATGCCACGCCCTCGCTCACCACGGTTCGCCAGCCATTACTGGAGATGGGCAAGCGCGGCGCGCGGGTGCTGCTCGATCGCATTGCCAACCGCGCTGCGGAGTTTCCGACAGAGATCGTGATGGCTTCGGAACTGGTTGTTCGCGAGTCCACCGGGCCCGCGCCGATCCGGCTCCGGGGATAGGACGTCGGCTTAACCGCAGTAGGACTGGAACCAGCGGCTGATATAAACCTGGGCGTGGGCTTCGCCGCAATAGTGCCGGGCGTGGGGAGCATCAGCGGCTTCCTTGGTCCACTTGAACACGGTTAATTGTGCGTCGCTGCAGTGGATCACGATCCAGCGCACTGGGTTGTCGCTCTCCGCATTACAAATCTCGCACCGGTAAATCTTTCCGATCATTGCCTAACCTCCCGGACGATCTCTTCAAAAATGGCGCACCGTAATTTTCCCCTATATTTTCGACATAGGATTCGGTCGCCAATCCCGACAAAGGAATCCTGGCCCCTGGTCCCTGTGCTCCTACTCCAGAATTTGCAGTGCCAGCGGCTCGACCAGCAGGCAGTCGAGGGTGCGGATGCTGGCCAGAGCCCGTTCCAGCGCCGACGATTTGCACGGCTCCACAGTGACCACGAAGGGAAGCGCCTGTGCCGGGTAGCCCGACTTCTGCACAATGGCGCGAATGTTGATCTGCTCCCTGGCCAGCGCCGCGGTGATAGCGGCTACAATCCCCGGCCGGTCCGCGACCAGGAATCTGATGTAATGAGGAACCTCGAACTCCGCGGTGACGCTCGCCGGCGCTGAGGGAATCTCAACGCGCCGCGAACCGTGCGCCAGGGCCAGCAGATCACTGACGACAGCCACCGCCGTGGGATGGCCGCCCGCTCCGTGGCCTGAGAAGACAACGTCGCCGCCATAATGCCCGCTCACAATGACCATGTTTTCCGTGCCCCTGGACCACGCCATCGGCGAATGCAGGTCCACCAGCATGGGCCCAACGGTAGCCGCTACGCTGCCGTTATTCTGCTCAGCCCGCGCCACCTGCCGGATGGTGCAGCCCAGGTCGCGCGCGTAGCTGAAGTCCACGGCCTTGACCGCCGTAATGGCCTGCGGCACAATCTCCTCCGGGTCCACGATCACGCGCAGCGCCAGCCGCATCAGTATCGCCAGCTTGGCGCGTGCATCGAACCCGCCCACATCTTCCGTGGGATCGGCCTCGGCATAGCCCTTGGCCTGCGCCGTGGCCAGCACCGTCTCGTAGTCGGCGCCCTCGTCCATCTTGCTCAGGATGAAGTTGCAGGTTCCGTTCAGGATGCCCTCGATGCGCGTGATACGGTCGCCCGCCAGCCCCTGCTCCAGCCCCGGAATCACGGGTATCCCGCCGGCCACCGCTGCGCCATATTTCAGGTGACCGCCTTGTTTGGCGGCAAGCCGCTCCAGTTCCACGCCGTGATAGGCAATCAGCTTCTTGTTAGCCGTCACTACGCTCATGCCGGCGTCCAACGCCCCGCGCACCCATTTGCCGGCCGGATCAAGCCCACCGGCCAGCTCCACCACAACATCCACATCCTTTGAGGCCAGAACCGCATCGGCGTCTTCCGTCCACTCCACGCTGGCCGGTATCCAGTCCACCCGCTTGCGCGTTACGTTGCGGTTGAAAATGTGCGTCAGCTCCAGACCCTGGGGTTGTGATTCCAGCAGGATGCGCGCCACCGAACTGCCCACTGTGCCGAAACCGAAGAGCGCAATGCGCAGTGGACGCTGCGTGAGGACGTTGGCGTGCGACTCCTTTGCAGCTTGTGCGGGATTCTCCTGCGGCGATACGGAACCTTTCACTTGGGACTCCTGCATTTCCTTTCACATGGATGAATGGGATGAAATCTCTTAATACCTTGATGATACCTGACCGTGGTGTTTGGGATGGCTGAAGCGCGCCCGCCCGGCATCCATCCGTAATCAGGTGAGGGATTGCAGGGGGCATGTGAAAGTCGCGCCAGATGCCGAACGGATGGGGAAGTAAGAGATATGGAGAGCGGACAGGACGCTGGGCTTGCAGCGTCCTGTCGAGACGGGCGGCGCATCTCCTCTGTCTATTCGCTGATGGCGTGGTCTGTTTTGATATCTACGCCACTCCATGCTTTCTGCTGCGTCCACATTTGCGCGGGGGCGCTCCAGAACTCGTCGGTTTCCGGCAGACCTAAAGGCAGCCATGCGGCGGAGCAGAGGTAGAGGCTTCCGGTGGAGATGTAGGTTTCGCCGATCATCGGCTGGTGGCCGGCGAAGCCGATGGTCAGCCAGCCCTTGTCGTCGAATGTGCCTTTCGCGCTGATCTGCCGCTTCATGACCGCCGTGAGTGCGGCGCGTACCTGAGATGGGCTGACGCCTTCAGGCAGATCTTTGCGCAGCGACATCTCAGACAGGTGCTGGAAGGCGCCGAAGCGGTACGAGAGGGAGCGGCCGATGGGTGGGTAGGTGCCTTCGGGGCTGATGAGCCGCTCCTGGATGGCTGCATAGCGGCGCGCGCGCACCAGGATAGGCTCACGAAACATGTGCCAGCGGCGGCCGTGCTCGCCGAGCGCGTCAAAGATGTTCAGCATCATGGGCTGCATCACGAAGCTGTTGTAGTAGTCCCAGTGGAAATGCGGCCCATCGCCGTAGACGCCGTCACCCATGTACCACTGCTGGAGTTCGCGTAGCGCGTAGTCGACGCGCATCGCATCCCAGTTTTCGCCCACCTTGCAGAAGAATGTCTCAACCATGGCGGAGAACAGAAGCCAGTTGTTAAAGCCCGGCAGCACCTTGCGCGTGTCCTGCATGGCTTTCACCAGGTTCTGCCGGGTGTTGCTGTCGAGCTTGTTCCACAGCTCGTTGGGAGCGCGCACCACAGCCAGTGCCAGAAAGGCGGCATCGACGACGGATTGCTGATTGCTGCCGAAGTTGAGGGCGTCAGGCGATTTTGGGTCGGTGCCATAGCGGATGGCCAGCCGTGACCACTCCTGGTAGCGTGTGCGCAGTTTTTCTTCAGCAGGATTGCTGGCCGGCGCTCCTTCGAGCCACGGAGCCAGACCGCAGAGCAGGCGGCCCACGGCTTCTAGATGCGTGGACTGGGCCCGCGCCGCCTGGTCGCCTGGAGCGGCTTCAATCGGCATGGTGGCGCGTAGCTTCTGCTGGCTAATGGCCGAGAGCACGGGTTGCGAGACGCGCTCGACAATGCCGACCCACGTCGCCCGGTCCTCGGCGCCGGTGGAGGAACTCAGCTCCGTCGTGGACTGGGCCGAGACTGCGGAACTGGCGAGCAGGGGCGCGGAAGCCAGCAGCGCGCCTTTCAAAAAACTCCGTCTTGAGGCACTATTCTTTGATTGCATTTGAGCCCTTCTTCATTGCTTGTTTTTTGCCGGGAGTCATTCTAACGGACTGAAGCTGTTGCGCGCCCGGAAATTGTCTTTTACCGCGTCATGCGTCATGGAGCAGATCGCCGTGAGTAAAGGTGAGATAGGGCGTACTGTGCTCGGCGGTGAGCGGACGCCGGGCGCGAATCATCGTGGTGGCGATGGGGTTGGGCCAGTGCGCATTCAGGATTTCCCAGTAGCTGATGTAGTCGGTCCCGAGCTGCTTGTCGTTCGCGTTGCGCGGGTGAAAGTAAGGGAATGTGCCGGGGTCGTGCGTCCAGGGAACGAGGCGCTCATAGGCGGAGCGAAGCGTATGACCGCTGGGTGAGCGGTACTCGTAGAGATCAACGCCGTTGACGCGGGCGATCTCAGCAGCGATGGTCTGCGGCATGAGGCAGAAGTGGCTGTACCAGATTCCGCGCTCGCCAACGCCGCCGTTGCGTACGACTTCCTCCGGCAGATGGCCGTCGGCGGCGATCTGAGTTTCGATGAAGGATTTCCAGCGGTCCACGGCAATCTGGAAGAGCGTGGCGTCTTTCAGGTAAGCCGCTGAGGAAAACACCAGGACCAGGCCCCAGTTACCCCAGTTGTTTTTGCGCGCCATGGTATTCATGGGCAGCGCCTTTTCACGGATAAAGGTGCGAAGGGTGGCGCGGCGCATGCTGGACCATGCACTGTACGGCTCGAGCAGTGAGGCCGCAAGGATCATGGCCGGAAAGTGATAGCTGAAGGTGAGCGTGGAGTCATCCTTGGTGCTCGTGCTCTCAACGCCTGCAGCCCATGCGTCAATGAGGCGCGCAGCCGCGGCCGCGTAGCGCGGGTCGCCGGTCATGCGATAAGCGAGCCCGAGGCCGTAGGCAGCGTTGGCGTCGCCTTCGAGGCCGCCCTTGGCTTTTTCGTGGCCGGCGGCGTCATGGTAGTAGCCCGGCACATACCAGACCTTCGGCACGGAGGGCATGCGATTGAGGTTGGCGTCGGCATCGGCCTTGAGTGCGGCGAAAGCTGTGGCCTGCGGCTCAGTGTGCAGGCGCTCACGAAGAGTGTGCAGGCGCGTATCGTTCAGGAACACACCATTCCACTTGGGTACATCCTGAGCCATGATGGCGCAGAGGGGGGAGATCGCGGCTGCGGATGGCAACAGCATGGCGAATCGCCGGCGGGTAAGATGCATGAGATTTTCCTCGTGCGGTCCATCTTATCGTTCAGAGCGGATGCCGTCGAGGACCGGCTCAGTTGCGCGAGGAGGTTCCGTTGCGGCGGCGCGGAGCAGCGGGAGCTCCAGCTTCAATTAGATTGAAGAGAGTGCGGGCCGCGACAGGCGGCGGCATTTTGTGCCGGAATCTCTTCTTTTGACGACTCCATCCAATCCGGATGCGCTGGCGAAGCTGCTGCAGTCGGTGTTTGGCTTTGCGGGCTTTCGCGCCAGCCAGGAGGAAGTGTGCCGCACGGCGATTGCCGGCCGCGACCTGTTGCTGGTGATGCCAACCGGCGCAGGCAAATCACTCTGCTACCAGTTGCCGGCGATTGCGCGGGGCGGGACGGCGCTGGTGATCTCTCCGCTGATTGCGCTGATGGAGGATCAGGCGGCAAAGCTCTCCGCTCTGGGACTGCGGGTTGCGCGGATCCACTCAGGGCTGGAGCGTGGGCAGATGCGTCAGGCTTGCGTGGAGTATCTGCAGGAGACGCTGCAATTCCTGTTCATTGCGCCGGAGCGGCTGCGGGTACCGGGCTTTGTGGAGATGCTGGCCAAGCGCAGGCTCGCGCTGATCGCGATTGACGAAGCGCATTGCATCTCGGAATGGGGTCATGACTTCAGGCCAGACTACCGGATGCTGGGACAACATCTGCCGGGTCTGCGCGGCGCCGCCGGAGACCCGGCGGGCACGGCGCCGGTGCTGGCGCTGACGGCTACGGCGACACCCAGGGTGCAGGCGGACATCATTGCGCAATTGGGGATGGTGCGGCCGGCGAAATTCATTCATGGATTTCGCCGGGAAAATCTGGCGATCGAGGTGGTGGAACTTTCCGTGCCGGAGCGGGCCGGAGCGATCTGCGGATTGCTGGCCGATCCGGTGCGGCGGCCGGCAATTGTGTATGCCACCTCGCGCAAGCAGTCAGAGCGGCTGGCGGAGGAACTTTCGCGGACAATCCCGGCGGCGGCGTACCATGCGGGCCTGGACGCGGAAACGCGGGACCGTGTGCAGACGGCCTTCCAGAAAAGCGAACTGGAGGTGGTAGTAGCGACGATCGCCTTCGGCATGGGGATCGACAAGGCAAATATACGCACGGTGATTCATGCCGGGCTTCCGGCGACGCTGGAGGGCTACTACCAGGAGATCGGACGCGCCGGACGCGATGGCGCGCTGAGCCGGACTTACCTGATGCACAGCTACGCCGATCAGAAGACCCAGGACTTCTTTTTCAATCGCGATTATCCGCCGGCGGAGCATTTGCAGGAGGTATTCGACGCACTCGGCGAGCAGCCGCAGCCGGTGGAGGATCTGCGCGCGGCTTCGCGGCTGAGCGAGGAAGCGTTTGACAAGGCGCTCGAAAAGCTGGAGATTCACGGCGGCGCGCGTGTGGACTTTGGAGGAAGCGTCGTGAGGGGTGGACCGGGTTGGAAGAAGACCTATACCGTGCAGGCGCAACACCGCGCGGAGCAGTTTGAGAAGGTGGTGCGGTTTACTGAGATGAGCGAGTGCCGTATGGCTGCGCTGGTGCGGCACTTTGGCGACGAGGAAGATGCGAACCGTCCTTGCGGAAAGTGCGATGTGTGCGATCCGGCGGGCGCGGTGCTGCGCCAGTTCCGGCATGCTACACGGGCAGAGCGCGAGATGGCGCAGACGATCGTGGACGAGCTGCGTCCGGTGGCTTACAAGGCCGCGGGGACGTTGCAACGGAGCGTGGATCTGACGGGCTCGCTGAGTCGGACGAACTTTGACGGAATCCTGGATGCAATGGTCCGCGCCGGGCTGCTCCAGATTGAAGAAGCGGAGTGGGAGAAAGACGGCGAGGTGCGGCGGTTCCGCAAAGTGAGGTTAACCGACGCCGGACTTGACGTGAGACCGGCGGCGCCGCTGGCTCTGCTGATCAGCGACGGAATTGTGGAGGAGTTCGGCGGACGCCTTGCAACTCCGGTACGCGGGAAAAAGCTCAAGGTTGCCGCAGACAAGCCGGCCCGGAAAGCAGAATCCGAGAGCATGCCGCGGCCATTACCAGTGGAGGCCGAGTCTCTGGCAGCGCGGCTGCGGGAGTGGCGCGCCGCGGAGGCCAGACGGCTCGGCGTCCCCGCGTATCTCGTGCTGCACGACCGCACTTTGCAGGCGGTGGCGCAGGCCCGCCCGGGGAATCCGAACCAGTTGCTGGCGATTGATGGCATTGGCCCCGCCAAAGTGGAGCGGTTTGGCGAAGCGATTCTGGGCTTGTGCCGCGGGACGAATTAAAGTCTGCTGCCTTCAGGCAACTGGCTTGGCGGCTGGCCATCCGGCGGTGCTTTGTGCGCGGAGCGAGCGCAGAACGTCGGCATGAGCCGCATCCGTTGCCCAATTTGTAGATTCGTCAGGATCGGACTGGTAATCATACAGCTCTTCGGCAACGAGCGTGTGGCTGCTGGTGTTGATCCACGGAACGGTGTGGTCCGGGCGGCGCATCCAGCGCGTGTAGCGGTATCGGTCCGTCCGCATCGTGTATCCCATAATGTCTCTACCCCTTGGATACTGGCTGAACGATGCACTTTTCCATCGACGCGAGGGATCGTGAAAAAGCGGCACGAAGCTGGTGCCTTCCAGGTGATCGGGCAGCGGCACTCCGGCCAGTTCGCACAGCGTTGGATAGATATCGACGTTTTCGGTCAGACTGTCACTGATTCCCGGTGTCGCGCCCGGAACGTGAATTATCAAGGGAATGTGGGTGGCGTGTTCGAAGTTGGTGTGCTTGCACCACAAGCCGTGGTCGTCGAGATGCCAGCCATGGTCGACGCACAGAATGACGATGGTATTTTCGGCGAGGTCCTGCTCTTCAAGAGCAGCGAGAACACGGCCGATCTGCGCATCAGTAAAGCTCACGCCCGCATAGTAGCCGTGGATCAGGTGACGGCTGAGCGCGTCTGGGAGCGGTTCCTTGTCCCAGGGAATTCCGTAGTAGTGGCGCAACTCGTCAAAGTTGGTCATGGCGAGATCGGGCGCGCCTTTGGGCTTTTCCCGGTAATCGGGAAGCGTGATTTGAGCGGGGTCGTAGAGGTCCCAGTACTTCTTCGGCGCGACAAAAGGCAGGTGCGGCTTATGGAAGCCGACGGCGAGAAAGAAAGGCGTGTCGAGCCTCTTGGCGCCCAGAATCTTCAGTCTTCTTATTGCTTCAACGGCGATGCGTCCATCAAGATAGTTGTCGTCCGGGGCGTCCACGCTTTCGGTCGCCGGTCCGTAGACCAGGCCATGACTGGGGATTTGGTGCAGGCGCTCGGCCTCTTCGCGATAGCTCTCGGGAGATTGATATTGCTCCAGCTCTTCCGCGGAAGTATCGAAGACCGCCGGGATGCTCCACGAGGCGGGATCGTTCAGGTCTTCGTGGAAGACCTTGCCGACCGCCTCGGCAAAATAGCCATTCCTTTTGAACTGCTCCGGGAGGGTAACCACGTCCGGAATATTGTCGCGGAAAAACTTCTTCAGATCGTAGACCCGGGTTGTGTCAGGACGGCAGCCAGTCAGCAGGCTGGTGCGCGACGGCGAGCAGACAGCCTGCTGGCAGTAGTTGCCGCGAAATACCACAGCCTCTGCCGCCAGCCGGTCAATATACGGAGTGACCATGTTCTTCGCGCCGAAGCACGGGAATTGCGGCCGCAGGTCATCGACGATCAAGAAGAGCACGTTCATCTTTCTGGCCGAAGAGGAAGACGGATCGGAAGAAGCGGGCGAAGTATGGGCGCCGAAGGCGAGTTTTTCAGACAGGATGGCGCCGGCGGCTCCGATGGACGCCCTGGTCAGCAGTTCTCGGCGAGTCAGCTCTTTCATCTGGGAATATCCTCAATGGCTGCTTTTTTTGAATAGCGCGGTAACGGGCTGTATTTTGCAACAATGGCGTTTTAGCACGAAGGGGCTTCAGAGTGGAAGCCGGTGAGACGGACCAGTCCTCAATGAGTGCGCGCCTCAGCTGGGGATAGACACCTTCCGGCAGGCAGGAGAGGCTAACCTGCTGTCAGCGATCACTCCGGGAGCGTACTCAGGCCGAATCGGAATCTTTTGGGAAGAGATCCGACTGGGTGGTTGCAGGGACCGCAGGGTGGGGCCGCTTGCGGCCGGTTGCTCCGATCAGGCTGACGACTTCGAGGCTTTCGATTGCCTGCCGTGGCACGTAAATCCGCTGCGTATTCGATCGAGTGTCGGGCGGGGTGAGGAGCAGGCCGGCGCCCGTGACGAGTGACAGATCGTTCGCAGCCAGGCCTTCCAGTTCCTCCCCGTCGGCCAGGGTCATACGCAGCCAAAGACCCGCAGTCCGGGGACGGATGGTGAAGCGTTTGCGAAGAAGGCGCTCCGGATTCGCCTGGTCGGCGGGCGCGATAGGGAAGTCGCGGACATAGCAAACCCATTTCACCTGGTCCCAGGGCACGCGCAGCACTTTGCCGGTAAGGTCTAAAATCTCAACTTCCGATGGGTCGTGCGCGAAACCAGCACCCGCATATCCGGCGTACCAGTCGCGTGAGAACTTGCGCACGATCACAGGTTTGCGGGCGGATGCCATCGTCTTGGATTGTCGCACGGCGCAGGCCGCTGTGACGGCGCTAATTTGAGCGAAGTGGGGTGAGCAGGATGCGCGCTGATACGGGCTGTTCCCGTGTTGACAGCCGTATCGGGAGAACGCATGTGGTACCGATGGAGAAAAAAGCTGCAAATCTGGTGCAACTAGCTCTAGCAAACCGGTCACAGTTGTGTTAATGTACAGCTTTGCCAGCTATGCCGGTTTGTGCTCTAAGCGTAACAACATCAGGGATTTGACCTGGACGTGAGCCAGCAGAAGCGGGGAGCAGAATGCCCGACTACATTTACCTTTTGGAAAACCGGCTGTCGGCCGATCAACAGAATGCTCTGCGCCACCTGCGTGATGCGGCCCGGGAAGCGGAAACACTTGTTTTCCTGACCGGAGATGCGGTGCGCGACCTGACCAGCGGCCATGCCGTTCGCGACATTGAGGTAACGGTTCATGGAAATTCCCTTAAGCTCAAGAAAAAAATAGAGAAGCTTGGCGCGGCTGTCTGGGGTGAAGATGACACGTTACGGAGTCTCTACCTCTGCTTTCCGGGGACAGTGCGCGTTGATCTGGTTAGTGCGCATCGCGTCGAGTATCCAAAACCGGGCAAACTGGTGATTCATCCGGCCTCGATCCAGGAGGATCTGCGGCGCCGTGACTTTACGGTAAATGCCATGGCGATCTCTCTGAACGAGGGATCGTATGGCCTGTTGATGGATCCTCTGAACGGGGCGGCGGATATTGAAGGCCGGACCCTCCGGCTAGTGTCGAGTTACGGCTTTCTGGAGGATCCTTCCACATTGCTTCGCGCAACTCGCTACATCGCGCGGCTTGGTTGGGAGATGGACCCGAGAACGCGCGCCCGTTATGACAACGCGAAGAATGAGGGAGTGATCGAACATCTCTCCGACCAGGCGCGCAGCCAGGAGTTGGAGCAGATTGGCCACGAGGAAGAGGGCCTGAAGGTTCTGCGGGCAATGGAGGCCGAGGGCTGGATGAAGGTGCTCTTCCCGGCATGGACCTCGGCTAGCGCGGATGAGGAAAGGCTGAAGGCGCTGCACGATCTGGCGCTGGAGTTATTGCTGGAGGGCGTGCATGCCGATATGTCGGCCGCGCAGATGCGGCTGCTGACCGCCAAATTGTCCTCCAGGGATTTGGCGGCGCTTAAGAAGGCAATGCTGCGTCCGGGATTTGTGGAAGAGTGGAACAGCCTGGATGCGCTGGCGGCCAAGTTTGCCAAGGTGCTGCTGGCGAAGGAGAATACCGCGCCCTCGGCGAGCTTCAAGTTATTTACGAGCTATGATCCTGAAGCTGTTCTTTGGCTTGGATTTACGAGTAAAGATAAGGGGGTCCAGGAACGCTATCATCAGTTCCTGAAGGTTTGGCCGGAAGCCCGCCAGAGAATTCCTCACGCGCTGATGCTCGAGATGCGCATCACTCCGGAACTGCCGGTGTATCGCGAGGTCGTACACGCCATCTTCCTGCAGTTGATTGACGGCAAGCTGAGCACACCTGAAGAGCTTCGTGCCTTCCTGGAGCCTTACTCGCCGCCGGCTCCGCCTCCCCGCGAGACGGTAAAGCGGACGCGCGCCAGGCGGAGCGCCGAGGCCAAGCTAAGGGAAGCCGAGTATGAGGAAGAGGAAGAGTCCGAAGGAGCTTTGGCAGAGGCCGAGGATCTGGAGGAACTTGGCGAGGAAGAGGAGATCGACCTGGGAATCGGCATGCCAAAGGACGATATGGATGTCGAGATGGTTGCTGAGAACGAGCCGGTGGAAGAGGAACTGGTGGGTGAGGAAGAGGAGCAGCTTGAACCGGCTGAGGCTGTTGTGAGACCCAGGAGCCGCAAGGAGACGCAACGCGAGCCGGCAAAGAAAGCGGAAACCCCGGCTGCGACTCCAGCCAAGCCGGAGAAACCTGCCAAGCAGGCTGCCGCGCCAAAAGCTGAAAAGCCGGCGAAGGCAGGAGCCCCAGCCGAGCGCGCTGCAAAACCGGCCGCCAAGCCGGCTTTGACCACCCCCAAACACACGCAACCAGAGGCGAAAGCGAAACCGGCACAGAAACCGGCCCCCAAACCTGCCAAGGTTCAGGTGGCTTCCGGCGCAAAAAAGGCCGCACCGGCTGCCGGCAAGACTCCGGCCAAGGCCGCGCCCAAAGCCGAAAAGCTGGCTACCGGAAAGGCGAAGCAGGCGGCCGGCACCGCCAAGGCTGGTAAGGCTGCGCCCGTGGCCAAGCCATCCAAACCGCCAACGAAGAAAACTCCTTCCAAGCCTGCCAAAAAACGCTAGAGGCTGTTCGGTTGCTGTTTCGGATCGCGCCGCTCTATGAGAGCCGTCTGCCCTGCGCCGTCTCGCGCGCATGGCAGTCGACACGCGCCACCCTGTATTCTTTACGCCTTGGCTGAGGCGCTGCGCAGCGAACCGCCTACGG
>JAJZAL010000034.1 GCA_021799405.1 Acidobacteriota bacterium
GGGCGTCCGTGGCGGTCAACGGGCAGGAACGTCTCTCCGTGAGAACTGAAGCAGACCGCCTCGGCTGGCTCAGTAATCTGCGCGCAAAGCTCTCGGCACAGACTGCCGATGACTCCCACCAGCGTTTCCGAATCGAGTTCGGCAAATCCGGGGCGTGGGTGATGTGTCGGATAGCCAGCCGCGCGAACGGCGAGCAGCCCGCCGCCAGCATTGACGATCGCGGCCTTGCATCGACTTGAACCCACATCGACGGAGAGAATGCTCATGAGTGGTCAGGCGGCTGTTCCGTTGAAGAATGCCCTGTCTATCTGCTGGCTGAGCGTCCGCGCCCTTCCTCGCTCGTAGATCCGCACCGTCTCCTGTTCGACAGAGACCCGCTCGACGCCTTGAAAGTCCGTCGGAATTGACAGCAGAAGCGTGGCAAAGCGAATGCGACGTTCTGATTTCGCCGGCAGCCAGCGATATGTCTCTTCCCCAAAGAGCGGTCCGTTCGAGACGGTGTCCCGCTTGGGCTGCGCAAAAGGCGTAGTACTGAATTCAATTCCGCGGCAGAATGCTTTCCCGTTCCATGGCGCGAAAACGCGGGAGTGACGTTCTTCCCAGTTCCCAACCCAGGGGAAATCGGAGCGGGGAAATAAATAGAGCAGCAGAAGTCCTCGGACGGAGTTGCTGATGGCCGTATAGCCGAAGATCAGAGATGGATCAATTAGCTGCGCCGTGTAGCGGGAATAGCGTCCCTCCGGGGTCGTGCGCAGATCATGAAAGCCTCCACCTTCCCTGGGTGCCTTGGGCCACGCGAAAATGGCGTCCGGAGTCAACTCCATCTCGTCGCTGTAGGTGGCCCAGATGACTTTACTCTGCGTTGCAGGCATATCAACCAGAGTCGTGTCGCACGCAAGGAAAGGCGGCCCAATGGTGACGTGCTCATTCCAGGAGATTGGGCGATCGGCAGAGCTCAGGCTTCGCGCAATCTCTTCGCAATATACAACTGGTTGCTCAGGATCGATACGCAGGATACGGCAGAAGTCGATCTGGGCGATCGGCAGCAAAACGCCATACTCGATGCCGGAATCGAATTCACGGCGGAGATGCCACTGCGATGCCGGAGCTTCACCATGCGTGGTTAACCCCGCCGCAGCTTCCTCCGCAGAAGGTGGTCCAAAGTAATCAAAGCTCAGACTGTGTCCAGCGATGCCGGCCAGCAAGGCTCCATCCGGATTCGGGCCATAGGTCGTGCTATGCTGGTCCGCTCGGTACTCTCCGGGGTCGATTCCAGCCCATAGAGGCCGCCATAAGGGATTAAGGTCCGGATGCGCATGGGAACGAAGTTCACAGATATGACCTCCGCCGAGCAGGACGGATACCTGTCCCCATTTTGACCGCAGGCTCAATCCAGGTCGCCCATCGAAACGGGTTTCAATCGGATGAATGGAATGCGATAGCAAGCTACACCTCTCAATTGCGGGCCACAACGGCATCCTGATAGTCGTTGAGAATCGCGCGGGCCCTTCCCAGAAAGCCCTCCATATCGTCGGACTGGAAGACATTTCTCCCGAAGAACACGCCGGCCGCGCCCGCCTTCATGCATCCCTGTACGACCTCCAGCGCGGTTTCATTGCGGCTGCCTCCAAGGACCAGGATCGGAACGGGGCAATTTGCCACGATGCCCCGCATCTTCCCGGCATTCCCAGCGTAATCAGTCTTAATCAAGTCGGCGCCAAGCTCCGCAGCAATGCGCGTATGCAGCGTAAGCCATTTCGGATCCCCAGGATCAGAGACTCCCCTGCCGCGCGCCAGAGTTTCAACAATCAGAGGAATGCCGAGGCGCTCACACTCGCGTGCTACCTGCGCGTTCCGAGCGATCTCCTTGGCCTCAAAATCGGCGTCTCCTGTGCCTACCACCAGATAGGTGAGGACCGCGTCCGCTCCGTGGCGCAGGGCTTCTTCTGGAGTAGCCAGCATGCAACTCCGTAGCGCGCCGTGGTCTCCTTGGCTCAGTGAGTTCCAAACCGTCGTCCAATCGATGCGCGCGATGATGCCTGGAGTGTTGGCGGGCGCGAAACAATGGATGTAGCGCTGGATCAGTCCCAGGTTCAGGAGAACCGCATTGACGCCCGCGCTGATAAACCGCGCGATCTGACCGCCAGGGTCTTCTGTGCCCGGAATGGGCCCCAGCACTAGGGCGTGGTCGAAGGCCACCACGAGAGTGCCACGCCCCGGCGCATTCAGAATCCGGTTAAGCCTGATCTTTTTTCCAAAATCTCCCAAAAAGTCCTCCAATGGAAACGAGAATAGCGAGTGGTTAATTCATTGTCAATCGTTTTTGTCCGAAAATGATCATTTGTGAGCGAGCAATAGGAGAGTGGTGACTCAGGCGCCGGTCCATTCAAGCGCCGCGGCAAGCAGAACCTCCGCAGTTCGGATCACCGATGCGAAGTCGACGTATTCGTCCGGATTGTGGGCGCCACCTCCGGAGGGCCCAAAGAGTAGTGTTGGAATGCCGAAATCCCGATGGATCAGGCCGGCGTCGCACGGATAGGGCGCCGCTGTGGTCTCCACCGTTCTTTGCAGAACGAGGCTGGCGTTGGCCTCCATGCATTCCAGCCAGGGATGGTTGGGAGCCAGCTCATGGCCGTGCAGAGGGGCTTCAGTCACCGGCAGCCACTGAACCGGGTGATCTCGAAAGTACTGGTCGGCTGCACAAAAACGATTGAGTTCGCTCCGAATCCCGGCAAGAACTGAATCGACATCCTCTTCTGGAAGGAATTGCCAATAAGCGCGTACCGTCGCGCGCGAAGGCACACTCAGGGGTACCTCCGGGGCAATGCGGTTCGATTCCACGGCAAGCACCTGGACCGGGGCGGGATCCGGAAAGCAGGCGTGGGCTCCCTGTGGTTTGAGGGCTTTCCGCTTTCTGGCATTGGCACGCACCCATTCCAACAGCCGCCCCAAGTGCATGGCCGGGCTCATCACCTCGGATGGGGAGAAGTAGTTGGCTGGATCGCCGGCATCCACTACCAGGTCGACGATAAATCCGCCGCGCGTGGCGCGATATATCTCCAGTTGAGTACCCTCCGGAATGACACAGGCGTCTGCTGAATCGCCGCGCAGGCGGGCGGCGATCGTACCTCCTCCTCCACCCCATTCTTCATCCACGACCGATTCGAAAAGAATGTCGCCGCTGGTGCGGATGCCGGCGCGGTGCAGGGCGCAGATTACGGCTGCGTTGGCTGTCACTCCTCCTTTCATATCGAATGAACCAAGGCCGCAGATGCGCCCCTGCTCACAATGACCGGACCACGGCGAATGAGACCACCGCTTAATCCCGGCGGGAACCGTATCCATGTGGCCGTTGAGCAAAAGGCTTTTTCCACGGCCGGAGCCCTGCAAACGCACGCTCAAATTCTTTCTGCCTGCGTAGAGTTTGCTTTTCTTTACGGCAGTGAAATTCGAATTGGCGATGAAGTCGGTGTCATACAGTTCGGAAGCAATGCCATGTTCGCGAAAGAACTCGTGAAGCACGATCTGGGCGGGGGTTTCATTGCCGCCCGAGAGTACGGCCACGCTGTTGGTTCGCACCAACTCCTTCAGCAGCCTCTCCAGGGCGCCAGTAAGCGGATCGATCAGTTTCCGGACATCTCCCAGGTTCGTGCTGTTCATCGATAAACTCTATTCTTTTCTCGCTGGCGGCGAAACCCGGCGCGCAGGCGAATGGTCGGTCAGCACTGGCAGAACCACGTATGAGCCGTGCGATCCCCCGGAATAAACAACGTTCCGGGCAATGGCGGTGGTGTGCCACTGGCCAGGAGCTGCTGCAGTGTTAGGGTTTGGTTCGAGTCGAGGAAAGTCCGTGCTGCTGATATCCAGGCGAAGCCGGTGCCCTGGGGCGAAGAGATTGCTGGTAGGGCCGAGCGGAAAGTTCAGCGTGTAGATTTCTCCAGGCGTCATCAGCGAGAGCTGGTCAGGACCGTTCCGATAGCGGGCGCGAAGTTCACCCTCCGCAACGATCATGGAGTATCCATTTGGATAGACGTCTACGAGTTTGGCAATGAAATCGCTATCCGGCGCTGTGGAGGCGATCGAAAGATGTGCCTCCACCGTTCCCATGATGGAGATCGGGGTTTTCAGTGCGGGAGTGGTGAAGGTAAGCACGTCTGCGCGCTTTTCCAACTCTGCCTGATTCTGCACGCAGTCCCCGTGAAAGTAGCCGCCACGGGTGGGCACGGGGTTGGACGGATCGTCCACAAAGGAAGTTGCCCCGCCTGCCTGCGGGGGAGAGTAGCGCAGCCCCCCGTTGTTGTCGAGATAGAGGTTGGTGGCGACAGTTTGAGGAGGCCAGGTCTCCAGTGAAATCCATCTTCCTCCCGCATTGAGCTTGCCGGCTGGAACCTTGCCGCGCACGCCGCCTCCCATCTCAAAGATACGGATCGGCGCTCCGCTGATGATCTTGTACGGCTCAGCTTTCAGCCAGTGACTGAACCAGTCGAGTTGCAGCGCCTGCTCGTCCACGGCCGCCGATGATCCAAAATAGGCTTCACCGCAGATGGCGCTTCCGGTGGCATGCGGCCATGGACCGATCATCAGCCGCTTGGGAGAATGCTGGAGCGAAGAGAGTTCCACGTCATTGCTGATGACTCCTCCCACGGTGCCGTCGTACCAGCCGCTGATGAAATACATGGGCACGTCTTTGAACCGCCCGTAATACCCGGCGGGAAAGAAACCCGGCTGCCGCCAATAGCTGTCGAAGCGTGGATGCTGATAGGAATTCTGAAAGATCGTGCTGTATTGAGGAAGCGGGAGAAAAATCTTCGCGCGCTCGGTGGGCGGCAAGCCCAGCCAAGCGTCTGGATGCTTGAATGTCTCCGAGAGCTTGTCGCGCACCGCAGGTAATTGCTGCGCCTCCCGGCTGGTGTCTGCCATGAAGAGATCCCACTCGGACATGTTCAGCGATGGGATACCGCCGGTGAATGAGGATTGGTAGAAGTTGCCCCAGGCTACCACCGGAAACATGGTAACCAGGTGAGGAGGCGCGAGCAGGGCATCGGTGTACTGGACCCAGCCCTCATAGGATGCGCCGGCAGTGCCGATTTTGCCGTTCGACCAGGGCTGGCGCGCGGCCCATTCAATCGTGTCGTAACCGTCCGGCCCTTCCTGCACAAGAGGATAAAACTTGCCTTCCGAAGCGAAGCGGCCCCGGCAATCTTCCGCGACAACTACAAAACCATGCCTGGCGAAAAAGATGCCGGCGCGGTGAAACCCCTCCTTGTTGTACGGAGTGCGGTAAACGATCACCGGGAATCTTCCCGGAGATGCAACGCCTTTCGTGGCGGGCCGATAGATGTCTGCGGCCAACTCGATCCCATCACGCATGCGAATCTTCAGGTTTTGCTCAATCAGATAGCCGGATTCCGGGATGGAGGCTCGATGGCTGTTCTGATCTACCCGGTACTCTGCCGTGCCCTGCGAGGCGGCTGAAGCACCGGATTGCTGAGCAGACAGAAAAGCGGGCCAAAAGAGGAGGCAGAAAGTCGTGCAGAGCGCAGCCAGACGCCACATGATTCCTGCGATCACACTTTTTCTCCTCGTTGTCTTCTTCAGGTTGGCAGCCAGGCTCTCCTCTTCAGAGAGAGCAGACGCTCACAATATGATTCAACATAGCACCCGATTGCAACATTTAGGAAAGAATATTGACATATTTCGACACGAGTGAGTAGCATTCGAGCATCCTTATGGGCTTCTCCGATACCCTGAGGTGGAAATCTGAGGTCGCAGGTTCAGGATGGACTTGTCTCTGACGTCGGACGCGCAATTAGGAACCGCGCTCGGTCAAATCGAATGGGAGGATGGCAAGTGACTCCGATGGTTACTCGAAGGCGAATGTTAGGTTCAGCCGGCGCAGCGGCCGCAGCCATGTTGGCCCCGCGAGTCGCCCGGGCAACGGATCGCAAACCGAATCTGCTCTATATCCTGGCGGACGACCATGCCGGCTACGTGCTGGGTGCGCAGGGGAATCGCCGAGCCTATACTCCCAACCTGGATCGGCTGGCTTCCGAGGGAACCCGGTTTGCGCGCAATTACTGCAATTCTCCTGTCTGCACAGCCTCCCGGCAGTCCTTTTTAACCAGCCAATTGCCGCATTCCTCGGGAGTTACCCTTCTCGGCACTCCGCTTGCCGAAGACAAGCCAACTCTCGCGCGCCAACTGGCCGCGAGCGGATATGAGCCGGCCGTGTTTGGAAAGATGCACTTCAACACACCGGGCCGCCCCGGACTGCACGGCTTTGTGACGGTGGAGACCGAGGACATGGTGGCACGGGACTGGGGGGCTGCGGCAGGCCCCCCAAGGCAGTTCAATGGAATCCGCACCAAGCCGAAATGGCGGCCTTTTGAAGTTCCGGCCAGCATCTGGCTTGACTCGGACACCCTGCCCGAAGGGTACAAGTACGAGAATATGGAGAGCACCTGGGTCATGCACAAGGCTGTGAACTATATGCGCGAGCATAAGGACGAGCCTTTTGCCCTGTGGGTGAGCTTCCGGGAACCGCATTCGCCCTTCAATTTCCCTATCGAAGATCGCAACGACTTCAATCCTGCCGAATTTCCTGTGCCGGAAGTTGGTCCGGAAGACGCCGAGCAGATTCCGCTTGTCTTTCGCGGACTCACGCCAGAGCAGAAGCAGGGAATCATCGCTGCATACTATACTTCGGTGCGCTATCTTGATCGCAATGTCGGCGCGGTCCTGGCTGCACTGCGAGCATTGGGACTGGAAAACGACACCCTGGTGATCTACATGGCGGATCACGGTTACAGCCTCGGTCAGCACGGCCGGTTTGAGAAACACGTCTGCTATGATCCCGCCCTTCGGGTTCCTCTCATCATGCGTTGGCCGGGTCATATACGAGCAGGCGGGGTAGTGGAGGATTTCACGGAATCCGTCGATGTGCCGCCAACTCTGCTGGAAATGCTGGGCGCCGAGCCATTCCAGTTAAATCAGGGGCAGAGTCTAGCTGGGTATCTGAGGACGGGAAAAGTTGCGGAACCCCGACAGTCAATCTTCAGCGAATATCTTGAAAATGAAGAAGCCTGCATCCGGACTGACCGCTGGAAATTCATCTATTGCAGTGGAAAGCGCTTCCGGCTGGACGGATACATGACGGGGAATCTGCCCCGCCAGACGATTCAGCTCTTCGATCTTCAGAAGGATCCAGGAGAGTTCATGAACGTGGCGGACCAGCATCCCGAAGCTGTGCAGCAGTTTTCAAAGCAGATGCTCGAGATTTTCCGCGCGACGCATCCTCAAGCTTCGGAAGAACCTTCCGGTAAAACCTTGAATGCTTTGCTGGACTGGTACCTGAGGCCGCGAGATGCTCACCTCTGGGGCATGCCCTACGCCTTTTTCCCAAAGAGCTAGCAGGAGCGGCGCTTTTCTGCGTGACCGCCAGGGTCAGAGAACGCTCTGCAGTTGGTGCGATAAGGCGCGCGGAGCCGGCCGAGTTCATTGAATGACCGCGTGGAGAACAGCAGGTGTTTGAATTGGTGACCAGATGGCGATCATGAGTGGAGGCGCGGCCAGCATAGGTTTTCAATGCTTGCCGCGCGATGCGGCGCACTGGCAAACCTAGCAAGAGCGCAGCGGTGGTTCAATTTCTGGCTAGTCCAAATTGCTCTCTTGTGACCACGCAATGCTGTGACGTCAGTGGTGGGTAAGCGACGTAGTGAATCGACCTTGGGAGCAGCTGAATGACTCCGCGGTAGATTTCTCATCGTTTTTCGGGGGACCAACTTAAGAACAGTGCGGAATCGGATTTGGTTCCGGAACAGGAGCTCGTGATGCGCGGGAATGAAGTACGCAGTTCGTTAGAGAAACACAGGCAGATGATCTTGAGCAAGGCGAAGAGGATCACTCCAAGCACAGCCGCAGCGGATGTGCCTGCGGCCGGGAGTTCCCTGCGCAACCAGCGAAGCGCCCAGCTATCCTCGTGCCCGCGGCGCCTTTCCCTGGCTGGAGTGGGTATGATACTGCTGGCCTTTCTGACCGGCATCGCACCCTGCACTTTGGCCGCGCCCGCCGGATCATCCCGTCCTCTGGCGATGACGCCTCCAATGGGATGGAACGATTGGGCCCACTATCAATGCGGGTACACCGCGCAGACGATTCTGGATAACGCCAACGCTCTCGCTCGTACCGGACTGGCAGCAGCTGGTTATAAGACGGTGATCATCGATGATTGCTGGATGCAGAAAGACCGCGACAAGGAGGGAGATCTGCAGGCTGACCCGCTGCGCTTTCCCAATGGCATGAAGCCGATTGGCGAAGCGCTTCACAAGCTGGGGCTGAACTTCGGGATATACGAGGATGCGGGCTATCTAACCTGCGACGGGGATGCCGGCAGCGGTGAAGTGAACGGTGGCGGCAAAACTTATTTCGATCAGGATGCGCGGCTCTTTGCATCCTGGGGCGTTGACTATTTAAAGTTGGATGGCTGCCGGATGTATGTGCCTTCGGGAAGCAGCCCGGAGGCCTCCTACCGCAAGGCTTATGCCGCGGAAAGTGCGGCACTGAAGAAGGTAAACCGGCCAATTGTGTTTTCAGAGTCAGCACCAGCCTATTTTCAGGGCAAGCCGGAGTGGTATGACGTATTGCGATGGGTTGGCGCGTACGGCCAGCTATGGCGGGAGGGCTCTGATATTGCCAACTTTCACCTCAATGATCCGGATCACCCGCGTTTTTCCAGTGTGATGTGGAACTATACGTACAACCTCCAGTTAGGAAGATTTCAGAAACCGGGGAACTGGGACGACGCCGACTTCATTATCGGCGGAGATCATGGCATGAGCATGGCCGAAACACGCAGCCAGCTGGCTTTGTGGTCGATGATGTCGGCACCGCTGATTCTCAGTTCGGATGTCGGCAAACTCACTCCGCAGGCCATTACCATTCTCGGCAGCAAGAGCGTGATCGCGATCGACCAGGATCGCCTTGGCCGAATGGCCACGCTGGTGAGCCGCAACCTGGAGATGGATCTTCTCTTTAAGAAGCTGAGCGGCGGGGACTATGCGGTCGCTGTGCTGAATCGCGGAGAATCACCGCTTCCGGTTACTGTCGACCCCGCGGAATTTGGATTTACAGCACGCAAGACGTGCAATTTCGATGCACGGGATCTTTGGAGCGGGAGACTGCAGCCCGCGGCCTCAACACTGCAAACCACGGTTGCTTCGCACGACACTGCACTCTGGCGCATTCACCCATCCGCCGGCTGCGGCGCTCCGGCGCGTACCGGCGCCATCACCATGTCCAACGCTGAAGCATCGCATCAGCCGAGCCATTACACCCGTTGCCTGGCGTCATCTGGAGAACTGGAGGACTGTTCGGGCACGCCAGCCGAGGTTTGGACAATCACTCCCGCCGGAGCGCTCAAATCGGGAGACCATTGCCTGGTGGTCGCGTCTGGTAAGCCGGTGATGGCGTCCTGCCACAACGGCTCGGCCCGCTGGCATTACACAGTGCTCGGAGATCTGGTGAATGACCGCGACCACCAATGCCTCAGCGCCGGCAGCGCCCAGGATATATCTCTGAAGATGGAGGCGTGTGAGAAGGGCAAACTCGAACAGATCTGGTCTCTGCCGAATTGAGGGCGTGCGGTATCGATTCGAAGAGGATGGGCGCTGTTTCCCGAGGTGTCAATCGTTGCTGCTCTCGCACATGAGTCGTCCGTAAAGCTGCGTTGCGTGTGCGCGTGCCGCGATGTACGTCCGGCCCTCGCCCACGCAGTTGTCTTCATCTCAGCGCTCAAATGTCCGTCTTATCGAACACTGGCCGGAAGCGCCAATGCGTACTGCCAGCAGATCAACGCATTACGGCACTCTCTTCATATTCCGAGCTGCCCACTCGTCGTAATATGATCGATTATGTTTTGTTTGTATGCTTCAGATTGACATTGGAAGCGAATGTGTTTAGGTTGGTCATCGGATGGAACATGACAGAAAGGGGCGAATGCATGCTGGCCGATGAACGGCGGTTCCGCATCACCGAAATGCTTTCACGTCAGCGAACGGTCAGTGCTTCGGAACTCAAAGATATCTTCAATGTCACCGCGGCGACAGTCCGGCGCGATCTCGCCCATCTGGAGCGCAAGGGGCTTCTGGTTCGTTCACACGGTGGAGCAGTTTCCAAGCTGCCGAGCACAAATTTCCAGCCATCCTACGATGCTATGGGCCGGGAAAACCCAGCAGAGAAGCAGGCAATCGCGACCGAGGCGGCGAAGCTGATCCTGGACGGCGATACAATTTTTCTTGAGGGAAGCACAACAGTTTCGGAGATCGTCCCACTGCTCCAGCACCACAAGCGCCTGACCGTCGTCACCAACTCCCCACTGATTCTTGTCGAGTTACGCCGCCATCCCGAGATTAAGGTGATGTGCACCGGAGGCGAGTTGCAGCGGGATGTTTTCTATCTCTCCGGAATATGGGCGCAGCGTACCATCGGGGAAATCCGTGTTGATAAGGCCTTTCTGGGGGTGAGCGCAATCGATCCAGAATATGGTCTTTCCACTGCCAGCCACGATGAGGCAGCCGTGAAAAAAATCCTCATCAAATCCGCGAAGATGCGGATCGCGCTGGTTGATCACAGCAAATTTGGCCGCCAAGGATTCGCTTTTGTTGCCCCGGCTAACGAGTTGACCACGCTCATCACCGATTCCGGAACTCCTCCTGCTGATTTGAAGACTCTGCGGGATTTAGGAGTACACGTCATTGTCGCTGGACAGGATTGATCGCTCGTATTTCCTCCGGGTTGTCAACCACCTCGGAGAAACCACGCACGCGGGCTTCGTGAATGGTTTAGCTGAAATGCCACTCCAGCGACTTGGTGTTACAAGCTGGTTGGCATTCAGATGAGAATTCGCATGGGCGACACAGTTGGATCTTGTGAAGGTCATCAGCTTTAACGCGCACTTGACGCGGCGCGAAGCCGAAGTGCCTGGCTCCTCTGAACTCCAGATCACCCTTCCTGCATTCACGATCTGGATCTGCAATTGCGGTGCCGCGCTGCCATCGCCAGATGCGCCGCGGCCTAGCGCTTCCTGAAGCAAGTCCTCGGCTAGTAAAGGATGCTCCGATCTTTTGCGGATGGCTTGATGCCAAGCGGGTGCAGGATCTCGCTTGCGCCAAGTTGGATCAGGCCGAGTTCGGTCACCGATTGAAAGAATTGGAAGCCCTGCTCCCGGAATCGCAGGATTTGTTCAGCGGATCCAGCGGGCCTGCCCAGGAATTTCTTGTGCCGCCGTGCTGCGTCAACAATCGTATTGATCGCTTCCTGCAGGAGCGGATCATCTTGTTTTCCGCGCAGCCCGAGCGAAAAGGAAAGATCGCTGGTGCCGATGAAGATCACGTCAATACCGGGCGTCGCGGCGATGGCGTCTATGTGGGCCAGTGCGCGCTGTTCCTCGATGATGCAAATCGTCATCATCTGCGCGTCAGCGGAATCGTAGTAGTTGCCGGGCTCAAACCATGTGGAGGCGGCCAGCCCTGCGCCAGATCCCCGGCTCCCTGCAGGAGGATAGCGGCACGCCTGCGCCGCGGTTCTGGCCCGGGCCTCATCGGAGACAAATGGAAAGATCACTCCCGATACGCCCTGGTCGAGCACGCGCTTGGCTGTCCACAGCTCGGCAGTGGGAACGCGTGCGAAAACTGCCGTGTCGAAGCCACGAGTCACCAGCACGATGCCACGCAGAGTTTCCAGCGACACCGGCGAGTGCTCCATCTCTACCCACAGAAAGTGGAAACCCAGACGCGCGGCCAGCGCGGTGGTTTCAAGATTGTTCGTCGTGACGGTGAGACCCACCACACATTCGCCGGCGGAAAGGCGAGATCGGACCAGGTTTCTTGTGGAACCAGAAGATACGGATTTACTGTCGTTGACTGCCATCTCAGGCAGGCTCCTTTTGAAAATTGGGAATCAACCATACCTCGGCGATCTGGCATCCGCGTCCATTCCCACCCAGGCCAGGCTCGCGTGTCCAGGTAAGCGTGAGTTTACCGCCGGCGGTCGCCTGTTTCGGGATAGGAAAGTCCTGGGGCGCGGGTGGCCAAGCTCGCAACAGAAAGGGATGAATCTCAATAGCGTCGTTCGCTACCAGGCGCAGTTTGATCTTCGGCGAATCGCCCGAATACACCACGCGAACCTTATATCCACTGGATTTGTCCAGATTGGAGTAGTGGAGCTGGAGCGGTGCCTCGTAAAGGGCGCCTGCCCAGTGTTTCCATGCCTGAGGAGCGCGATCCTGCAGACGATCAGGATACTGACAGCCGACAATGGGGTGGTGGTGGAAATAGGGATCTGGCATCTTCGGATCCGACAGCACCAGATGAGGCCGGTTGGCGATATCGCCGAGAGCATCGTAAAAGCCGCCCGGACCGGGATCAGTGCGAAACAGCAGAGCGCGAATTGCGGCGATCTGTTTCATCGGATCGCTCTGCTCACGGATGGAGAGAATCTCGCGCCGCATCCACATCACGTCAGTGACTGGAGCGTCCAGCGTGTCGAGGTTTGCCGCCCGCTCCACCGCCTCGCCATCGTATCGTTCCACTGCCAGTTGCATGCCGATGCTCTGAAAAAGCTGTGCTCCTAATTCCATGATCCGCGTCCGTAACTCGCCGCCGGCAGGGCTTAGAATTGCCTCTTCCAAAACATCCTGAGCCTCTGACAGCAGCAGATCGGGTTGCAATCCATTTGGCGGCTGAGGTGCCGGTGGCTCTCCCACCCCTAAAGGCACCGCAGCCCAGCCGATTTCCAAAGCCCGGCTCAGTATGTCGCGTGCGCGAACAACGTGGGCAGTTTCATCGATCAGCCGCCGACGCACAAGCGCGTCGAAATAAGCGCGGTAGAGTGCCTGCTGGAATCGCCAATTTTGGGTTACAGCCGGCGGGCAGCTTCGCTCCAAATCCGCGAATCGCTCCAGCGTGACTTCCACCCCGGCGTTCGTCATCAACGGACCAACCCAGTTTGCTTCAAGCGCACACAGGCCCTGCGCGAACCCTTCCTCCAATTCTTTGCCGATGAACCAGTGGGCAAAGTCGCGCAACACTTCTGTTACCGGCTGCCTGGAATCCCAGGCGAGCGAACTCCAGAGGAACTTGTTCACGTCGTCGTTACAGCCTTCCGAGTAGGAGATAAATCCAATGCTCGACGGAAGAATCTCTCGGAGGATTGAAGAATGCGCCTGCGGGCGTGGATTGATTACTTCGCGGCCCTCAGTAAGCGCGAAGGCCAGGTCCCAATCGAGCACCGGGTACTGGCACTCGATGCTATGGGTAATGTCGGGATAGCACCGGATCGAATAGTTTCTTGGCACGAAATTGCGGAGGTCGACGATCGAAAGCCGGGACATCGGGCCAAAAACGACACCATCCAGCCAGGACTTGGTGCTGTCGCTATCGAGAAGTTGTAAGAATTCGTCCAGCCATGCGCTATTGAAACCCTGCGGGGAAACCCACATCTGTGCTCGGGGATGGTATCGGCGCAGGCTTGCCTTTTGCTTTTCAAGCAGCGGCAGAAGATACTTCGGTTCCGTATGACCGGGGTCGCCTCCGGGAACAAAAACCGCATCAATCCGGGGCAGAGCCGCAAAGATTGCCGCCCACTCCTGCACAGCTGTTTCTACGGTGGCGGGGTCGGCGTAATTGCCATCCATCGCCGGATACCACACCCACACATTGAGCCCATACGAGTCCGCGATTCGAGACATCTCCGTCATCATTTGCCGGGGTGGAAGCGGAAAAAGCGGGCTGTCAGGCAGATCGTCTGTCCGAGGCGGCAACAGTTCGATGGAGTTGGTGCCGAAAAGCGCGAGATCACGAATATATTGGTCCCACATGGACACTGACCAGGCGTCATAGGCGTTCGTCTTCGGACGGTATCCAAGTTGGTGGCCGCGTAATCGATATTCCGGATGGCTTACCAGATACAACGGCGTGGACGGCAAACGCGCTTCCTGGCGCCCGAAATCGATCAATCTCAGGAGCTTGCCGATTCCGAAGAGCAGACCACGCTGGTCCGCGCCTATCACCGCGATCCAGGACCTCCCGGCATCTCTTCCGCTCTCCAGAAGAAAAGCTTCCGGCGGAAGATCGCGCATCGAGGCGGAAACGCGCGGGGCAGCTTCGCCCATCGCATCGCGCGTTCCCAGATAGATCACCACGCGGGCCTTGTCACCGGATGGTTGATCGGGTCCATGCCAGCGAATGCCGCTCCGTTTTTCTGCTTCCTCCACGAGCACCTGGGCCATCTTCTTCCCGCGATCCAACTGCAAGGGAATCCTGATCGCGCAGTTCCGGAGGTCGAGACTGCTGTCTGACTGAGCCGAAACCCACTTAGATGCAAACGTCGCTGCGGCTGAGAGCCGGAGGAAACTTCTGCGATTCATCAATTTTGGCTCCCGTAGTTCTATGCCGGAAAAGTTGATCAAAAAGAACAAAAAACGCCAGAAGATTGGGTTGGGAAAAGCGAAAATAGCGTCTAAGTGTGCCCTAATCAGTCAAGAACGAACCTTCGCATCAAGCGAACCCAATCTACCGGGCGGGTGTTCAAATGTCAACATCCCGCGAGCCTGCGTTGATGTCAATTATCCCGTGAACTGAGGCAGATGGACGGCGATCGACGAATACATCGGAGTAATCTCTCGGCCAGATGACCGCCGCACCTCACAGATTCCGCATCTTGGGGATTTCCTCGTCAGGCTACGCAGGCGGCTTTGTCATCAATCCCATGGGTAGCGTGAGGCTTTCGAGGTTTGTACAGAACGCCAACCTGTCCACTTGTGGTCCGTTACGAAGGAGCGCAAGGAAGGGAAATACTCTCAGGCGAAATTCTCAGTCTGTCTCCTGAGCTTGGGGGTAAGGAAGGGGAATCATGAACGCAAATGCGCTGGTCTTACCGCGCACGCCTGGGCTTCCTCACGATGCTCATCTATCACAAATAATTGATAACAAAGATAGGTAGAGTCAAAAGATGCCTCTCCGGATCCTCCTCATTCTGTGTTGGAGAGAGGCGTAGGAGAGACCAATCAAAGAGGTGTGAGGTAGAGCCTCTATGCCCCTTTTTTGATTCCGTTCCGATTGTTTACGCGCAGGTTGGGAATAAAGCAGACAAAAACAAACAAAACTATTGACAGTCGCATATCTGTTGAGTACGCTTCTGAAACATTAAGTTCGTTAATGTAATTCTGGGACTGAAAAACTTCTTGTCTCAACGCTTTCCCTGGAGGTAATTCCTGATGTGCCGTCTGATTCTGCGTGGATTATTCCCTGCGTGCTTGATCGTAACCCTGGTGGTATTGGCTGCGAGTGCCCGCGCACAAACGCTGGCCTCTGCAGCTATTTCCGGGACCGTTACCGACGTAACGGGAGCAGCGGTTGTCGGAGCGACTGTCACCGTCACGAACGAAGCAACGGGAGTAACCCGTACCGTACGATCCAACCAAACTGGACTGTATTCGGTGGAGCCGCTGACGCAGGGCCAGTACACAGTCACGGCTTCGAAGGCCGGGTTTCAAAAAAATGTGGTTCGAAGCATACAGATCGATGCTGGCATGCGCCGCGCGATCAATCTCCAGTTGAACGTCGGCAACACCACGGCGCAGGTCACCGTGAATGCCGACACTGTGCAGGTGAATACCCAGACGTCCGACAGCAGCGGTACCGTCACTTCAAAGCAGGTCAGCAACTTGATGTTGGACGGAAGGAACTTCCAGACTTTGGCCATTCAGATTCCGGGCGTGAGCAGCACCAATGCGGCCAGCGAGTTACAGGGTGGAGGAATCAACGGATTTAATACCTTGATTGTGAACGGCCAAGGCGTTGAGTACAGCACCTACGACATCGACGGTGTGTACGACGTGAATACAGGCAATCTTTCCAATGTGAATATCCTGCCAATCGTCGATGGCATCTCAGAGATGCGCGTGCTGAAGGACAACTACGGAGCGGAATATGGAGTTGCCGGTGGCGGTGAGATTCTGATCGAGACCAAGAGTGGTACAAGTAACCTTCACGGGTCAGCGTGGGATTACCTGCGCAACAATGCATTCGATGCGAATAACTATTTTTCGACCGTCACACCAGCGCTTCATCAGAATATCTTCGGATTCACGTTTGGCGGGCCCCTTAAGATCCCCAAAGTCTATAACACCAGGGGCAATAAGAAGACTTTCTTCTTTACCGCCAACCAGTGGTATCTGATTACCGCCGGCCAGACAATTCGCAGCGCGGTTTTTCCCCAGGCCATGAGGACCGGCGACTTCAGCGCCAGCCCAACGCTGAAGGGAAATCTGCGACTGGATGCCAATAGTCAATCGCTGCTGGCTGCTGAGGGAAAGTCAAATTGTATTCTCGGACCGAAGACTCTCAATCCCTCCTGCTTCGACCCAGTTGCAGTGGCAATTATGAACAAGTATTGGCCACTTCCGAATAATCTTACCGGCGGATTCGACAATTACCTCAACCAGGCTTCGGCCACGACCAACGAGGGCGATTACCAGTATCGCGTCGATCATACAATTAACCAGGCCAATCAAATCATGGCCCGGGTCAACTACGAACAGGTGAAAAACCTGTCCCCGGATGGATTGGCATGGGGTGGAAATCCCTCGCCTCTGATCAGCTATACCGCGTACACGACCGGGCTGAATGCCGTAGCCCGTCTTACAACCGACTTTACCCCCAACGTCATCAACACATTCAGCTGGGGACAAACGTTCACCAAAGCTCTGCTCAGCGAAACCGCACCGTTGCCCTCCGGACTAACGATCAAGCAAGCCTTTCCTGGAGCGGACCTGCTCAATCGCATCCCCAATATCGGTCTCGCGGAAGGATGGGCCGCCACCGGCGTTAGCGGATTGCCCATTAAAGCCTCTGATGGCGAGGGTATTCCGACTGACGACCTGATCTGGGTAAAGGGCAATCATGTCATTCAGATGGGTGCGATGTACATCTTTGGTATCAAGCGCCAAACTGCATTCGCTACACCGGAGGGGGCCTTTTTCTTCACCGGTGTGCATACTGGCGACCCCGCCGCCGATTATCTGCTCGGTTTGGATTCGACGTACTCGCAGGTAAACACACAACGGCGCGGCTATTTCCACTATCGGCAGGGAGAAGCCTATGTGCAGGATAACTGGCATGCTACCCCCCGCCTCAACGTCAATCTTGGCGTGCGCTGGTCCTATTTCTCAAACGACACGGCGAGCGGCGACGAAGTGACAGGTTTTTCGCCAGCCCTTTACAGTGCGGCACAGGCTCCGGTGGTAAATAGGAACGGTAGTTTGGTTGTCAACAGCTCCAATGTTCCTTTGAATACCGCCGGGCAACCGGCTAATCCTCTCAACGGAATTATTTTTGCTGGTCAGAACGGTGTGCCCAGCGGGTTCTTTATTCCCAAGAAAGACAACTTTGGTCCGCGGATCGGTTTTGCTTACGACGTGAGCGGCAATGGAACCACTACGATACGGGGCGGTTATGGTATCGCATATTCACGGGACGCTCTTGTGCAGTTGAATGCAGCATACGGGCAAAATCTGCCCTATGTGAGAAGTGCAAACATTATTAATAGCTTGTTGAGTGACGCGACCGCGGGAACACCGAAGGCTCCTACCATTGAAGCTCTGAATGTGGAGCCAAACACGTTTGTACCAGTACAGCTCCAAACCTACAGCCTGACGCTGGAACATCAGGTAACCCCGAACGCGGTAGCCTCGCTTGCCTATGTGGGCAGCCAGGGCCGGCATTTGGAATCGGTTGGATTCAATACCAACTTTCCACTCCCTGTAGCCAGCCCGAGCCTGAGCACCTGCGTACCGGCGAGCCAATCGCCATCTTCCCTCTATCAATTCGATCCCTGTATCAATACAGGTGTTGCATCGCCCTACTATACAGCTCCGTACCAGGGATACAGCGCCATCAACACTGAGTATGACGATGGAAGCGATAACTACAATGCGCTTCAAGCGGGTCTAGTTTATCGTCTCAAAGCTAGCCAGCTCAATCTGGCTTATACCTATAGCAAGGTACTGGGAACAATCGGT
Source organism: Acidobacteriota bacterium (assembly GCA_021799405.1). The sequence goes on from JAJZAL010000034.1 coordinate 18,077, forward strand.
ACCCACGGCGCAGGTCAGGGATCCCCGGTCGGAGCCGTTGTCCAGAATCCACGCAATGTGCATGCTGAGTATGGTCCGCCGGACTATGACTTTACTCAGGATTTTACTGGTACCTGGGTATACAGCATCCCCTTCTTCCGGAACGCGAGTGCGCCCCTGAAATGGGGTTTGGCTGACTGGAATTTTGCAGGGCTGGCACTGCTTCAGAGCGGCTTCGCCCTCAGTCCGGGTATGGCGACTTCGACGGCAGGCTTAGCGATCCGGCCTAACCAGGTTGCTCCGATTAGACGGGTGGGAAAGGTGAAGCAGTGGTTCAGCACAGGTTCCTTCGCGGCTCCGGCATACGGCTTCTTCGGAGATGCCGCCAATGGAACAATCCGAGGCCCGAGCTTGATTTCCTTCAATGTGGGACTCTACAAGACATTCCTTGAGGCTTCTCGCATGAATCTCCAGTTCCGGGCCGAAGCCTTCAATATAGCAAACCATCCTAACCTTACGGCTTTGTCCACGAGCCTGGGCGCCGGCAATTACGGGCAGATTACGGGTGCTCTTGATCCGCGAATTTTGGAATTCGCGTTGAAGTTGACGTTCTGAGTTACAGCAAGGTACTTACAGCCCGGCTGCACGAAGTAGCACCCGCCACTCATTCACTGCTTTCCTGTGAGCGAGTGGCGGGCTTATCCTGAATCTCGCGCAATGCAGGACGGCATCGACGAGCCTTAATCCCGGTCCAAGGAAAGAGTGGGAATCGTATGCAGGAACAAGAGACGGCAAAATGAACAGGCGGGAAATAATCCAACTCATGGTTGGGGCCGGACTCGCCCGTGAATTCCCCCTTCTTGGCGAATCGCCTACGCTTCCGCATTCCACACTAAAGGTGAATGAACTTCGATGTGAATACCTGACGAATCCACTGGGGATCGATACGGAAATGCCGCGGCTGAGCTGGATTCTCACGGCCATTTCCCCTGACCGGCGGAATCTTCGGCAAAGCGCTTATCGAATCTTGGTGGCGGCGACGCCCGAACTCCTCCAAAAGGACGAGGGCGATTTGTGGGATTCCGGCAAAGTTAACAGTGATGATTCGATTCTGATTGAATACAACGGAAAGCCGTTGCTTTCCCGCGCCCGCGCATGGTGGAAAGTGCGGGTCTGGGATCAGGATGGAAACCAGAGTGCGTGGAGCGATCCGGCAAGTTGGACCATGGGCCTTCTCGCTCCAGATGATTGGCATGCGAAGTGGATCGGCCTGGAAGGCGGCGAGGATGAGGCGGAAGAGACTCAAGACGCCCTCTGGATTACCTCCGCGTCAGGGCAGAGCAACGGGAATTGCTTCCGGAGTATAGTGCGGCTTCCTGAGCATAATCCCCTCAGCTATGCGGTGCTGATGATCATGGGTACGCATCCTCTCCACGTGACAATCAACAATACCAACTATCGGTTCGACCGGCACTCGCCTCGCCTGTTTGTCTCTGATGTGACTTCGGCGCTTCATGCAGGAAGCAATCAGTTGATCGTGAGCGTGGAACCGGATCAATCAGGGACCGAAGCCACTATCATGGGCGGCCTGACGCTTGATCTTGCGGATGGCACCATCCTGCATTTTCACACTGACACGGAGTGGCAATCAACGGAACTCCTACGCGGGGCAACGGCGGCCGCGGTGCCCGCCGGAAATTGGTCTCCCGTGCGGGTCGCAGAGCCACCACCAGCAGTTCCGCCCGTCAAACCCATCAGACCACGCCTTCCCGCGCGGACGCTGCGCAAAGAGTTTCTCCTGAGGAGTCAGGCGCGCCGGGCGACCATATATATCAGTGGTGTTGGAGATTTTGAGCTGTACCTGAACGGCCAAAGAATCAGCGACGATATTTTCGGACTAAATGTAAGCAATTACGACAAGCGGGTCTATTACAGGACCTGCGATGTCTCCGGAATCGTGAAACAAGGTGCCAATGCGGTCGGTGTCTTGCTCGGGAACGGAAGGTTTTTCGCGCCGCGAAATTACAATCCGACAACGCGAAGCTACGGTTACCCAAAGCTCTTGATGCAGATGGAGGTGGAGCATCTGGATGGAACTATCGAGACAATGGTCAGCGATGCCTCCTGGAAGGTTAGCGCAGATGGGCCGATTCGCGCGAATAACGAATACGACGGAGAGGAATACGATGCTCGCCGGGAGCTATCGGGGTGGGACCAGGCTGGCTATGTCGATGATTCCTGGAAGGCGGCTGAGCTGGTGGGCACGCCATTAGGACGTCTACGAGCACAAATGAATCCTCCGATCCGCGTCGTCAGGGAAATGAGACCGGTGAATCTAAAACAGCCACGACCCGGAGTCTATGTTTTCGATATGGGACAGAACATGGTGGGTTGGTGCCGGCTAAAAGTTACTGGACACCGAGATGCCCGTGTGCGGATTCGCCATGCTGAGAGATTAAGGCCGGACGGGATGCTTTACACAGACAACCTGCGCAGCGCTCGCGCCACGGATATCTATGTGCTCAGCGGCTCAGGCGAGGAGCAGTATCATCCTCGATTTACTTACCATGGCTTTCAGTATGTGGAACTGACCGGGTATCCCGGCACTCCTGATCTATCGACGATCACTGGGCAGGTCATTCACGACGACCTTAGGGAGCACGCCGACTTTAGCACTTCCAACGGAATGCTGAATCAGATTTACAAGAATGTTCTGTGGGGCACGAGAGGAAATTACCGCAGTATGCCGACGGACTGCCCGCAGCGTGATGAACGGCAGGGTTGGTTAGGCGATCGGGCGGGCGGGAGCAAGGGCGAGACTTTCCTTTTTGAAGTGAGTCCCCTCTATGCGAAATGGCTCATGGATATTGAGGACGGGATCAACGGGCAAGGGTCTCTCGATGATGTCGCTCCGAATTACTGGAATTTCTATCAGGACAATGTAACTTGGCCGGCAACCTTTATAATTGCTGCCGCCGGGATGTACGAGCAGTACGGGGACCGCCGTGTAATTCAATCGCACTATCCGGCGATGAAGCAATGGATCGACCATATGAATGGTCACCTGCAAGGTGACCTGATGCCGTGTGACACTTATGGAGACTGGTGCGTTCCACCAGAGTCGCTGACCCAGATTCACAGCACGGACCCGAGCCGCCAGACTGCCGCAGAGGTTCTGGGAACTACTTATTACTATTTTCTCTTGCGGCTGATGTCGCGCTTTGCGGTCATTGCCGGCAACGCAAGCGACCAGTCTGCTTTCGATGACCTGGCCGCGCGGATGAAAGTTGCCTTTCATAACAAGTACTTCAACCCGGCAGACAATACTTACTCAAACGGATCGCAGACATCGAGCATTCTTCCGCTTGCATTCGACATGACGCTCGAAGATAAACGACAGGGCGTTGTTCAAGCGCTGGTTGAGAATATCCGAACAAAGACAAATGGCCATATCGGTACTGGCCTGGTCGGAGCCCAGTGGATTATGGAGACCTTGACGCGCTTCGGCCATGCAAATCTTGCCTATGAAATCGCGACGCAACGGACATATCCAAGCTGGGGATACATGGTAAGCAAGGGAGCAACCACAATTTGGGAACTGTGGAACGGAGATACCGCGGATCCCGAGATGAACTCGATGAATCATCTCATGCTCGTTGGAGATTTGATCTCATGGTGCTATCAGAGTCTTGCGGGAATCAAGGCCGACGTGGATAGGCCGGGCTTCAAGCATATCGTTGTCGCACCGATTCTGGCTGGGGATCTCACGGTCGTGAAGGCATCGCATGCGTCTCCTTATGGAACGATCGCTACTTCGTGGGAGCGTAGCGCGGGCCGCTTTTCTCTGCATCTTACGATTCCGATAAATACGACCGCAACCGTGTATGTTCCGGCGAAAACTCCTGACGCGGTACTGGAGAGTGGGCGTACCGCGCAGAAGTCGCCAGGAGTCAAGTTTCTGAGAAGTGAAACGGGAGTTGCTGTCCTTCAGCTGGGCTCGGGAGATTTCTTCTTTACATCGGTGGTATAGCAGCTTCAGTCTGTAGTGGAGCGGCTAAGCGGATAGGCGTTAGGTTTTCGAAGGTCGGCAAAAGAGGGGGAATCAGTGGGTATGTACAAGGTGCAGGTTCTAAAGATGGGCGAATCAGAGGTTCCTGCCCCCGAAGTGTACTGGATGAGCAGATGGAGCGAATGGGAGAGGCTGTATTTCTATATGGTTGTGATTCGCGGTGAAGGTAGAACCATCCTCATCAATACAGGACCGCCCGACGATTTGAGCGATCTGAACGAGCGATGGAAGGGCTTCGCGGGACCGCGCTGCATGTTGCAGCGCAAAGAGAGCGAAAGGCCACTGGCGTCTCTCAAGAGAATTGGGATTGACCCAGAAGAGGTCACGCACGTGTTGGTTACTCCCTTGCAGATGTATGCGACAGCGAATCTGCAGCTTTTCACAAACGCACGGATCTGTTTTTCGCGACGTGGCTGGATTGAAGAGATCGTGGCGCCTCGGCCGTGGCTCCACGTCCCACGTCAATACTGCATTGCAGATAGCGTTCTGCACTATCTTCTCTTCGATGCTGGTGATCGCGTAACACTATTGGAGGATGAAGCGGAAATATGTCCGGGAATCACTGCCTGCTGGGTGGGCACGCATCATCGTAGCTCCATGCTCTACAAGGTAAATACTGATAAGGGGATCATTGGAGTAAGCGACTGCGCATTTAAGTACGAGAACCTGCAGGGGCACCCACTCGGGATCGGCGAGAGTCTCGAAGAGGGCTGGCGGGCTTACAGGCGGATTCAGAGAGAGACGCAAGAGTTCATCCCACTTTACGATCCAGCGGTGCTGGAAATGTATCCGGATGGTATCGTCGCATGAGTGCGCAGATCGCGGGTATCCTGCCGGTGCTGGCCACGCCGTTCGACGAACAGGGGATGGTGGATCCCGAGAGCTTCGCCGTTCAGGTGGAGACGGCCATCGATGATGGGGCACATGGGTTGGCGATGTTTGGCCTCGCCAGCGAGTATTACAAGCTCTCGGATGAGGAACGTCGTACACTCACGTCCGTGCTGGTGAGAACCACGCGGAACAGAGTCCCGGTCATCCTTGCGGTCAATCATCATTGCACGGAACTCGCTGTTCGCCAGGCGGTCGAGGCAGAGAAGGCTGGTGCTGATGCGATTATGATTCTGCCGCCATTCTTTCTCAATCCACCGGCAGACGCGATTCTCGCGCATATCGAAGCGGTCGCTACCGCGGTGCACATTCCGGCCGCTTTGCAGTACGCGCCCGCGCAGACAGGCATTAGCGCGGAGGTTCTTGCCAATCTGCCTATCGCGATCGTAAAGGTCGATGCGGCACCGTCGGCACCGGCGCTCCGAGCTCTGCCGCCAGGCACGAACAGCCTTGTGGGCTATATGGGCTTAGATCTTCCAGATGCAGTCGCACTCGGATGCTCAGGGTGCATGCCGACTGCTGCACTTGTACGACCTTTCGTGCAGATATGGAATTCATTACAGCACTCTCCTGAGGATGGACGGCGCGAGCATGAACGCCTGCTTCCGCTTCTACAGTTCCTAATGCAGTCAGTGGAATTCCTCATTGCTGCGGAAAAGCAGATGCTACTGAAGCGTGGGATCTTTCGCTGTGCCTATGGCCGCAGACCCTGTACTGTGCTCGAGTCCGGTTCTATTGACCAACTTATACGATCAGTATGTGAGTAAACGCGATATGTCGAATACGAGTCGCTATTCTCCGACCATTACGCCAACGCCGTTTCGCTCTCGCGGCAAGACTGCACTCATCACCGGAGGCGGCCGCGGTATCGGTCGAGCGATTGCTGTGCGGCTTGCGCAGGAGGGAGCAAGTCTCGCGATTGTGGATAAGAATGCATCTCCTGCTGAGGAGACGGTGGCCCTTTGTACCCAGCTTGGAGTTCAGGCAGCCGCCTTTCCTGGAGATGTCTCGTCGCGCGAGGACGTCGAGCGGGCGGTGATGGCGGCAGCAGAAGAATTCCGTACTATCGACATCCTCGTCAATAACGCGGGCATCATTACCTTCGGATCCTTAATGGACTGCAAGGTCGAAGACTGGAACCGCATGATGGCCATTGACCTAACGGGGGCGTTTCACTTTACCCAGGTGGTGGGGCGGCTGATGATCCAACAGGAACGAGGTGGCAGGATGCTGCATATAGGCTCGACTGCATCCCTATTACCGACCGCGCAACAGGCTGCCTATTCTGTTGCCAAGGCGGGGCTCTTAATGATGAGCAAAGTTGCCGCACTTGAATTAGTAAGTTATAACATCACATCGAACGTGCTATGTCCACAGGGTGCCGTTACCGATATTAACCGGGAACTCCTGAGCGACCCCACTGTTATGGATGCGCTCGAAGACAATATCCCCGCTCATCGAATGGCTACAGTTGAAGAAATTGCGGCAGCCGCAGCATTCCTGGTATCGGATGAAGCGGCTTACATAACTGGCACGGAATTGATTCATGATGGCGGATCCACGATCAGTTCACTGTGGTGGAGATAAATGAGAATTTCAAAGATACGGGCACGCAATATAGGATTTTCACGTTCCCCGGTTACTCTGCGGCGCAACCTGGTGACCAATACTTCCCAATTCGACGACTTTGAATCGCGGGCGAGAGGTTGGTTTGGTCCGGTCATGTGCACGCTGGTGGAGATCGAGAGCGATGACGGTCTGGTTGGCATCGGTACAGCGGGCGCATTTCACGGCGCGGCCAAATCGATCATTGAGGATTATTATGCTGACCTCATTCTCGGCGAGGATCCACGACGCCATGAGTATCTGTGGCAGAGGATGTACCGCACCACAGTGCGCTTCGGGCGCTCCGGATCACCAATGGCAGCTATTTCCGCTCTGGATATCGCATGCTGGGATCTGCATGGCAAGGCAGAGGGCAAGCCTGTTTGTGATCTGATCGGTGGGCGTACGCAGAGCCGCGTTCCCTGTTATGTCAGCCGCCTCTACGCACTGGAGGACCTTGATCTGCTTGCAGAGGAAGCGAGACGCTGGCAGGCGCTCGGCTTCGTGCGCATGAAGCAGCGCTTCGGCTTTGGACCGAAGGATGGTCCGGAGGGTATGCGGCGCAATGTGGAACTCGTCCGCACAGTAAGAGAGGCCGTTGGAGACGACGTTGAACTTGCGGCGGATGCTTATATGGGGTGGGATGTCGGCTACACGATGGAAATGGCGAAGATGCTGCGAGAGTTCAAGTTGTCTTGGATCGAAGAGCCGCTGATGCCGCATGAAATTGAAGGATATGTTGAATTGAAACTGCGCTGTCCATGGCAGCGCTGGAGTTGCGGTGAACACTCTTACGGCAAGTGGGAGTTTAAGGAACTGATGGATCGACGCGCCGTCGATATTCTTCAATTCGACACGAATCGCGTGGGTGGGATCACCGAAGCGGTGAAGATCTGCGCGATCGCGGAAGCCGCAGGCTTGCCGGTTATCCCACACTCCAATGAGGCACATAACACTCATGTTATTTTCAGCCGCCCTGCCCATGTTTGCCCTCTGGTTGAATACTTTCCGAACGTAGAGCCGGATACGGGTAACGAACTGTTCTGGAAACTGTTCAGAGGCTTGCCAGAAGCGGAGAATGGAAGTCTTTCCCTCGACAGTACGCCGGGCTTGGGAATCGAAGTGCAGCAGCAAACCGTCGCTGAGCTGGAAGTGATGCCAGGCCAAACCAATTAGCCAGGAGAGAAATCACATGATGAACGAATCCCTTTCGAGCAGGGTTCCGCAGATCGTTCGGGGCGGATTTCTCCGCATCGCGCCCGCATTGCTGTGCGTATTGTTTTGTCTTCCATACGCTCACGCGCAGCAAAATGCACGGGCCTACGAAGCAAATAACTTTGCTCCTGAGCAGACCGCCGCAGCCCTGAAGATGCTGTCCCCTGCAGCGCAGACAACGATCGAGGAGCTAAAACAATTTACTCCTGCGCCGATTGATGGTTGGCGATATCACGTGGGTGACGTCACAGGCGGGCAATCGCCAGCGCTGGATGATGCCTCGTGGGATAGTGCCGGGGCGACCTTTCGAACGCCTCTCCATACCGTTGTCTGGTTGAGGAAATGGGTCGAGATCCCACGGAGCATTGGAGGATACAACCTCAACGGAGATACGGTTACCATCAGTATCCGCGTTCATGCCTGGGGTGGCGAGGGAGCCCTGTTGTTTGTGAATGGAGAACTCATCCAGCAGATTAATCCCTCCGAGCCGAGCCTCTTCCACGAAAACCCCGGCGACAGGGTGCTGGTTGCAATTCGCATCGGCAAGAACGCAACGCCAACCGGCTTCCCGGTTACAGAGATGACGGTCAATTATTCCGGGAAGGGGCCGAATCCTAATGACATCTATGTGCAGTTTGTTACGGCGGCACTCATGATTCCTGAGGTTTCCTCCAATGTGGCCGCTGATCGGGCGGTGCTGGAAAAAGCGATTGCCGACGTGGATTGCCAGGCGTTGCGCCAGAGAGATCAGCAGCGGTTCGACCGCTCCTTGAATCAAGCTCAGCAGGATCTGGAGTCGTTGCGGCCGATTTTGCAGCGGGCCACGTTTCATCTGACGGGAAACTCGCACATCGATTCGGCCTGGCTGTGGCCGTGGACAGAGACGGTTGACATCGTAAGGCGCACGTTCGGGACGGCGCTTCAGCTAATGAATGAATATCCGACCTACACCTATACGCAATCGGCCATGCAGTACAACGCATGGATGGCAGAGAAATATCCCGAAATGAACGAGGAGATCAAGAAGCGCATTCAGGAAGGCCGGTGGGAAGTGGTGGGGGGCATGTGGGTCGAACCCGATCTCAATATGCCCGGCGGCGAGTCGCAGGTGCGGCAGTTACTCATAGGGGAGCGGACGTTGCAGCAGCTTTATGGTGTCACGACACGTGTGGGCTGGAATCCGGACTCTTTCGGCTATAACTGGCAGTTACCGCAGATTTATAAGAAATCAGGTCTCGATTACTTCGTCACGCAGAAGATGGCGTTCAATGAAACCAATCCACTTCCGTTCAAGCTCTTCTGGTGGGAAGCTCCGGATGGCAGCAAAGTTCTCGCGTATTTTCCGCACAGCTATTCGAATGACAATCTTAGTCCAATACGCCTCTCCAACGATCTGGTCATGGCCAGAACCCAATCTCCGGGAATGACTGACATGATGGATCTGTATGGGGTGGGCGATCACGGTGGGGGGCCAACACGCGCTGTTCTCAATCAGGGCTTGCACTGGATGGAGCCGGGGAAAGTGGTGCCGCGCATGCAGTTTGGCACCGCGCAACAGTACTTCAGCACAGTGGAGAAGGAAATTGCTCTCGCTTCACCAGTCTGGAACTACAGAATTATGGCCGCTGGTCATCCGCCGCTGCCCGTGCCGCCACCGGGAGAGATCAGCATTCCAACCTGGAAAGATGAATTGTATTTCGAGCATCATCGTGGCACCTATACGACCCAGACGAACCAAAAGCGCAACATGCGGGAGAGCGAAGAATGGATGCTGAACGCGGAGAAGTATTCTTCGCTGGCATGGCTCGAAGGTCGATCTTACCCAGCTACCGAGTTGAACGATGCGTGGAAGAAGGTCCTCTTTAACCAGTTCCATGATCTGGCTGCGGGATCGGGGATTGGGATTATCTATAAAGATGCGCAGCGCGACTTTGATCAGGCGCACTGGGCAACGAATGAGATTTCAGCAAAGGCACTGAGCGCAATTCAGGCGCGCATTGATACGCGCGCGGCGGGCGCAGTGCCCATTTTGGTTTTCAATCCGTTGGGATGGAAGCGTTCCGGACTGGTGAAGATCACGGCGGAAATGCCGACGCCGAGCGCCGACGGTGTCTCGGTGCTGGATCCGAGTGGCCGGGTGCTGCCATCGAAGATTCTATCCAACGACCCGCATACGGCCATCTATCACCTTCTTGTGCAGGTGAATGACGTTCCGTCGCTTGGCTATGTGGTACTTCATGTGGTGCCGGGGCGGCGGCCCTTCCCAAGCGATCTGAAGGTGAGCGGATTGACGCTGGAGAACTCGCACCTGCGGGTCACGATCGATTCCAGGAGCGGCTGCATTACAAGCATTTTCGATAAGGCCGATCACTTTGAGGCGCTCGCGCCGTCCGCCTGTGGCAATCAGCTTCAGGTGTTTAAAGATACGCCCTTGACCGATGACGCATGGAACATCGATCCGGGCACGCTCGACCACTACACGCCGCTGATGCAGGCGGACTCTGTGAAACTGGTTGAGAGCGATCCGTTGCGCGCCGTGATCCGGGTGATGCGGACCTGGGATCAATCCAGGTTCGTGCAGGACATTGTGCTTTACGACAACTCCAACCAGGTGCAGGTGATCAACGATATCGACTGGCACGAAACGCACATCTTGCTCAAGTCGGCCTTTCCGTTGGCGGCGTCCAGCAACATGGCCACCTATGAGATTCCTTATGGCACGATCCAGCGGCCAACGACACGGAACAACAGCTGGGAGCAGGCCAAGTTCGAAGTCCCCGCCTTGCGTTGGGCCGATCTCGGCGATGGACATAATGGATTCTCGCTGCTGAACAACTCCAAGTACGGATATGACTGCAAGGACAACGTGCTCCGGCTCACTCTGCTGCGTTCTCCTGTCTCGCCTGATCCAAATGCGGATCGCGGGCATCAGCACTTCAGCTTCGCTGTATATCCGCATCCGGGCGACTGGAAACAGGCGCTGACGATCCGTCACGGATATGACTACAATTACCAGCTTCTGGCTATGCAGGTGGATCTGCACACGGGCGCCTTGCCGCTGGAGCACTCGTTTGTCTCGCTGAATAATCAGCATGTGGTTCTTACCGCCTTCAAAAAGGCGGAAGGCGCCAACGCCTTGATTCTGCGTTTTTATGAGTGGGCAGGCGCGAACGGCAGCGTGCAAATCCGGGTGCCACCGGGAGCCTCGTCAGCGAGCATGACCAACTTGATGGAGAAGCCGGAGGGGGTGCCCCTGCCGATCGTCCATGGCGATGAGGTGACGGTGCCGGTACGTCCTTATGCAATCAACACGCTGCGGTTCAATTACGATCCCGGACAGGGGGTAAAGGGGGGTCCCAGCTAGTATGATAGTTGTTCTATATTGCGCGTCTTAAATAATTGGGCATAGTTTGCGCAACACTTCGTTGGGTGCTCGCCACTGGGTGAATTGAGTTTGCTCCGCCGGCATGACCTCTTCGAGGTGCCGAAAATAACGATTATGCACGGCCAGCCGGCGCGTCAGCTTCCAGACACGCTCGATGGGGTTCAGATCGGGGCTGTAGGGTGGCAGGAAATCCAGAGCGAAGTGGTCTGCTTGCGCCTGCTGCCAGTCGCGGTGCATCCGCGGTTGGTGGTACTTGGCGTTATCGACGATAACCATCACTCTACGCTCGGTGCGGATGCTGCGAAAAACGGCCACTTTGGTGACCACCTGCATTTCACAAGAGATAGCGCCGTTTTCGAAAGGCGTGCTTCTCATGGTTCACATCCTTCACGCGATTGGCCTGGGCCATAGAGGCGGGCGCGCGCCGGGCGGAGGGAATGCGGTCCGGAGCTGCGGCAGCGACGGCGTGCGGCACGGATGGCGTGACCTAAGGATGGACTTCCGCCCCTTTTCAAATGGGTTCGTGCTGATTGTGAGGGCCGTGTGTGGGCAGGTATCATTACGCGTATGGGGACACCTCCAACCATTGAGGTTGCCAGCATCGGTATGGCTGACTCGCTGATCCTGATGGTTCTGGCGCTGGTGGTCTTTGGACCGCGCCGGCTGCCGCAGATCGGCCGCCAGATCGGCAAGCTGATGTACGAGTTCCGGAAGGCCTCGAACGACTTCAAGTTCCAGATGGAAGAGGAAATGCGTAACGCCGAAGAGGCGGACCGCCGCAAGCGGGAAGAAGAGGAACGGCAGCGCCGGCTGGCGCTGGAGCCTCCTTCCCAGGAGGCGCCCGCAGCGGAGTCGTATTCAGATGCGGTGGAGTCGTATACAGATGCTGCTGAATCGGGATATGGGGCGTCGAGTGAGACGGAGGGAGCTTCGACGGAAAGTTCCTACCTCTATGACGGGGAATATGCGGAGGTGCACACGGATGGGGAATACGCCGAAGTGCATGCGGCCGAGGGGGAAGCAGGAGCGTCTGAGGCCAAGGTGGAAGAATCTCATCTGCGCGTTCAGCC
>JAJZAL010000253.1 GCA_021799405.1 Acidobacteriota bacterium
TTCTGTTTGTTCGCGCTTCCGCTTTTTATTTCAGCCTCAGCAGCTCAACAGACGGGACGAGCGTACCTATTCAATCACTTTGCTTCTCAGCAAACAGAAACTGCCTTGAAGACCCTGTCAAGCCGCTCTCAAGCCGTAGTTGGAAGCCTCTCCCGGTTCAACTCTCATTCTATAAATGGTTGGCGATTTCACGAGGGAAATGTGCCAGATGGGCAATCGATCACTTTCGACGACTCTTCCTGGCAGGAAATCCAATCATCGTACCCTACCCCGCCTAAAAACGTAGTTTGGCTTAGAAAATGGATCGAGATTCCGAAAACTCTCGATGGCTATGACCTGAATGGAAGTAGGATTTCTATCAGCTTGATGGTACATGCCTGGGGAGGAGGCGGGGCAGCGGTGTTTGTCAATGGTCAACGTATGCTTCAAACTGATCGCTCAGAGCCAATCATTGTTTTTAATCAACCCGGCGACCGGGTGCTCGTTGCGATCAGAGTTGGGAAAACCCCCACACCCTCCGGCTTTCCGATGGTCGTCATGCACATTGACTTTACAGCAAGCCGCCCAAATCCAGAGGATATGTATATCGAGTTTATGTCTGCTGCGCTGCTGATTCCAGATCTGGCCCAGAATGTCACCGCCGAGAGAGCAATCTTGGAGCATGCAATCGAGGATGTAGATCTGAAAGCGCTACAGGGCAGAGATATGGAGAAGTTCGACGAATCTTTGCGCAAGTCACAGCACGACCTTGAGCCCCTCAAACCCCTTCTGCATCGGGTGACCTTCTTTCTTACGGGCAACTCCCACATCGATGCTGCATGGCTGTGGCCCTGGACGGAGACCGTGGACGTAGTGCAACGTACATTCGATTCGGCCCTCGAGTTGATGGATGAATTTCCCACCTATACCTATGCACAGTCGGCTGCTCAGTATAACGAATGGATTGCGGAGAAGTACCCGCAGATGAATGCTGAAATCAAGAAGCGCGTTCTGGAAGGGCGTTGGGAGCTTGTGGGTGGTATGTGGGTTGAGCCAGACCTGAATATGCCCGGCGGAGAATCGCAGGTGCGTCAGTTGCTTATTGGCCAGCGAACCTTCCAACAGTTATACGGCGTGACTACGCGGATTGGGTGGAATCCGGACTCGTTTGGTTACAACTGGCAACTTCCGCAGATTTATAAGAGATCCGGCATCGACTATTTTGTTACCCAAAAGATGGCATGGAATGAAACGAATCCTCTACCTTTCAAGCTATTTTGGTGGGAATCTCCGGATGGGAGTAAAGTACTAACTTACTTTCCACATACCTACTCGAACACCAATCTCAATCCTGTACGCCTGTCGAACGATTTTATCAAAGCAAGATCTCTCGATCCTGGCTTGCTCGATATGATGGATCTGTACGGAGTGGGCGATCACGGAGGCGGACCGACCCGGGCCATATTGGATCAGGGCATGCACTGGATGCAACCGGGGAAAGCGATCCCTGTGATGAAGTTTGCTACAGCGCAGAGCTACTTCACCAGTGTTGAGAAGAAGATTTCTCCTGACTCCCCGACATGGAACTATGAGGCGCTGGCCAAGGGTGCCAGGGCTTTGCCTGCGCCGCCGCCGGGTGAAATATCTATCCCAACGTGGAAAGACGAGTTGTACTTTGAGCACCACCGCGGCACTTACACGACGCAGGCCAAACATAAGCGCAATATGCGCGAAAGCGAAGAGTGGATGCTAAATGCGGAAAAGTATTCCTCTCTGGCGTGGTTGGATGGCCAGTCATATCCTGCTACCGAGCTGAATGAAGCGTGGAAGAAGGTACTTTTCAACCAGTTTCATGATCTTGCGGCAGGATCGGGTATTGCTGATATCTATCAAGATGCACAGCGAGACTACGATCAAGTGCGCTGGGCAACAAACGAAGTCTCTGCGAAGGCCCTCCACACTATTGAGGCGCGTATCGACACGCGCGTTGCGGGAGCTGTGCCGGTGCTGGTCTTCAATCCCCTTGGATGGGAACGCTCAGGACTAATCAAGGTCGATGTCCAAATGCCGAACGCAGTAATCGACGGGGTCTCGGTTCTGGATGCTAGAAACCGCGTGCTGCCCTCGGAAGTAGTATCGAGCGAGAGTCAAACAAACACCTACCATTTGCTGGTCGAGGCAAAGGACATTCCATCTCTCGGCTATGAGGTTTTGCATGTGACGCCGGGCAAGCGTCCGTTTGCCAGCGATCTCAAAGCGAGCGGGACGACGATGGAAAGCGCTGCGCTCAAAGTGACGGTAGATCCACATACTGGCTGCATTACCAGCCTCTACAACAAGAAGGCCAACTTCGAGACGCTGGCGGCGGGGGCGTGCGGCAACCAACTGCAGGTGTTCAAAGATACGCCACAGGCCGACGACGCATGGAACATCGATCCCGGGACCTTGGATCACTTCACTCCTCTTATGCAAACGGACTCGGTGAAGCTGGTGGAGAAGGGGCCGTTCCGTGCGGTGGTCCGCGTATCGCGGCACTGGCAGAGTTCAACCTTGGTGCAGGACATCACGCTCTATGCGGGATCAGACCAGGTCAACGTCGTGAACGACATCGATTGGCATGAAACGCACATCTTGCTGAAGGCGGCCTTTCCCTTGGCGGCATCGAGCAGTATGGCGACCTATGAGATCCCTTATGGGACGATCGAGCGGCCCACGACCCGCAATAACAGTTGGGAGCAGGCGAAGTTCGAGGTCTCCGCATTGCGCTGGGCGGACCTGGGCAATGGGCAGCATGGCTTTTCGCTGATCAACGAATCGAAGTATGGATATGATTGCAAAGGCAATCTGCTGCGGCTGACTCTTTTACGCTCACCGGTATCACCCGATCCGAACGCGGACCGAGGGCACCACTACATCAGCTATGCTCTCTATCCTCATGCGGGAAACTGGAAAACCGCCCTGACCGTCCGGCACGGCTATGACTACAACTACAAACTGCAGGCGAGGCAGGTGGAAGCACATTCGGGAACACTCCCGCTAGAGCATTCCTTCATCTCAGTAAAGGGCAAAAATGTGGTTTTAACAGCTGTAAAAAAAGCCGAGGATGCCGACGGTCTCATCCTGCGTTTCTATGAATGGGCCGGACAGTGTGGGAATATTCGACTCACAGTGCCAAAAGGTGCAGAATCGGCAACTCTGACCAACTTAATGGAGAAACCCGAGGGATCAGCTTTGGACATGACCGATACGGATCAGGTCACGGTGCCGATCCATCCATATGAAATCGTAACTGTTCGGATCAATTATCCGCACCATCATACACCTCAGAGCAATGTGCCTTCTGCGGATTGAGAAAGCGTGGTGTGCTTTGAACTAGGCTACAAGCGGTATGGCCGGCGCGGCGAGATGCAGCTCGTCTCTGTTTGCTGGCCGACTATGACAAAGAGTCTCTGACGATATGGGCCTTTTGCCGACAATACTGACTATTCTGACCTTGCCGCAAACTAACCAGAATATAGATATTCATGGCTTATCTTTCCGGCATCAATGACAAATCTCGATGGGAGAAGATTTGGTAGGTATCTTATGAGACTAAAACTAGCGACACTTTCTGGGTGGATGGTCTTCTTCGTAGGTGGACTTCACCTGCCTGCGGCAACTGTTCAGAGCGATCATACCAGTGTTATTTTTAGAATTGGATCCTTTGACCACTCTTCGGCTGAATTTGCCGGAGGAACCCCCACAAAGCCGGTTAAATTTATTGTTGGGCAAAGTGCCCCTGCAGAAGACTGGTATGCGACGCAGTCAGCCGAGTCTATCTCGATTGCTCCAATACATAATACGAACGGCGCTACGGCCCCGCGTTCCATTCAATTTCAGATCGCTGGTACACCGGGTACGGCCTACCGGTTGCATGTTTCTCTTCTACTCATTGAAAGCGCCGGCCTTCCAGTCTTTCGGGTTAGTATCAATGACAAGCATGGAATCTTTTACTTACGTCCCAAGCCAGATTACAGTATTGGAGATGAACCCGATGCTGACATCGGAAGCGATGCGACTGTATCATTTAAATTTCCCGGGAGCTATCTGCGTCAGGGCACAAACACAATCACGTTGCAGATGATAGATGAAACAGCCAGGAATGCGTCTCGCATAAGCCTGAGATATGACGCGATTGAACTTGATCGTGAAGTGGAAGGACATCTTTTAGAGGGGGCCTACGCAGAAATACTTCCCACTGTTTTTTACCGGCGAGTGCAAAGCCGGCTCGACGAGATTGTCGATGTAATTATCTGCAACAGCAAGAGTATGGGGCTTGGCAGCGATGTGGATCTCGTCATCGCAGGCAAACATTACCAACAAGAATATAGGGAAGATCAGGATTTTGGTGAACAGAAGTTTGAGTTCATGGTCCCAGAATTCTCAATACATACAAGAGCGCGGCTTATATGGAGAGTGCTGAACCACACGTTACAAAAAGACGAATTTATTAATCCTAAAAAGAAATGGACGATATTTCTTGTACCTCACATCCACCTTGACGTTGGATATACGGATTACCAAGCCAAGGTTGCGGCCATCCAAAGCAGGGTCATCGACGAAGCAATGGGCCTGAATGCACAACATCCTGATTTCCGCTTCAGTCTAGATGGAGAATGGCCTCTGGAGCAGTTCTTGAAAACACGTACGCCTGCGGAGCAGCAGCGTGCGATTACTGCCATCCAGAAACAGCAGCTGTTTATTCCCGCGCAATATGCCAATCTGCTCACAGGCTTCCCGACGGCAGAGACAATGATCCGTTCGCTGTATGCCAGCGCCAACTTCAGCCGTGAGCATGGGACGCCTTTCAACTATGCCAATATCACGGACGTTCCATCGTACTCGTGGTCATATGCTTCTGTCTTGGCTGCGGCTGGTATCAAGTACTTTCTCGCAGGTAGCGATAACGACCGTGCTCCAATGCTAGTACAGGGGCATTTGAACGAAATGTCTCCTTTTTGGTGGGAAGGCCCGGACGGCAAAAAGGTTCTATTGTGGTACGCACGCGGTTATGCGCAGATGGGTGTTATCTTCGGACGAGCTGCTTCTCTATCCAAAGGACAAGGAATGCTCCCCTTGTTTCTACAGGAGTATGAGCGCCCAAGCTATCGTGCAAGCGCCGTAGTACTGTTTGGCTCCCAACTGGAGAATACCGACTTATTCCCACAGCAGGCAGGACTGGCACAGATGTGGAACAATGTCTATGCTTATCCACGGTTGCAATATTCAGGCATTCATAAGGCACTGGAAACTATCGCTGGACAATCTGGCAATGATATCCCTATAGTACGCGGAGATGGCGGTCCCTACTGGGAGATCGGGATTGCTTCTGACGCCTACTATGCAGCTATGGAGCGCGAGAATGAAAGCCGTGGTCCGACGGCGGAGAAGCTCGCTACGCTGACCTCTCTGGTCAATCCGCATCTTGCAGCAGACAAGATTGACCTGGAGCGAATGTGGACTGACATGGTGCTGATGGATGAGCACACTTGGGATTCTGGCAACAGCGTATCCGATCCCACAAGCAGGGAAGCAGCTCAACAGTTGGCGGTAAAGAATCTGTATGCTGTCAAAGCCCATGCGCTGGCAGATTTTGTAGTCCGCAACAGCATGGCGAGTCTGGCGGATTCTATTTCAGCGGTCCGTGGCAGCTTAATCGTCTTCAATACATTGAACTGGGCCCGTAGCGGGCTGGTATCTCTTGATCTGAATAAAGAGGATGAGATTCTAGACATGTCGTCGGGGCGGATTGTCCCAGTGGAGGTGCTTAGCAACGGCAGGAACTTCCGTCACGTGCGCTTTGTCGCATCTGATGTTCCTGCGGTTGGATATAAAGTTTACCTACTACGGCATACCAAGAAGGACATTGTGTCCGCTGAAAACACCCGGACAACTGTACTCGAGAGTCCGTACTATCGCGTAACGCTGGACGCTTCCACTGGAGCAGTGAGAAGTATCTATGATAAGTCATTACGGCGCGAACTAGTAAACAAGGAAAGTGCTTATAAATTCAGCGAATACTTCTATGTTACAGGCGGCGATCAGGGGCCAAATAGTATACTCCGGCCTAAATTTGTGGCAGCTAACTCCAGCAGTGTACCAACTACCAGTTCAGATCAACAATCCAACAATGCACTGCGGTATCATTTGGCGTTGCCACAGCCAAAGTTACAAATTCACCCCGCCACAAATGGTCATCTTATCTCGGTAATGCGCACACCCTATGGTTGGGCGGCCCGCATGGAGAGCGCGGACATAAATACCCCTGAGATCAAGACTGAAATTCAGCTCTTCGATCAAGAGAAGAAAATCGAGATCACCGAGGATGTGACCAAGAAGGACGTGGACACCAAGGAAGGCGTGTACTTTGCCTTCCCGTTCTCCATGGGCCATCCGCAATTCCAGTACGAGATTCAGAACGGAGTGGTCGATCCGGCAAAGGACATGCTTGCGGGCGCCGGCCATGAATGGTTTTCCGTGCAGCACTGGGTTTCGGTGCAGCAGAATGGAGTATCCGCAACGGTCATGCCGCTCGATGCGTCGCTGGTCACACTGGGCGATATTAACCGCGGCGCATGGCCAGACCGTTTCGGTCAACGGCCAGGAACAATTTTCTCGTATGTCATGAATAACTATTACGACACCAACTACCGCGCCGGGCAGGGAGGACATTTCCGTTTTCGCTATGTGATTACTAGCGCCCCTTCTACCAATGCTGTAGCTCTAAGTCGGCTGGGGTGGGAGGAAATGACACCCCTGGAAAAAGATAAAGTTACTTCACAAGACAAGGCACTGAATTTACCGTGTCCATTGGACGGCAAGCAGAGCGGCTTCCTCAAAATCAACGACGCAAATCTGCTGCTAGAAACATGGAAACCTGCGGAGGACGGGAATGGCACGATCCTACGATTTCTTGATCTTGGTGGCACAGTGCGAGCAGTCACAATTCAAACGCCGCTGTTGCATCTGAAACAAGCATGGCAGACGGACGCTGTCGAAAGAAATGAGAAGCCGCTATCGCTGGTTAGAACTAAGGGCGTCCAGTTCACGATACATCCTCATGAGCTCGTAACTGTACGGATCGTCGGCAAGGACGCGATGCCACCTGAATTATGCACGTCGTTTGGATTTCGCCGCGAATTGAGCGGCGAAATCGTAGTTTCGGGGGCACCCGCATGGTTCCCGAGAAGTAATGGGGACATTCACCAGCTCCCAGTTGGCAACGGTTTTGAGGAGTTATTGGAAACCCCAATAAAAATGCGCCTCCCAGCCAAAGACGCTGAGGACAAAGTCTGTGCATAAAATTCTATGCACAGCCAGTCTTTTATTATCAACAGCCTACAGCCACCCTCCTCGCCGCCAGTGAAACGCGGGTGGGGGTCAGATCATAAGGGTGTGCATAATTCAGGTGCTAGCACCTACGCTGGA
>JAJZAL010000254.1 GCA_021799405.1 Acidobacteriota bacterium
GCTACTGTACGGAGGCGTACTGAATGAAGCAGGTTTATAAAAGAATTATTTTGATTCTCTTGCTGGCGGTGGTGGCGGCGGGCGCGCATTATGCCCAGGCGCAGAACGCCAACGCAGGAGAAATCAAGGGGACAGTCACCGACACGACCGGTGCAGTGATTCCCGGCGTGGCGGTGACGATTCTCAATGTGCAGACGGGAGTCGCGATCCACACGACGACGGACGCCGACGGGCTCTACGATGTGCCGTCGGTTCCAACGGGCGAGTACAGCCTTAGCTTTGGCAAACAGGGATTCAGCAGCGCGGTTCGCAAAGGTATCACGCTGCATGTGGAGACGATTGCCATAAACGCAACGCTGAAGGTCGGCGCCACCACGCAGCGCGTAGTGGTCACCGCGGCCGCGCCGCTGCTGCAAACGGAGTCCTCGGGCCAGAGCATGACCTTCAATACCAAGCAGGTGAAGGATGCGCCGATTGTGGGAGGCATCTGGTACAACGAGCTGACCAATGAACTGCCGGGTGTGAATGGCGGAGGCGGGCAGGCCGCTTCCGGGCAAGGAATTGGCGTCAACGGCACAGAGGGATATTCAGGCACTTTCCTGATCGAGGGCTCGATTGCCACGGAGCCGAGGGATTCGAACGCCAGCGACAACTATCCTCCGATCGACGCCATCAGTGAAGTGAACGTGCAGACCTCGAACTTTGGGGCGCAATACGGAAGCGGCGTAGCCAACTTCAACGTGATGCTGAAGAGCGGGACGAACCGGTTCCACGGATCAGCGTTTGAGTTTTCGCAGAATTCCGCGCTGAACGCCCGATATTACTTCAACCGGCCGCCAAGTCCGGTCGCCCCGCTGCGCTGGAATGAATTCGGCGGGAGCATCGGCGGGCCGATCCTCAAGAACAAGCTGTTCTTCTTCTTCACCTACCAGGACAATCCAGCTACATCATCGTCCACTTACTTTGCGACGGTGCCAACGCGCGGCGCGAACGGCACGACGAACATGGAAGCTGGTTGCTTTCCGACAACGGTGACGGATCCCACCACCGGCCAGCCGTATCCGGGCAACTGCATTTCATCGGGATTCGATCCGGTGGCGCTCAAAATTCAGAAGTACTTTCCTGCGCCGAATCTGCCGGGCTACCTAAATAACTATTCGGTCGTACAGACCAATCCGAGCACGTCGCAGTGGTACGTGGGGAAAGTGGATTACACGCCGAGCGACCGCCAGCATATTTCCGGCTCGTACATGATTTACCCCATCAGTCTGGTGAACAGCGTAGACGCCTTCTGCTCCCTTGGTTTTGACTGCACCAAAGGTCACAACTACAACGAAGACGCTCAGATCACCGACGTGTGGACGATCAATTCCCACGTGGTGAACGATGCGCACATTGGCGGAGTGCGGGAACTGGATAAGTACATTCCTCCCACCTATGACAAAGGGTATCCGACTACGATCGGGCTTGAGCCGACTTACGGTAGCGATGCTCCGGGCAACATCTTCCCGGGCATTTCGATCAGCAATGGCGGCGGGATAGGGGCGATCTCGATCAACGGCGGCGTGCACGCCAAGCTTGCGGATGGTTCGATTGTCGCTTCCGATGTTCTGACGCTGATCAAGGGACGGCACACCCTGAAGATGGGCGGCGAATACGACAGGAGCTATCAGAATTACACAAGCTGGGGAGACGTGAGTTCCGGCAACTTCGCATTCGACGGCGTATCGACGGGCGTACCGTATGCGGACTTCCTGCTGGGTGAAGTGTACGGATGGTACGTTTACGAATACGCGGAAACGGGTGCACGCTCCCGGAGTGGAGCGGCGTTCCTGCAGGATAACTACCAGGCGACGTCGCATCTGGCGATCAACATCGGACTGCGCTATCAATTCCAGGGTGGATGGAGCGAGGTACACAACCGCTGGGGCACGTTCAATCCAGACATAGTGAACAGCGGGCAGTATGCTCCTCCGAACACGCTGGGCGCGATGAGCTACGGCGGCCAGGATGGGCGCAAGGATATTCAGGATAGCGTGAATGAGTGGGCGCCCCGGGTTGGGCTTTCCTGGTCGCCGATTCCGAACTGGGCGTTCCGGGCAAGTTATGGTATTACGGATCAGCCGTGGGCGGTGGATCCCTACAGCGCAGCCTATGGTGTTGGATTGAATCCGCAGGGCTCGAAGGGATATGGTTCCAGCGCTGCATTTTTGCTGAAGAACGGACCCGGGCCGGGTGCGGTGATTTACCCGAAGCTTTCTGACCTGTCTAACTCGCAATTTAATTACCAGAACGTGAGCTATTATCCGAGGCATCGCCCGATTACCTATTATCAGGAGGCTCTGCTTTCGGTGCAGCATGAGCTGCCCGGTCAGATGCTGGTGGATGTTAGTTATGTCTTCACGAAGGGAACCCACATGGGGTTCAGCCGGGATATCAACCAGGTTCCCCGGAAGGACATGACGCAATACACCAACTGCTACAACGCTCCAACGGCATACCCGCTCTTCTGCTCGATTGACGCGGTGCTGTTTGACGGGTACTCGAACTACAACGCGCTCCAGTTCCGTGTGCAGAAGCGGTATTCGAACGGGCTGAGCTTCATCTTCAACTACGCCTACTCAAAGACGATGGATACCGGCACAGGGTCCGGAAACAATGCGGGCGTCGACGTGTGGCAGAACGCGTTCAATGTTGCGGCGAATTACGGGTTGTCGACGCTGGATACGAAGAACATGATCAACGGGTCAGTCACTTATGAGCTGCCCTTTGGCCGTGGGAAGCTGGTCAACCTGCATGGATTTGCGAATCAGGCGCTGGGAGGCTGGCGGCTTACGGGGGTATTCCAATTGCACAGCGGCATTCCATTCACTGTAAGAACGTCGGACAACGGGCAGGATTTGAGCGGCTCCGGGGCCAACCAGTGCGGTTGCGGATACTCATGGCTGCCAAATGTCGTCGGGAATCCGAACGTTTCCAATCCTTCGCCCAACGAGTGGTTTAATCCGGCTGCGTTCGCCACTCCAACACCGGGAACGTTTGGCAACGAAGCCCGCAATACGCTGATTGGGCCTGCCTGGCGCGATCTGGACCTGAGCCTCGGCAAGACGTTCCAAGTGCGGCGCGGGATGGATCTGGAGATTCGGGCGGATTCCTTCAATGTGCTGAATCATCCCAACTTTGCGCAGCCTTCCACCGCGACGGGAACCGGCGTAGTGGGCGGCGGCGTGATCACTGGCGCCAGCGGGGCGCGAAGCATGCAGCTGGGAGGCAGATTCACCTTCTAAGACTTGTCCTTGCCTGACTTGAGCCGGGTTCGGAGTGGCGTCTCGTGCAGCCACCTCGGCCCGGCACTTTTGCAGGTGGTCCCAACACCGGATCGATTGCCCTACAATGAGCGCACGAGTCTCTTTATGCCACTTTTTTCGGTGATCCGTCGTAAAGCGCGACGGGGATGGGTATTCCTGTTGCGAGCTTTGAGGACCATGCAGCCGCGGCTGCGCGTGCGGAGAAATTTGCGATCCAGAGCTGGATATTTGCGAATACCCGTCGCGCTGGCGTGCGCAAGCCTGCTTCTTGCGCCAGCATTTGCGATGCAAACGGCGGGTTCGGCAGCGGTGAGGGCAGATCTCGAAAGGGCGCAGGCCGCATTGCGCGCCAAGAATGCCGCCGAAGCGCAACAGATGTTTGAGGCGGCGCTGAAGCTGGACCCCGCGAACGTGGAAGCACAGGCCAATTTGGGTGTGATGGCGTTTTTCCACGGGGACTGCGCTGCTGCCGAGCCGTATTTTCGCGGAGCGATTGCGGGCGACCCGAGCCTGACCAAGATGGAAGCGCTGCTCTCAGTCTGCGAAATGAAACTTGGGCAGCCACAGGCGCAGGCGGACATGAAGAATGCTTTTGAGAAATTGAAGGATGCGAAGCTGCGGGCCCGACTGGGAATTCAACTTGCGAATTTGTATTACGAACAGGGAGATCTGGAAAGGACCGCGAATGTGCTGCAACAGTTGCTGGACTTGCAGCCGGATAACGTGAATTTCCTGTTTTTCGCGCAGCGTGTTTACAGCGAACTGGCGAATGAAACGATGAACAAGCTGGCGGTGCTGGCTCCCGGATCGGCCCGCATGGAACAGTTGATCGCCGAACGCCTGATCAACGAAGGCGATCTGAAGGATGCGACGATGCACTACGAGAAGGCGTTGCAGCTTGACCCTCGCCTGCCGGGAGTGCACTTTGAACTGGCGGAGGCGCTGATGGAGGCATCTCCAGAAGATCCCACGTCGCAGGCAGACGCGGAAGCACAGTTGAAGCAGGCGATACAGATTGACGGTGACAGCGCCAACGTGGAGTGTGAGCTGGGCCGGATCGCACTCTTGCAATCGCACATGGGCGCAGCCTTGGGGGATTATCAGCGCGCGTACAAGATGAATCCGAACAGTGCACAAGCTGCGCTGGGCCTGGCGAAGATCATGGAGCGGCGCGAAGAGTATCCGCAGGCAGCGGGGTACCTTCGCAAAGCCGTGCAGGAAGATCCATTTAACGCGAAGGCTCACTACAGGCTTTTCCAACTGGACAAGAGGCTGCATCTGGAAGATGAGGCAAAGCAGCAACTGAAGCTGTTTCTGGATGTGCGCGCGGCCAAGGACAAGGTGAAACAGCTGGATCGGGAGATGCACCCAAGGACAACGGAGATGAGCGGCATGGGCCCATCCGGAGATTGACGAGGATGCGAGGTCTGTTTACTCCGCCGCTTTCACAGGAGATGGAGCGGGCTGGCCGGTGAGCAGCAGGAGTAATTGGTCATTGCTGCTGCGCGCGAGAAACTCGTGCAGTGATTCGTCTGGCTGACGGCCGAAAAGATATCCGCGCAGGAGGCGCTCGATGGCATCGGGAACGGCGTCGGCGGTGCATTGATAGCCGACAAGTTGTGAGAGCACCGGCGTTTGCCCCAGGGCGCCACCGATGCGGAAGCTGAAGCCGTCCTGCATCTGGCCGCCCTGCCTGATCTTCTTGCCTTCCAGGCCGATGTCGGCGAGGTGGTGATGGGCGCAGCCATTGCCGCATCCTGTCACGTTGATTCTGAGGGGCTGCGCGAAATCCGGCAGGCGCTGTTCGAGGGCGGCGATCAATTTTTGCGAAAAGGATTTTGTTTCTGCGATGCCGAGCTTGCAGAATTCCCGCCCCGTGCAGGAGACGATACCTTTGCAGAACGGGGATGCTTCCACTGCGAGTCCAAGCTGCTCCAGTTCCTTTGCCAGTAATGAACTGGAGGCGTGCGGCACATTGGGAAGGATAAGATTCTGCGCCGTGGTGAGGCGGAGGTCTCCGGAGCCGAAGGTTGCGGCCAGCTCTGCGAGAGCGATCAGCTGACTGCCAGACAGCTCGCCGCCCGGGACCGTAGCGGCGACGAAGTCGAGGCCCGGCTGTTTTTGCGGATGGATGCCGAGGTGGTCGCGATGAGACTCGGCCGGAACGATTTCAGGGACGGCGGGATCTAGGCGGTAGCCAAGGATCGATTCGAGTTCGGCTAGAAAGCGATCGGCGGTCCAGCCCTGTTTGAGAAAGAGATGCTTCAGCCGGGCCTGTTCCCGTCGTTGCCGCAGACCTTCCTGCCGGCGGAACAATTCCATGACGGCCCGCACGACGTCGAGCGCCTGCGGTTGCCGGACAAAGGCATTCAAGCGCACGGCGGGATGTGGCTCGCGCGCGAGTCCGCCGCCCACGCGAAGGGAGTATCCGATTTCGTCGCCGCGCCGCACGGCTGTCAGCCCGAGGTCGTTGAATTCGGGATGGCTGCACCAGGCCGGGCAGCCGGTGACGGATACCTTGATTTTGCGAGGAAGGTTGTAGAAGCTGGCGTGAGCCGTGAGCTCGCGAGCGATCTGCGCCACAAGCGGCGAGGTGTCCAGGATTTCATCGGGGAGCGATCCGGCCAGCGGACAGCCGGTGATGCCGCGCAGGGCATCGCCGCTGGTGCCCTTGGAGGACAATCCCACAGCGTGGAGCTCGTCGAGGATTTTGGGGATGGATTCTATGGTGACCCAGTGGAACTGGATGGTTTGACGGACTGTGATCGCGGCGCGATCGCGGGCGTATTGTTGTGCGGCCTTCCCAATGGCCAGGGCCTGCGGTGCAGTCAGCCATCCATTTGGAAGCCCCACGCGCAGCATGAAATACGGTGACGCCTGGCCCATGGCTCCGTGGCCATCGCCCTGGGTATAGATTCCCCACCACTTGAAGTAAGTTGAAATCCATTCTTCGGGAATGCTGTTGTGCCCGGTGCGGGCAAAATGACGAATCTCATCGAGCGCTTCCCATGGGTTCTTCGCGCGTTTGATGCGCTCTGCCTTCTCGGCCTTGGTTTCTCTCTGAACGGTGGCGCCGGGTTGCATTCCGCGAACTCTCCCTCTGTCTGCTGGAAGCAACAGAGTTACATCGGCAGAGCTGCGTGACTAATCAGAAATCGTTATGAGCGATCAGGAAAGCTTTCCTCTTCCTGCGTAAAGGCGGCAGGAATTTAGATGAGGGTCTTGAAACTCCAATCAGGCGATCCGTAGTGAGACTTCTCTGCCCGCAATGAGGGGCAGCTACAGTTCATTGCCTGATTCTGGTTTAGAGAGTTGCGAGTAGAGCCATGCGCGCGCTACAGTCCACTCTCGTTCGACCGTACGAGTTGAGGTCCCGAGTGCTTCAGCCGTTTCCTCAACGGTGAGCCCGCCAAAGAATCGCAGCTCGACAATTTCGGCCTGGCGCGAATCCATCGCCTGTAATGTCTGCAACGCGTCGTTGACAGCGAGCAATTCCTCCTGTGAATTGATGCTGACAGCAAATGATCCATTCCAGGAGTCAGGAAACTGCCCTCCGCCGCGCTTTTCGGACAGCCGTGCGCGGGCGTGATCGATGAGAATCCGGCGCATCAATTTTGCAGCAACGGCCATGAAGTGAGCGCGATTTTTGAAGCTGGTTTTGTTTTGCTCCACCAGCTTGAGATAGGTCTCATGGACCAGTGCTGTTGGCTGGAGAGTGTGGGTGGAGCGTTCATGAAGCATATAAGCCGCAGCCCGGCGATGCAGTTCGTCGTAGATGAGGGGCATGAGCCGCGCGAGCACGGAGCTATCGCCGTCGGCGAGCTTGTTCAACAGGGCCGTAACTTCTGCGGGTGATGTCTCCATGGTTTCATCAGCGAAAGTTCGACGCAGTGATGACCTGTGTTTGTTCGCGCTTTGATCCTACCGCAGTTTATGGTATTTCAGCTTTGCTTCCTTCATCAGGCTCAGATTCTTGTCTGCATGGTCCCACAACGCAAAGAGATTCTGATAGGCAGCTCGGCTTGCAGGGATATTCCGGGTGAGCGCGAGTGATCTGGCAAGGCCAAGTTCTGCCAGCGCGCCCGTGGGGCAATTGAGCACGATGCCTTGATGCGCCAGCAACTCTTTGAAGTCG
>JAJZAL010000255.1 GCA_021799405.1 Acidobacteriota bacterium
GATCGCGGCCAGCACAACTCCAGGCATTTTCCGTCGAGACGTCATTTCCGGACCTCCTCTTTTTAGCTTGCTTGGCCATTCTGCGTGGGTTGGGCCGCAATCCTGCCCGCGACTTCCTTTTCAAGGCGGTCGAGGCGCTTCAGCATCTCCGGCAACCGCTGAAAGATCGCGACCGCGCGGAGCCAGACTCGGTTGTCGAAGCCCGGCGAACCGGAGATCATCTTGCCGGGCGGCACGTCGTGGGAGACGGCCGACTGCGCGGTCAGAATCACCCCATCTCCGACGCTGCAGTGGCCGGCAATGCCTACCTGGCCGGCGAGAATCACGTTGTTTCCAATCACGGATGAACCGGCCAAACCGGTTTGCGCGCACAAAAGAGTGTTTTCGCCGATCCGTGAACCGTGGCCCACCTGGACCAGATTGTCGACTTTGGTGCCGTTACCGATCTCCGTGGCGCCGACCGTGGCGCGGTCGATACAGGCATTGGCCTGAACATCCACACGGCTGCCGATCCGAACCGGGCCGGATTGCGGGATCTTTTCCCATTGTCCCGCTTCGTTTTTGGCAAAGCCGAAGCCGTCGGCGCCGACGATGGCGCCGTTCTCCAGTGTCACATGATCGCCGAGAATGCAGTTTTCCCGCACAACCGAGTGAGCGTGCGCAAAGAAGTGACTGCCGGTCTGCACTCCAGCGTAAAGGACGACATGCGGTAGCAGAGTAGCGTATGGCCCAAGCCGGACTCCCGGCCCAACCACAGCATAGGCGCCAATATGCGCTCCCTCGCCGATCGCCGCGGTTGCATCGACGACCGCTGTAGGATGGACGCCCGGCGGATAAACCGGCGGCTGATAGAAGAGGCTCAGCGCGTGCGAAAAGGCAAGATAGGGATTCTGAATGCGCAGCGTGGCTACCGGGATTTCCGCGAATTCTGGCTCGACCAGAATGGCTGCGGCCCGCGTTTTGCGCGCCAGCCCGGCATAGCGGGGATTGGCCACAAAGGTGATTTCATTGGGCCCGGCTTCTTCGATTCCGTTTACGCCTGTAACTTCCAGGTCCGCATCACCACGCAGCTCCGCGCCCAGCCGACTTGCCAACTCACCCAGCTTCATTGATGAAATTGTACCGGAACAGCATGGGGCTATGATCCCGCCGCCGTAGACGGGATCAGCTCAAAACTTGGCTGGATGGATGGTTGACGCGCTGGCTGTTACAGGCGCCGTGGTTTGCGGCGGGATGGACTGAAGCGTATGCGCTCCAGACTGCGCCGTGCGCAGCACTTCTCCGGGCACGATGCCCAGCACCAGGGTTGCTGAGACGGCCAGCAGCAAGCCTGCGCCGACCGCGACTCCCAGCTGCGGCGCGCGCCCCTGGGGCCGGTCGGCCTCGTTGGTGGGACGCTGCGCAGCCGCCAGGGCCAGACGCAGGTAGTAAGCCGATGCCAGCCCGGAGTTCAGAAGGCCGATGATGGCGAGAGCTATCGCGCCGCCTTGCACCGCTGCGGAGAACGAGTAGAACTTGCCGAAAAATCCGCCGGTGAAGGGAATGCCGACCAGCGAGGCCAGGAAGAAGATCAGCAGGCTGCCGAGCAGAGGCGAGCGGTAGATGAGGCCGCGGTAGTCGTCGATCATCGGCAGGTCGTCGTTGTAGCCGCCCGCCAGCGTGACCACGGCAAAGACGCCGACATTCATGGCGGCATAGGCTGCGGTGTAGAAGCTGGCGGCAGCAATGCCGATGGAGCCGATGCTGGCGAAGGCCGCAAGCAGGTAGCCGGCATGAGCGATCGAGGAGTAGGCGAGCATCCGCTTGACGTTCTGCTGGCGCAGCGCTGCCAGATTGCCTACGGTCATCGAGAGCACGGCTACAATCCAAAGCAGCGGTACCCACAGGGTATCGAAGGCGGGAAAGATCTCATAAAGCACGCGCAGAAGCAGCGCAAAAGCGGCAGCTTTGGGCGCGGTAGAGAGCAGCGCCACCACCGGCGAAGGAGCGCCTTCATACACATCCGGCGTCCAGACATGGAAGGGCGCAGCCGAGACCTTGAAGAGAATCCCCACCAGCATCATTGCCATCGCCGCCAGAACCAGGGCGTGATTCGGCGCCGATGTGATCTGGCGGGCAATGTCGTAGATCTCAGTGGTGCCGGTAGCCCCAAAGATCAACGCGATACCGTAAAGAAGGAACGCAGTGGCAAAGGAGCCGAGCAGGAAATACTTGATGGCCGCCTCGGGGCCGCGGCCCGTCTGCTTGCGATAGCCGGCCAGAATGTAGGTGGAGATCGAAGAGATCTCGAGCGCGATAAAGACCACCAGCAGCTCAATCGCGCTGGTCAGCAGGCACATGCCCACCGTGCCAAAGACAACCAGCGCGTAAAATTCGCCCTGATGATGGCTATCCGCCGGCAATGTGTCCAGAGCGACCAAAAGAGCCACGAGGACAATGCCGCAGATCAGTACGTGAAAGAAGATGGTGAAGACGCTGGTCTCCACGGTGCCGAAGAATGCGGTTCCCTGGGGTAGGGAAAACTGCCAGAGGCTCGCCCAGAGGGCAAAGGTGGTTCCGATGGCCGCCACCCAGCCCATCGAGCGGCGTGGCCGTTCAGGCCGCAGCGAAGCGTCGATCAGCATGATGATGACACCGGTCACCGTGAGGATGACCTCAGGCAGGATTCGGAAGATGTCAGGGACAGTGTTCACCGCCGACCCTCCTCTTGAGACGGAATCGTCACGACAGATACTGATGCGAACGGAAAATGCAAGACGGCAGCTTCCTTTGGTTGCGGCGGATGTATGCCCGTCTGGATGGACGTTAGCCAGATGGACGGCGCCAGTCCCATGACGAGCATGAGCACGGCCAGCGGCGCCAGTACGGCCATTTCACGGAATTCGAGATCAGCGGCGGGCCTGGCGGCGGCCATTTCGCTTTCCGGCCCGTAGAAGATCCGCTGTACCAGCCAGAGCATGTAGGCTGCGCCCAGGATGACGCCCAGCGCGGCGGTAATCGCCCAGCCGCGGCTGACTCCGGTGAAGGTGCTCGAAAGGATGATGAACTCACCCACGAAGCCCGAGAGCATCGGCAGCCCGATCATGGCAAGCGCGGTAATGACAAAGAAGGATGTGGCGCGCGGCAGCTTCGCGCCGAGGCCGCCATAAGCATCGATGCGAGTGACTCCATAACGGTATTCCAGAGCGCCCAGGAGCAGGAAGAATGCCGCGTCTTCAACGCCGTGGGCGAGAATCTGGTAAACGCCGCCGGCCCAGCCGTTGAAGGTAAGGCCATAGATGGCCAGCGTGATCAGGCTCAACTGGCTGATGGCGGCGAAGGCCAGCAGCCGCCAGAAGTCGCGCTGCACAAGCGCCAAACATGCGCCGTAGAGAAGGCCGATCACGGCCAGGGCAATCAGGCAAGGCGCAACGATGTGTGCTTGCTCGGGGAAGAGCCCTATGTGAAAGCGCAGCATCGAGTAGAGGCCGAGCTTGCCGGCGACGACCATGGCCATGGCCACAGGCGCCTCTGCGAAGGTATCGGCCAGCCACCCGTGGAGCGGGAAGACCGGCACCTTGACGGCAAAAGCGACGACAAAGGCCAGCGCCGCCCATGAGAGGGCTGTTGGGGCCAGCGATCCGTGCGCAATGAGAATCCGCAGCGTGGCGTAGTCGAAGCTGCCTGTACGCGCATAGAGCCACAGGATCGCTACCAGCAGCGGAGCCGAAGGGATGAATGTATAGAGGAAAAACTTAAGCGCGGCCCTGGGCCCGTCCTTGCGGCCATACATGGCGATGAGGATCGCCATCGGGACCAGCGACAGCTCCCAGAAGCCGTAGTAGACCATCAGATCGAGCGAGATGAAGACGCCGAACATGGCCGTCTGCTGGACCAGGAAGAGCGAATAGAAAATCTTGCGCCGCTGGTTGATGACCTTCCAGCTCACCAGTACGCCGATCGGCGCCAGCAGCCCCGTGAGTACCACCAGCCACATGCTCAGGCCATCGACACCCACGTGATAGTTGATGGCGGGATTTTGAATCCAGGGCCGGTTGACTTCAAACTGAAAGCCGCCTTGACCGAGCACGAAATGCTCGGGCAGATGGAGCGTGAGGACAAAGCTCGCCAGAGTCGTTAGCAGCGCGATCCAATTGGGCAGCTTGGCTCGGTCGGGCATGAGCGCCACCACGATTGCGCCGGCCAGCGGAACCAGGAGAATCAGAGTGAGAATCGATTGATTGATCGCGTCCATATTCTCAATGCCCCGCCATCGTGAGATGAATTCCTAAACTTGCCAGCACCGCTCCCCAGGGCACAACAATGAAGAGCAGCACCGCCGCCGCGCCCGCGGCCAGCCATGCCGCATAGGAGCGAAGATTGCCTGACTGCCAGCGCTGCAGAATGGCGCCGCCGAGCGTGGCCAGCCCGGCCAGCAGCCACGCCGCTCCGCCCAGTATCCCCACGTCGATAATCCAGCCCAGCACGTAACGAGAGCCGGCGAGCAGCGGTTTGACCACCGTGGCGCCGTAAAACTCGTCAACGTAATACTTATTGGCCACCAGATTGTAGACGCCGGGAAGCGCCGCCGCCAGCTGCCTGGGCCGTTCGGGCTTGCGCCGGTAATACTTGTCCGCGATCAGCCAGCCTTCCAGAGCTACAAGAATGGCCACGATGCTCAGGATCAGTTCAAGGTGCGGCGTGGTTGGGTGGAAGTGCAACTCGCCCGTTGCCGGCGCCAGGAATGCCCCGAAGCGTTCGATGCCGATCCAGCCGCCGCAGATTGAGAGCACGCCGAGGATCACCAGGGGAACGAGCATGGACGCGGGCGTTGCGTGATGATGGCCATGCTCGCCGCGCGGCTCACCCAGGAAGGTCATATACCAGAGGCGGAACATGTACAGTGCGGTCAGCAGCGCGGTAAACACTCCGACGAACCAGAGAACCTTTCCAAACGAGCCCTGCAGATAGGCGGCGTAGAGAATCGCGTCCTTTGAGAAGAATCCCGCGAATGGAAAGAATCCTGAGATGGCAAGGACAGCGGCGGTCATGGTTGCGAAGGTTACCGGCATCTTCTTCCACAGGCCGCCCATCTTGCGCATGTCCTGCTCGCCGCCGACGGCGTGAATCACCGAGCCCGCCGCGAGGAAGAGCAAGGCCTTGAAGAAGGCGTGAGTCATGAGGTGGAAGATCGCCGCCGAGTAGGCCGCGACGCCGCAGCCGAGGAACATGTAGCCCAACTGCGAGATGGTTGAGTAGGCCAGGACGCGCTTGATGTCATTCTGCATCAGGCCCATGGTGGCGGCGAAGAATGCCGTAGCCGCGCCGACCACGGCGACCACCCCGAGGGCGAAGGGCGCGCGATCAAACAGAAAATGGGTGCGCGCAATCATATAGACGCCGGCAGTGACCATGGTGGCCGCGTGGATGAGCGCGGAGACCGGTGTGGGGCCCTCCATGGCGTCTGGCAGCCAGATGTAGAGCGGAAGCTGCGCGCTCTTGCCGGTGGCTCCGGCCAGAAGACAAAGGCAGATGACGGTGAGGACGCCGCCCGTCCAGCCGGGATTGGAGGCGAGCTTGTCGGCGATCTCGCTGAAGGTGAGGGTGTCGAAGTTGGCCAGCAGCAGAAAGATGCCGATCAGGAAACCGAAGTCACCGATGCGGTTGACGATGAAGGCCTTCTTGCCGGCGTCTGCAGCGGATTTGCGCTTGAAGAAAAAGCCGATCAGCAGATACGACGCCAGGCCCACGCCCTCCCAGCCCACAAACATCAGCAGGAGATTGCCGGCCAGCACCAGCGTGGTCATGAAGAAGAGGAAGAGATTCAGGAACGAGAAGTAGCGCGCGTAGCCTTCTTCATGTCCCATATAGCCGACGGAGTAGATGTGGATGAGGAAACCCACTCCGGTGACGACCAGCAGCATGACCAGTGAGAGTTGGTCGAGGACGAAGCTGAAGCCCACATGCAGCGTGCCAACGTTGATCCAACCGACCGGGCAGGCTTCCACGTAGGGCAGGGAAGCAAAGGCGGGAGCAAATCCAATCAGGCCCCGGGCGGCATTTAAGACAACGCCGAATGCGGCTGCCGGAGCGAGCAGGCCGATGGTAGTTACCAGCCACTTCGGAAACCAGCGGCCAAATACCCCGTTGAGCACGAACCCGGTGAAGGGCAGCAGCGGAATCAGCCAGAGATACAGAGGTTCGTTCATAGTTTCATCAGGTCGATACGGTCGACGGCCAGGGTAGCGCGTGCGCGAAAGACGGCAATAATAATGGCCAGACCCACGGCGGCCTCCGCCGCGGCCACCATCATCACAAAGAAGACGAAGATCTGGCCCTTCACCGCGTGCCACTCATGGGCGAAGGTCACAAAGCTGAGATTCACGGCATTGAGCATCAACTCAATCGACATGAATACGGTGATGAGATTGCGCTTGATGAGAAATCCGGCCACGCCGAGCGAAAACAGAGCTGCGCTCAGCAGCAGATACCAGCTGACTGGAACCGGTTGTACCAGGAAAGAATTCACTTCTGGGCCGTCCCTTCTCCGTCGCCGCGGCGGGCCAGCGCCACAGCACCCAGGATGGCGATGAGGATGAGCACCGATGTCACCTCAAACGGCAGCAGCAGCTCATGGAAGAGCACGCGGCTGAGATCCTCCGTTGACGTAATGCCCTGGCTGAGCGCCGCGGTCCCCAGCCCCTGCGCGTGCAGAATGATGGTGGCGACAACGCCCAGGATTGCAACGACCGCGGGGAAACCTACGATGCGCGCTGCCCGGCTCCCTAGAGTGCGCTCCTCACGGCCCGCGTTGAGCAGCATGACCACAAAGGTGAAGAGCACCATGATGGCGCCAGCATAGACGATGATCTGCGCAGCGGCCAGAAACTCCGCGCCCAGCAACAGGTAGAGCACGGCCAGCGAGGTCATCACCACGATTAGCGACAGAGCGCTATTAATAGGATGGCTCTGAAGCAGGAGGTTGATGGCCCCGGCGAGGCAGAACCCGGCAAAGAGAAAAAACAGAATCAGATGCATCGTTCCGTCGCGTACGGGCTGGAGCCGGTAAAGTATGGCCGGCTGGTTATGGGGAAGGAACGTGGAGCAGGCAGATCAAACACAACCAGCTCCCCTCCGATTGTAAATCAACGATACGCAAGCCAGAGGCTTGTTCCCACAATGTTGAGGATGGCCAGCGGCATCAGGATGCGCCAACCAAAGTTCATCAGCTGGTCATAGCGGAAGCGCGGCAGAGTGCCACGCACCCACACATACAGAAAGAGGAAGCAAAAGACCTTGGCCACAAACCAGAAGACAGGAACCAATGCGTGGACGAGGATGTTTTGCGGCTGCGGAATCAGATCGCCGAAGGGACTGGTCCAGCCGCCCAGAAAGAGCAGCGTGGCTACGCAGCCGACAGTGATCATGTTGGCGTACTCGGCCATAAAGAACATG
>JAJZAL010000035.1 GCA_021799405.1 Acidobacteriota bacterium
CGGCAGGGGCCGCGACGAATGGAAGCAGCCTTCCCATTCTTTTGCCGTTGTTGTTAATCCCGGTGCTGTATCTACTGATGATTCGCCCTCAGCAGAAACGTCAGAAGCAGTGGCAGGCGATGTTGAGTAGCATCAAGACCGGAGACCGGATCACCACCGCCGGAGGGATTCGCGGAACCATCCTTTCAATCAAAGATGATGCCGTCGTGATCCGCGTAGCGCCGGACAACCTCAAACTGGAAGTGGTCAAGAATGCGATTGCCTCGGTCACTACGCAGGACGACTCCAAATAGCCGCTCCGCGGTTTCTACTTTTGGGAAATAGAGCAGCAGGAAAATGAAGAAAAATCTCAAGAACAAAGTCGCCCTGATCTCAGCGGTCCTGGTGGTCTTCCTTTATGGCATCCTTGGTGTGCCCTCCGGGGTCACAGGCAAAGCGCTGTTGAAGGCTGTCTCGAACCGCATTCACCTCGGCCTCGATCTGCAGGGTGGCGTCCACCTGATTTTGCAGGTGCAGGTGTCGGACGCGGTCAATGACGAGACCAACAACTCAGTGCAGGCGATCCAGGAAGATCTGAAGAAGGCCAATATCACCTTTACCCAGGTCTATAAGCCCAACCCCAACAAGCCTGAATTGATCCGGGTTGAAGGGCTGACGACCGCCAGTTCGAACGCCGCCCACTCATTGCTCGACAGCAAGTACTCCAACGAGTATGACCTGTCCAGCGGAAGCACCGACAACACCATTACGCTGACCATGAAGCCGCTGTTCGAGGCGGATCTCGAGAAGAGAACCGTGCAGCAGGCCATCGAAACCATTCGGGATCGCGTGGACTCGCTGGGCGTGAGTGAGCCGGTGATTCAGGAGTATGGTCTGGGCGCCAACCAGATTCTGGTCGAGCTGCCCGGCATCAGCGACCTTGACCAGGTGAAGACGGCGATTCAATCCACGGCCAGACTTGAGATTCACGCAGTGGTCGGCGGCCCATTCCCCGACGAGCAGGCGGCCCTGGCCAGCGTGGGCGGGGCGCTTCCGCCAGACGAGGAAATGGTTCATGGCTCCGGCGGCCTGGTAACCGGTTCCGATGCCGATAGCGTGTATATCCTGCAGCGGTATTCGATCGTTGCCGGCAGCGACTTCCGTTCTGCTGATCCAGGCGTGGATGAGAACGGCAGGCGCGATGTGCGCTTTACCCTGACCAACGAAGCGGGCGACAAGTTCTGGGATTACACCAGCGCCAACGTGGGGCACAGCATGGCCGTGGTCCTGGGTGGGCGTGTCCGCGAAGTCGCAAATATCAAGGAGCCCATCCGCGACAGCGGCGAGATTGAAGGCGACTTCAGTCCCGACGAGGTCATGATCCTTTCCAAGATGCTCCGCACCGGCGCGCTACCGGCCACGCTCAATTATCTGCAGGCAACCACGGTAGGGGCCACGCTCGGCACAGACTCGATCCGCGAAGGCGTGACCGCGGCCATCGTGGGCGTGCTGCTGGTCTGGGCGTTCATGCTCGTCTACTACCGCGGCGCGGGCATTAATGCTGATCTGGCGCTGTTTCTGAACCTTGTCATTTTGCTTGGCTTTATGGGCTTTTCCGGCGCCACGCTTACACTGCCGGGTATCGCCGGCGTTATCCTGACCATCGGTATGGGCGTGGATTCAAACGTGCTGATCTTCGAGCGCATCCGCGAGGAGATTCGCGCCGGCAAGGCCGCGTCGGCGGCCGTGGATCAGGGCTTTGCGCATGCCTGGGTCACAATTTTGGATACACACGTGACAACGATTGTTTCGGCGGCCATCCTCTTTATGTTCGGAACTGGTCCGGTGAAGGGCTTTGCCACTACGTTGACGTTTGGTCTGGCGGCCAACCTCTTCACGGCTGTTTATGTCTCGCGCGTGATCTTCGAGATGCACCTCAACAAGCTGAAGCCGGGCGAGATGGTGTCGATTTAGAAAACAGGAAACAGGGAACCGGAGAATGAAGCCAGCCAATCCGGGCGAATGCACACATTGAAGGGCTTTGTTTCAGGGAACGACTTCAGTCGTGCCGAAAAGAAGACCGAAAATACGGGGCTTTAGCCCCTGAGGAACGGAGCCGATGGACTCCGGCCTCATAGGAAGGGTAGAAAAGCAGTGGAATTCTTTCACAGCGTAATAAGTATTGATTGGCTCGGAAAGAAGTGGTATTTCCTCGCCTTTTCAATGATCTTCAGCATTGCCGGCATCATTTCCATGGCGTGGCACGTGCACACCATCGGCTCCCCGGTCCCGCTGGGCGTGGATTTCCGTGGCGGCACGCAGGTGCAGGTGCAGTTTACCCAGCCTCCCAACATCAACAGGATTCGCGATGCGGTGAGCGCCGAGGGCCTCAAGGATGTGAATATATCCAACTTCGGTCCGGCCGAGAACCATGAGGTGCTGATCAGCCTGCCGGAACAGACCAATGAGAAATCGCTCGACGTCGGCCGCGAGAACATCGAAAGCGCTCTGCATACGCATTACAACAATCCGTTTTCGATCCGCAATGTGGAGATCGTTGGTCCCACGGTGGGCCGCCAGTTGAAGAAGCAGGCTACCTTGGCCACGATCTACTCGATGATTGGAATGCTGATCTACCTGTGGTTCCGCTTCCAGTTGATTTATGGAGTGGCCGCGGTGGTTGCGTGTTTCCACGATACATTGATCACTGTGGGCGCATTTGCGCTGACAAACCAGGAGATTAGCCTTACCGTCATCGCCGCCATTCTCACGCTGGTCGGTTATTCCATGAACGACACCATCGTCGTCTTCGACCGCATCCGCGAAAATCTCCGGATCAGCCGCCGCGAGCCGTTGCCGGACCTGGTCAACCGCAGCATCAATCAGACGCTGAGCCGGACGGTGCTTACCTCGGGTCTGACCTTCCTGACGGTGCTGTCTCTATTCATTTTTGGCGGACAAGTATTGAAAGGCTTTTCATTTGCGCTTGTGGTAGGTATTCTTATCGGAACATACTCTTCCATTGCGGTGGCTGCGCCCATGCTGGTGGCGTGGCAGGAGTGGCGGTCAAAAAAAGGCAAGGTTGCGGTCCTGCCTGCCGCCAAGCGCGCCAGAGTGTAGGAGTGGCTTGTATAATGCTGCTTCGGTGCGGTTCGCCGGATTTTCGGAATACGGTTACTGCGGCGAATTGCCCAAAACCGGTTCCCTCATAGGATGGTGAAGAGGGGGCTGGCATGTTGATATCAGGCTGGTTCTCAATCAGGCTTGGCAGGGCAAGCGCTGTTCTGATAATGTGAACACGCTTCTAAAGGACGGTTTTAAACCTCGGGAACATTTCAGGTTCTCACGGTGTCTAAATAGAGGTAACCAACACGCGATTCGAGGCTGGCTATGTTTGAAGATTCCACGTTTGAATCCGGGGGCAAGATCAAGACCAAGAGCGGCCGTTGGATGTTGTTCACCGGCAGTATCAACGCCGCGATTCTTATTCTGCTCATCCTGATTCCCTTGATTTACCCTGAGGCTCTGCCCAAAGCAATGATGCAGACGCTCTTGTTTGCCCCACCGCCGCCGCCCCCACCGCCGCCGCCTCCACCGCCGCCTGAAGTGGTGCACGTGGTTCACGTGCAGTCAGAGATGATGAATAACCAGCTGACGGCACCTACCAGGATTCCGAAGAACATTGCGATGGTGTCGCAGAAGGAGGCGCCGCCCTCCAGCTTCGGCGTGGCCGGCATGGAAGGCCTGGGGGGGAGCAGCAATGGTGTCTTTGGCAGTGTCTTCGGCAGCGGCAAGGGGCCGCAGGTCAAGGCTGCGCCGCCCAAGAAGGTGAACATCTCAGCCGGCGTGGCCACGGGCATGTTGATCCAGAAGACGATGCCCGTCTATCCGCCGATTGCCAAGGCTGCTCGTGTTCAGGGCACGGTGGTATTGCAGGCCACAATCTCCAAGCTGGGGACGATTCAAAACCTTCAGGTCATCAGCGGACCGGCCATGTTGCAGCAGGCTGCTCTGGACGCGGTGCGCACCTGGCGCTATAGGCCCTACCTGCTCAACAACGAGCCGGTGGAAGTGGAGACCACGATCAACGTGATCTTCACCCTGGGCGGATGATAAAAAACCTGGCTCCCTCGTACTGTGCTTCAAGCGGGGAGCCGCACTCTTGACCTGAATGCGGATCCGGGAA
Organism: Acidobacteriota bacterium; assembly: GCA_021799405.1. The sequence goes on from JAJZAL010000035.1 coordinate 4,166, forward strand.
GAGCCGCATTCCCAGCCACCGCCTTACGCGGCGGGTCGCAGTTCACAAGAAACTCCGTAGGAGGAACGATTCAGTGATTCTCGCTCAACTCGCACACTTCGCTTCACACGCGGTTAACAGCCTGGCCTTTCTTCAGGAAGATCAGACCGTCAGCTTCAGCCCCATCGGCCTGTGGAACCACATGGGGTGGCTGGCCCGTGCTGTTGCCATTATCCTGTTCATCGAGTCGATCTGGTCTCTGGCCGTGATGATCGACCGTTACCTGTACTTCTCCGCCGCTCGCAAGCAGTCGCGCGAGTTCGCGCCCAAAGTGGCCGGCGCCCTGAAAGACAGCAAGCTCGAAGAGGCGATCAAGATCGCTGACCGCAGCAAGAAGTCCCACCTGGCCGAAGTTGTCACCTCGGGTCTCCAGGAGTTCCGTGCCTCCGCCGGCGCGGCCACCGCGGAAACCATTGAGAGCTCAAGCCGTGCGCTGGAGAGGGCTGAGGCGATCGTACATGCCAAGCTGAAGAGGGGACTTTCCGTGCTGGCTACCATCGGCGCTACGGCCCCATTCGTCGGGCTGTTCGGCACCGTGGTCGGCATTCTGCACGCTTTCGACCAGATCGCTACCCAGAAGACCTCGGGCATCGGCGCGGTCGCCGGCGGTATTTCGGAAGCCCTGGTTACCACCGCATTCGGCCTGCTGGTGGCCATCCCCGCTGTGATGGCGTTCAACTACTTCACCGGACGCGTGGAAGCGTTCGATGTCGAGATGGATAACTCGTCCAGCGAGCTGATTGACTATTTCATCAAGCAGAGCCACAAGCGCTAACTGAAGCGGCCGTTGGCTTGAGCGAGAGATTGGTTGCGGGCGGAAGAGGTGAAACTCTTCTGCCCGCCGGTTTCAATCGCCTCGAAACCATGCGGTCATCGGGTCATGCCGGAACCGGTCCGGCGAGAATTTTAAACGCACGGAGCCCCCACAATGGCAATTGCGGTTCGTGACGAAGGCAAGAAAATTAACTCCAACATCAACGTGACCCCCATGGTTGACGTGATGCTGGTTCTACTGATCATCTTTATGGTCATCACCCCCATGTTGCAGCAGAAGGTGGCGATTGACATGGCCGAGGTCAACAATCCTGTTGCCATGCCCGACGCCGACAAGGAAGACGCTATTGTTGTCGCCATTACGCGGGATGGAAGCATCTTCCTGGGCCAGGACAAGGTTGCCCCCAGCGAGCTTGGCAGGCAGGTGGCAGACAGGCTGGCGAACACACCTGGGAAGACCATCTATGTCCGCGCGGATGCGCGCGCCCAGTACCGTGCGGTGGAGGACGCGATTGACGATGTGCGCACCGCCGGCGTGGACGACGTGGGCTTGCTCACGCAGAGGCGCGAACCCGGCGGTGCTGCGGGTGGCGAATAATTTCTTGCGCGTGTGTTGTCTCTTTAACGGCTTTCTAGAGGAAATGATTTCGAGGAGTTAAACCATGGCAATGTCAATGGGATCAGCGGGCGGCAGCATGGCAGAGATCAATGTCACCCCGATGATCGACATTCTGCTGGTGCTGCTGATCATCTTCATGGTCATCGTGCCCACAACGCCTTTGGGTCTGGATGCGCTGGTGCCCCAGCCGCCCAAGAACCCGCAGAAACAGCAGCAACCCAACGATCGCACCATCGTGGTTCAGGTTCTTTATCGCCCCGGCGCGCCCCCGGCATATAAGATCAACGAGACCGATGTGGCGCATGCCGAGCTTCTGGCCAAATTGACGGCGATTTACGCCAATCGTGCTGAACGCGTGATGTTCGTCAAGGGCGACGATAATGTAAACTTTGCCTCGATTGCCGATGTGATCGATATCGGTCGGGCGGCGAACGTGGATCATATTGGGTTGATGACTCCGAAGGTTCAGGCTGGCCAGTAGCTGATCTTCGAGGCAGTTCTTCTTTCGAGGAAGAGGGCCTGCCAAAGAAATCAGCGCGGGCTATGCGCCAACGGCAGACTGATGACGCGCAGACTTCAGGCTGGCTGATGGGAGACGGAGCGGAGATTTGTGCCAGTGGCCTCGTCATCGTCAGCTGCGCCCGGACGCGGGTAATCCGGGCGAAAACAGGAGTAAAATTTTGCCATCCTGGTTTCGGTTGCTCCCGCCCGCGGCCAGTTGCACAAAAACTTGACCTGTGCAATCGAGAGGCACGACTTGAAGGAGAAGAATACGAACATGAATAGCCCCGCACGTACTACGGCGCTCGCGGTTGCTTTGGTCGGCATGATGCTTTCCATGAGCGGGTGCAACCAGCTTGCCGCCCGTGACCAGTTGAACAAAGGAGTGGATGCTTACCGGAGCGCTCATTACGAAGAGGCGATCGGACACTTCCAACGGGCAACCGAGCTTGACCCCAGTCTGCCGATGGCGAAGACCTACCTGGCTACCGCTCTGGCTCAGAACGTCGTGCCGGGCCTGCAATCGCCTGAGAACCTCAAGAACGCGAATCAAGCCATCACGATCTTCCAGCAGGTTCTCAGCCAGAATCCCAATGATGTCAACAGCGTGAAGCAGATCGCGGGCATCTATTTCCAGATCAACAAGCTGGACGACGCTAAGACATGGCAGAAAAAGGTGCTGGCCATTGACCCGAAGGATGCGGAGGCTGCGTATACCATCGGCGTCATTGACTGGATGGAGGCGCACAAGAATCTTCTGACCGCCCTCCAGCCGGCTGGCTTTAACGATGATGGCGAAGGCAACGTGAAGGTACCGAAGAAGGTCATGGCGTCTCTCGCGGAGCAGAATGGGCCGCTGATCGAAGAGGGCTTGCAGTATCTTCAGCAGGCCGTTGCGGATCGTCCGAATTATGACGACGCCATGACCTATCTCAACCTGATGTATCGCGCCAAGGCCAATCAGGATTACGGCAACCCTGCGGCGGTCAAGGCAGATCTGGCGGCAGCGCAGGACTGGACGACGAAAGCCATGGGCGCGCGTAAGCTCAACGAAGAGAAGAAGGCGCAGACGCCCGGCGGCATCACCATGGATTCCAACAGCAAGTCAAACTAGAGAGTCATTTCTGGTTCTGCTCGTTCCCAGCGGCCTCCACGATGAGTGGAGGCCGCGTTACGTAAGCGGCCTTTCCATCCCAGTGAACGAGGTGCGCCTTGGGCAAATCTGGTGGCTCCGTATCGGCTCTCGTCCTCAGTCTCGCTCTTCTTTTTCCCGGCATCTCTTCTATACATCTGACAGCTCAAACGGTGACGGGTGAAGTCCCTCATCCTACGCCGATGCAGGCGGTCCAAACGCACACCGGCATGACCGCTCGCAATGACCGTGAAGTTCTGGACGTGACCGTCTGCGGTGATTCCGTGATCCATGTGGTGGCCAGGCCGGTGCAAGCGCCCGCGCCGGATGCGCCGCGGCCCTGGATGCGCGCGAATGCCCAGGCTTGTCCCGGAGCCCCATTCCAGTTCAGCCAGTCGGGCAACCAGGCAGTCCTCACCACTGCCCGCCTCACTGTTTCTCTCTCCGCGGAACAAGGCAGCCTGACGTTCAAGACCCTGCAAGGCGAGAGATTGGTGCAGGAGTATCCGAATCTAGCGCGCACCTATCTTCCCTCTGAAGCGAAGGGGCTCTACCACATCGAGGATCGCTATTTGCCTGATGCTACTGAGGCGATCTACGGCCTCGGCCAACACCAGAGCGGCCTCTTTAACTATCGTGGCAGCACGGTGGAACTGGGCCAGAATAACACCGATATCGCCATTCCACTGCTTGTCTCGAGCAAGGGCTATGCCATCTTCTGGAATACCGCGTCTTTCAGCTACGTGGATAACCGCTTTCCACTCAACCTCAACTTTGAATCGATGGCTGCGGACCATGTGGATTATTACGTGATCTACGGCCCGGCGATGGACCGGATTATCCATGAATACCGGGCGATGACCGGCCACGTTCCTCTATTTCCGGAGTGGGCCTACGGGTTTTTCCAGTCCAAGGACCGCTATAAGACGCAGGCTGAGATCCTCTCGATCGCCGACGGGTACCGCACCCGCCACATCCCAATGGACGCCATCGTACAGGATTGGTACTGGTGGAAGGAGGGCGGCAAGGGAGATCCCATCTTCAACTCCGGTTATACCGATGTGCCCGCTGAATTGAAGACTCTGCACGACGAGCACGTGCACGCCATGATCTCCGTGTGGGCCATGATGGATTCCACGGCAGAGAACTTTAAGGTGATGCATCAGGATGGCTTTGAGATTCCCGGTGCGCACGTCTACGACCCGACCAATCCCGCGGCGCGCGACTTCTTTTGGAACCGGCTGGTAGGCAAGCTTTTCGCGCAGGGATGGGATGCCTTCTGGCTGGATAGCTCGGAACCCGAGGAGTACTGGCCGCATTCCGGCGACGCCATTCTGCGTTACAAGCAACTGCACATCGGCAGCGGCCTGGAGTACACCAACATCTTTCCGCTGGAACACACCGCGGGCGTTCAGCAGCACTGGAAAGATACAGGCTCGCAAAAGCGCGTCTTTCTCTTGACGCGCTCGGCTTTTGCCGGCCAGCAGCGTAATGGCGCCACGGTATGGTCAGGAGATGTGTATAGCACGTGGTGGGCGCTGCGCCACCAGGTTGCGGCAGGCCTGAATTTCGCGCTTTCAGGCTACCCATACTGGACCACCGACATCGGCGGCTACCACCTGCCTTATGCGGATGCGGCGAACCAGCCCGGCTATCAGGAACTATATGCGCGCTGGTTCGAGTACGGAGCTTTCTGCCCAATCTTCCGCACGCACGGCCACCGTGATCACAACGAGCTCTGGACGTATCAGCGCGTTTACCCCATACTGCTGGCAATTGACCGCCTGCGTTACCGGATGTTGCCCTACGTCTACTCGCTGGCATGGAAGGTGACCAGCGAGGACTACACCATTCAGCGGCCGCTGGTCATGGATTTCCAGCAGGATCCCGCCACCTGGGATATTGGCGATGAGTTTCTCTTTGGCCCGGCGATTCTGGTAAGTCCCGTGCTTAGGGAACACGCCACGCAGCGCGCGGTTTACCTGCCCGCGGGAACTGCGTGGTACGACTTCTGGACCGGAGAACGCACTACGGGCGGAGTCGAGATCCAGGCTTCTGCTCCGCTCGACAGGATTCCCCTCGATGTGCGCGCGGGCTCGATTCTGCCAATGGGACCGGTCATCGAATACGCTAGAGAAGCGGCCGATCCTATCGAACTGCGCATTTATCCCGGGGCTGACGGCGACTTTGCTCTCTATGAAGATCAGGGCGACGGCTATGGCTATCAGAAAGGCGCACATGCCATCATCCCCATCCACTGGGACGATGCCGCGCGAACGCTGACCATCGGCGCTCGCGAAGGCACCTATCCTGGTATGGCCACCAGCCACACCTTCAATGTGGTCATCGTCGCCCAGGGACACGGGACCGGCGCAGGCGTTACAGCCTCTCCCGATAAGGTGATTCACTACTCAGGAACCAGAACTGAAGCAAAATTCTGAGCAGATCCTGCTTCGGCACGGACAGTTCTATTGCGAGGCCTGCTTCAGAATTTCATCGGCGAAGTAGTTATGCACCTTGGCCTCGTCGTGGAGCTTTTCGAGGTAGGCGGTCTGGAGCAATTGTTTCTTGCTCTCGTGCAGGGTCTGGTGAATGACCTGCTGTACATTCGGATCGCTTAACGCGCGCTGCCCAGCCGGCTCGCGGACAATCAGTTTGTAGATTGCGTAGCCGATGAGCTGGCGTCCCGGTCCGCTGCCGCGGTAAGCCGGCATGATGTTAGTAATCTCCCCTGGCTTCAGATTAGTGATTGCGCTATAGACATCCGGATCGCTCTTGAGCGCAGACTCGGCGATAAAGCCCATATCGCCTCCATTTGAGGCGGTATTGGGATCTTCTGAAAAATTCATGGCCAGATTGCTGAAGTCGTCGCCGCTCTCCAGGCGGTTATAGAGGATCTGGATCTTCTTTTTCGCGTCCGCGGCACTGGTGGCCTTGTTATTTTGAAGATTTCCGGTTTGCGAGGAGGGGGTGGTCGTCACAATGATCCGCGCCAGATGGTATTGCGGCTCGATCAGGTTGAACTCGGCCTTGTGAGCCTCGTAGTATTCCCTGATCTCGGCGTCGGTGATGTTGATCTTCGACTCAATCTCAGCATTGAGAAGCTTCGTGGTCGTCAATGACCGGCGCAGGTCGCGCTTCAGATCGTCGAGAGTAATCTTCTGCTGCTTCAGCTTGTTGTCAAACTCTTCCTGCGTGTAGGGCGCCTTAAGTTCCGTCAGCTTGGCGTTCACGTCCTCATCGGTGGCGGCAAGATTCAGCTTGGCGGCGCGCTGTTGCAGGATTTCGTCTTCGATCATCTGATGCAGAAGCTGCAGCCGCCGTATGTTTGCCTCATCGGCAGTGAGTTTCTGCGGAGCATCGCCCAGACTGGCCTGGTAGTACTTTTCCAGATCGGCGCGGTAGATAGGTTTGCCATTCACCGTGGCCGCAACGTCTGGTCCGGGAGCGCGGCGGCAGCCAGCGAAACCAGCCAACAGAAATCCGCTGGCAAGAGTGCAAACGGCAACAGAAAAACGAACCCGCGAAATTATATTTACTTGCAACCTTCTATCTCCTCCGTGGTCACAAAGACCCCCGGCAATTCAGGATATATCGGTGGGCCTTGGCGGCGATAGCCATTGTGATTATTGCCCGGTTCCGCCCGTTGCCGGCGGAGCGGCCGGCGCATTGGCCGGGGGTGTTTCGCCTGCTGCGCGCAGGGCACGGTCGATCACCATCCAAAGCTGCTCTTTGGGAACTGCGCCATCAATGCGCTCGCCATTAACAAAGAGGGCTGGAGCACCCTGCACTCCGAGATCCTCGGCTTCTTTTGAGGAGGCCATCACCTTGCTGGTATCCTGCTTGGCAATACACTCGTTGAGCTTATTTTGATCGAGCTTGTCCGTCATGCCCTCCTGGCGGGCAACACGGTCCAGCGTGGCAAAGCTCTTGGGCAAGCTCCGATCCGGGCCGGTGATCTCCTCACCGTGAGTGTGGAGATAATCCACGTAGTTCCAATAAGCGTCGCCATTCTGGGCGGCGAGGCAGTCGGCGTTTACGGCGGCATGCATCGCCCAGGGGTGAATCTCTGTAAGCGGGAAGTCCTTGTAAATGAAACGGACCATGCCTTTGTAGTGAGCCATAGTCTCCGGGAAGAGTTCCTGATGCATGCGCGCGCAGAACGGGCATTCCAGGTCGTCAAAACTGATTACAGTGACCTTGGCGTCCGGATTGCCACGTATGGGCCGGCCGGTAATGTCGATTAAGAATGCCGGATTCTTGGCAACATCAAAAGTCTCGAAGCGCGCCAGCGTTTTCCCGTCGGTGGAGATCAGAAAATCAACCACCTGCGACTTCCCTCCGTGCGAGATGGCGATGGGCAGAGTGTCGTAGCCGGGATACTTGCTCGGAGTAGGGGTGCCGGCGGTTACATCGAAGTCGGGTGGCAGACTGTATTGAGTCCGGATCATCACTTCGACTCGCCGGGCTGTTGCCGGGTCGAGCGAATTTTTTGAGGCAGGCTGGGCTTTGCAGCCGGCAGCCAGGCAGAGCGCAAAAAGGCCGGCCAGGAGACGTGTGCGTATCAAGATGAATCCCTCTTTCCTTTCCTGAAAGGATACTCCACCGGGGCTGTTATTCGCATAATTGCAAGATTCTCGCGCAATTTTCCGGTCTCGTATCTGCCATGATCGATGCTGCCTCTTTGACCGGAAAATCCGTGGAGCAGCATCGTTTCTGACGGAAGGCCGCTTTGCAATCACTGGAGTCCGCCGGGGATGCGTCCGTCCGCTCTCAAATGAGTTGACGCGGCATCTGCCAAAAGGGAACCAGGCCCTTGGAACCAAGCCGCTAATATACAGGCGGCTGTCTGGGATCGTGGAAGACCGAATTCCAGCGCCGGATGTCGCCGATATTCCCGAAGTTGGCGAGCGTAAAGCTGTAGAGGAACTCGTGGTAATTCGGGTTGACCGCGCCTACTGTTCCCAGTTCGAAACGCCGGTAGCCGAGCGTCAGGCCGCAGCAATCCCAGTTGTATACGGCTTGCACTCCTGCGTACTGCAGGACGCTCTGCACGAAGTCGTAACTGCCATTGAATGCCAGGTTCAAGCCCTTGCCGTTCGGTTTGCCGATCTCCAGGAAGGGCTGCAGCAATTGGCTCTTGAGCGTTCCGAGGGTGGGGCTGTTGGGGCTTACAGGCTCATCGGGCGCGTTCAGCATCGCGCGGACAACGCCCACAGTGGTGCGGCCCACGGTATAGCCGGCGTAGAGATTGTCCGCATTGAACTGTCCCATCTTGGGGTCATAATCGAAATCCCATTCGATGCGCAGATTGTTGATGGCCTCGAACCGCAGGCGCGAGATCAAAGGAGAAATGTTGCGGGGTGAGGTAAGAAATGCCACCCCGGTCAGATCCAGAGTGGAATTGAAGATATTGCGCCGGTTGGGGATAAGCGCACCGCCAAAGGTCGGATCCATGAAGAATTCCTGCGCAACCTGCCAGCTTGCCCACTCCCGCGGCATGGCAGCACAGCCGCCGGCGGCCTTGGTGTCCTTCTGGCCACAGGATCTGCCGCTGGCGGGCCGCAGGTAGAGCCTTTGCGTCAGCGAGTAGCCGCCTTCACTGGTGTTTGTAGCGATGTCTGCGGTGTCGAACAGAAGCACATTGCGCGCCTCCGGGCCGATTCCTCCCACAAACCGGTAATTGAACTCCGGTTCGATAACGTGCCTCAGTACCTGCTTCCCGAACGGAAGCACAAAGTCACGCTCCATTGCCGGTGGCCGGATATCAAGGGAGGCCTCGATATCACCCCGGTGGAGCGCGTCGTGGCTGATGGTGGGGATGCCGTTGTTGGCTCCTGTCAGGTCGGGGTGCTGGCTAATGGTGTAGGAGGTGTCGCGCAACGCTCCGCCCGCCACCATGCTCCAACCCCCTCCCACAAGCGGTATCGAAAGATGCGGATAGAAATCGAAGCGCCCCACATTGCGGGCATGGAAGCCCGGCTCCGAGCGGCTCAGATAGTTGAGCGACGATCCCATCCCCCAATACACCCGTGAGCTTCGCAACGGCCGGTCCAGTATGTCATAGCGCAGATTGGGCAGGTGGAGAAGCCTCACTTCGTCGCCGTTGACCGTGCTGGCAAAGGTCTCGAAGCGCTCCAGAGAAGCCGAAGGGATAAGCCCCCTGTGGGCGTGCGTAAAGGCTACGTCGCTGCTCACCTGGGAGCTGGTGGCCTGCGCGTAGTTGTCGTCAAAAATCAGCCGGTAAACGTAGCTTGACAGATACTCGGCGATGCCGGAGATGCGCGTTTCGCTGGAGAAATCTCTGCGTCCGAAGGCGCTGACATCGGTTCCGCCCTGGTTCACCCGCTCGGTCACTACGGAACCGGAACCCTGGCTGGGGGACTGGCTGGATCCCGAGGGAGGCGACGCCGTACTCACCGTCTGCGTAATACCGCGGTCGAACAGAGCATTCCAGCGCACGGTCAGGTGATCAAGTCCCTGTCCCTTGTAGCGGAAGTCGCCATTGGGAGCCCAGCCGCGTTTGCTGAAGTACTCAGTGCCGACCACCATGTCCATGCTGCGGTTGATCGCCCAGTATACCTGTTCACCAAAGACGTAGCCCTCAATGGAGGAGTTGCTGAGGACGGGAATGAGCAGCCCGCTCTGGCGGCCGTTGGTGTTCACGGGATGGCGGAGATACGGCAGATAGAAGATGGGGATTCGAAGAAATTCGAAAAAAGCGTTAGAGGTGGAGGCTTCGCCATTCTCCATGCTGATGGTGTGAGCGATGATCCTCCAGTCGGGCTTCGGGAGATGGCAGTTGGTCATGGAGCCATCGATGATCCGGTATCGGCCCTCTCCGGTTTCAAGGACGACCCGCCCGGTAAACAGGAAGGGATTGGTTGTGGCAAAGACGATGGAGTGGCCCAGGGCGGCAACTCCATGCGAGCCCTGGACATCATAGAAGCGCGCCGTATGCGCGTTCAGGCGCATCTCGCCGTGCGAAGCGTTGATCACCGTGCCTTCCGGGCCATCGGTCACGTGGACGTGCCCATCCGCCTTCAGATCCGTTGTTGCCCGGTTATAGATAATTTTGTCGGCCTGGATCACGTAACTTTTGTAGTGGATCGTTACGTTGCCGATGAGCGTCCAGACATTGCCCACCAGCGTCTGCTCGGCGGCCTCGATCTGCACGGGGACTCCGGTTGCCGGCGCGGGTTCCGGCTGCGCAACCGGCAGAATCTCCTGGCCGGGGTCATCGGGAAGAGAAGAGGGCAGGGCAACCTGCACCTCGGGATTCTGATCTGACGGACCAGATCCCGCGGCATGCCCTTGGCCGGCCGGGGGTAACGCATTGGTCAACATCTGTCCCTGAAGTTGCAGGTGACAGAGAGCCAGCATCGTGATAAATACTAAGGTACGCGGGCGCATCCCAGAATCAGACCGGTGCAAGGCTCAGCATAGCAAAACCGGCCGCATAGAATGGGACGCGTAACGCGCAGCTCTGGCAGCAGACAAAACCCGGATTGGTATCACCTCGCATGGAACCTGAGGTCTGTGGGTTTGTCTGTCTCTTCGCGAATCCTCCCATCTTCTTGAGATCAACCTCCGTAAAGGCTCTTATATGCTCCCGGGCCTTGCGGATCGGAACCGCGGCATGAGGCTGTGAGCAGACCTCAGGGCTGCGCGAGAAGGGATACGGAGCTTTGAGTACATTGCCGAGTCAGGCCTGCCTTTCACCCTCGTGGAGAGAAGAAGTGAACCAGCGTGTGGCGGCGCACCGAAGCCGGAAAACCGGGTCCATGCCCGATGCCGATGCGACTCCGGAGGGTCAACCCGCAGGAAGCCGTCGTGCCGCGCAGGCCGCCGCGCGCGTCGCCGCGCGCTATGCCAAGGCGCCCAGCTACAGCGAAATGCTGGCTGCCGAAGCGCGCGCAGCGGCCCGTGCCGCCGAAGCCGCCTCCCAGGCTGCTCTCGAAGCGCATGCCGCGGCAGAATCCATCCTGGCCGGGATTGAGGCCGCATCGATGTCCGATGCCGCGCATGCGTTCGAGGCTCTAGCTCGCTCCGAGGCAAGCCAGAGCTGGGAGCCAGCCGCCGAGACGGCTTTGGCTGGCAATCCCCCCCCACCCCAGGTGGCGCAGCGGCAGCCTTTAGGCGTTCGCTGGGAACCCGACTTCCTGATGCGGGATGCTCCGCCGGAGGCCCGGGCAACCCGTGGACCGTCCCCGCATCCTGTGCGCGGGGAAGAATGGCAGGAACCGGCGTCGCAACCTGTGGCGGTTCTTGACAGCGAGGAGATTGAAATCGTCGAGCCGGCCCAGCCGATTCACGCCAATCTGATCGAATTTCCGCGCGAATTGGTGGCCACGCGCAAGGTTCGTCCCCGCCGGGCGGCAGGATCGCAGTCAGCCACGGCTGAGCCAGGGGCGCAACTGAGCATCTTCGAGGTGGATCCCGCCACGATCTCCACACAGCCTGCCGCGGAAGTGGAGGCCGCCGTTGCGGCTGCGCCTGCGTGGCCGGCGTTACCGCATTGGTCTGCCATCGAACTGGACGCGCTGCCCGAGGAGCAACTCGAGGAGGAAGAGGCTGTTGCCGCCGCGCAGGCTCCCGCGATTCCAGAACCGGAGCCGGCTCCTTTCAATCTCCGCTTGATGGCGCACGTAGTGGACGGATCTCTGATCGTGTTTGCCTTCCTGGCGGCGGCGATGGCTTCGGTGAATCCTACGGATCTGCCTGGTCTCAGGGAGCTTGAGTTGGGCGCGGCCGCGGCGTTTCTAGTAGCTGCCGGGCTCTACCATGCGCTCTTCTTCACGCTCGCCAAGGCCACGCCGGGAATGAGGTACGCCCATATCCGGCTCTGCACCTTTGAAAATGAGAGCCCCACGCGCGCGCAGCGATGGACCCGCATGGGCGCCTTACTGCTTTCGCTGCTGCCCGTGGGACTGGGAGTGATCTGGGCCATGTTTGACGAGAACCACCTGAGCTGGCATGATCGCCTTTCACGTACCTATTTGCGCAGATATTGAGGGCGCACCTCGAACACTTTCACGGCAAGGTAGGCTGTGCGGTCTATTTCACCTTTGCCGCGCTCTTCGCAGCGCCGCCGGAATAGCTCACCGCCCGCTCGCCCGCGTTGAGCGCATTGCCCAGCAGCACGATCCCGCCGGAGCCGGAGCCGCTGACCTGCGCGAAGACTTTGTTGCCTTCCGGAGAGCGCGATCCATATACAAATGCCCGTCGGGTGTCGCGCAGATCCAGCAGAGGCGCATCTCCCTCCGGTCTTGAAAGCTCCAGCCCATTGAAGATTGCGTCGTTCACGTCGTCGCAGACGATCGCGGGCCGGCCATCCGGCTTGTCGGTGATGTATTCGACATTCCGCAGCCGCACGCGGTCCGCGTGCCGCACGTAAAACCCGTAAGCCGGAAGATGGCCCATCATCCAGCACTCGGGATACTTGTCGGCAACTTCAGGAATCTCGCGATGCGCCCAGGCGGCATCTCCTCCGGCGACCGTGCGCATGCGGCAGTTGCTGATGGTGATGTCTGAGGGCCGCAGCCCAGGCACGCCGGTGATAGAACTGGTCACAATGGCTCCCTCCGCATCGACGCCCTCGATCAGCACATTGCGCAGGAATGAGCCTTCCTTCTTCTTGCGCTCGCCCAGCCGGACAAAGATCGGCGCGCGCACGTTCTGCATGCGGATGTTCGAAACCACCACCCCGTCGAGACTGCCACCATCCACCGTTTCGATGCTGAGCCCTCCGATCACGCGGGCGTTGACCGGGTTCACATTGCTGTAAATCACCGAGTTGCTGAAGACGATGTTTTCGAAGGCGCCATGCGTGGCCGTGCCCATCTTGAAGCCGTTGCACGAGGTCGTCAGCGTGCAATTGGTAACGGTGATGTTCTTTGTCGGCAGCACATCGCCTCCGTAAGGGCTTTCGCTCTTCAGGCAGATGGCGTCATCGCCGGTCATGATGTCGCAGTTCGACACGAAAACATTGGTCGAAGCCGTAATGTCGATACCATCGCAATTAACGCCGGTGGGTGGATTGCGGATGAGAATGCCGTCGATAACGACCGTGTCGCAGTTTACCGGGCGCATCGTCCATCCGGCGGAGTTCCTCAGCGTCACGCCGCTGATGCGCACATTGCGGCACTGCGCGAATTCCACCATCGGAGACGGCCGGCGATTGTGATTGGCGGGCCGGTGAATGAAGGTGGCCACATCCTTCCACTCGTTTTCAGGCGTCACGGGCGGGCGGTTGACGGTCTCCCAGTAGGCTGATCCCTGGCCGTCGATGACGCCCAATCCGCACAGCGTTACGTCGTCGGCCTTCTGCGCAAAGATGACGTGGTGCCCGTTGGCGTCTCCCTGCATGGGTGGCCCCGGATGATAGTCGTAGTCTTCGATCGACTTGCTGCCGAGCAGCACGCAGCCGGCTTCAAGGTAGAGCGTGACCCGGCTCTTTAGTTCCAGGCCGCCAATGAGGAATGTTCCCGGCGGCGCGTAGACCAGGCCGCCGCCGGCCTTGAAGACGTCATCGATGGCGCGCTGAATGGCCTTGGTGGTCAGAGTCTTGCCGTCGGGAACCGCGCCGTAGTCCAGAATGCTCCTGGCCGCGCGCAGCGGCGCCGCAAGGCCAACGCCTGCGGCCGAAAGTCCCATTGCCAGCGATGTGCCGGCCAGGAAATTTCTTCTTAACATCAGGTACCTCAGATGCTGCGTGAATTCATCCCTCGTGCCGCTGGACAGGAAACTTCACAACCGCGGGAAAGGCAGATTTCTACCCGCCAAACACTATAGCGGCGGATCGCGAAGAGGGGAAGTGCAAATAGCCTTTTCCGCTCTGGCGTTAAGCGGGGTTATGATTCGCAGGCGCTGAGGCGAGGGAGATTAGCTTGCCGATCTGCGCAGGGCCGAGACGCCGGTTCCAATCAGCGCAATTTCATCGTCCTGGGGCAGAATTTCAAGCGAAAAGCTTTGCAGTGGACTCATCTTGACCATGCCCTCCAGGTGGCTGCGCAGCAGCGACAACTCCAGAAAGCCCACATTGTGCCCGGTGAAATAGAATCGGCCGGGACCGGCCAGATGGATAAAGGAAGCCGTAGCGGCGGCCAGAGCGCGGTGCCACAGATCCACGAATTCACGGCAGCGGGTGTCGCCCTTGCGCGCGTTGGCAAAGACCTCCTCCGGTTCCATGTCCAGAAAGCGCAGGCGCATGGCGCGATAGCCCATGATGCCTTCCAGATGCCCTATGCCGCCGCATCCGCAGTAGCGCTCTCTGGGATCAAGAGTCACCGTGACGTGACCGCCCTCCCACACGCCCTCCACGTAAGGCCAGCGCCCGTACCCGATTCCGTTGCCGATGGTCCACACGCGGGTCAGGCGGTCGAGCCGGCCACGCGTGGCGGCTATGCCAGCGGCGATGGCGTCGGCGTCGTTGCCCACGTGCACGGGCGCTTCAATGCCACGCGCCTTCAGAGCCCTGGCGAGATCCGCTGCCAGCCGCGCCCCTTTGATCTGGGGAAGATTGGGCGAGTCTTCCACCACGCCGTGGCGGACGATCCCAGGCACGGCGACGCCGATGCCATCCACCGCTGCTGCTTCGCTGCCGGCCAGCCTGACGATATGCCCGGCGAGCACGTCAACCAGCTCGCCTGCGGGCATTGAGACAAGCGCGTCCGGCTCGGCCGGGCCTTCGGGATAGCGCAACGGTGTGCCGGTGATTCGCTGGTCTTCCAGCCTTCCGGTCACGATGTGTCCCGTCATAACGGCGCCGATGGCTGTACTCATGTGAGCCCTCCGCTGGATTGGGACCCGTTCTCCCATCTCTTTTTCGCCGGCCAAGATGGCCGGCTTCCAGCCCCCAGCTTCGCTGTGGCAAAGCTACCTCGCCAACTTGCGCGTGCAAGAGCTGGAAGCTAAGGTCTACTCCGTCTGATACCGGTGCAACCGCCCAAGCCCGTTGAAGGCTGCCACTTTGTAGCATTCCGCAAGCGTTGGGTAGTTGAAGACGGTGTCAATGAAGTAGTCCACCGTGCCTCCCAGGGTCATCACCGCCTGACCGATATGCACCAGTTCGCTGGCGTCTTCGCCGATGATGTGCACGCCCAGCACCTTGCGCGTGTCGCGATGAAAGATGAGCTTGAGCCTGCCGGTGGTGTCGCCTCGAATCTGGCCGCGCGCCACCTCGCGGTAGTAGGCCATACCCACCTCGTAGGGCACGTCTTCGTCGGTCAGTTGCTCCTCGGTCTTGCCGATGAAGCTGATTTCAGGGATCGTATAAATGCCGTAAGGATAGAAGCTGGGATTGGAGCCGGTGATCTTGTCGTCAAAGGCGCGCGCCGAGGCGATACGGCCCTGCTCCATGGACACCGAAGCCAGCGACGGGAAACCAACCACGTCACCCACGGCGTAGATGTGCTCCACCTTGGTCTGGTAGTGCTCGTCCACGGCAATCCGCCCGCGGCTGTCCGCTTCCAGACCGGCGGCGGCCAGGTTCAGGTCGTCGACGTTGCCCTGGCGGCCTACGGCGTAGAGCAAAGCGTCGCCAGAGACGCGCTTTTTGCTCATCAGGTTGGCCACCACCGTGCCCGCGGTTGGCTCTTCCACGCTTTCCACTTCTTCACCCAGCCGCATGGTCACGCGGGCGTCGCGCAGGTGGTAGCTAAGCGCTTCAATGATCTCCTGGTCGGCGAACTCCAGCAGGCGGTTGCGTTTTTCGATGAGGGTAACGCGCACGCCGAGCACGGCGAACATGCAGGCATATTCCACGCCGATCACGCCGCCGCCCACCACAACCAGCGAGTGTGGCAGCGAATCCAGGCCCAGAATCTGGTCACTGTTGATAACAGTGCGTCCGTTGATGGGCACCTTCGGCGATGTGGCAGGCCTGGTGCCGACAGCGATAATGATGCGGTCGGCTTCCAGCGTTGTTTCGGCCTGCGGACCCTCTACGAGCACCTGATGGGGATCGATGAAATGGGCGACGCCGTGCACCACGTCAATGCCGTTGCGTGAGAGCTGTGCTTCGGTTACGTCGACCTCGGTCTTGATCACCGCCTGCACCCGAAAAGCCAGATCCGCCATGGTGATCTTTTCTTTGACGCGGTAGTTGATCCCGTAGATCGAGCGGTAGTTGTAACCAGACAGATGGAGCACGGCCTCGCGCATGGTCTTCGAGGGGATCGTGCCGGTGTTGACGCAGACACCCCCAACCACGGAACGCGACTCCACCACGGCCACTCGCTTGTGCATCTTGGACGCGGCTACTGCCGCACGCTGGCCGGACGGCCCGGAACCGATGACGATCAGGTCGTATTTAACGGCGCTCATGCGAAGCTCTCTCCAGAGGTCGCTTTCGTGACCGGCAATTGCGGATGGGCCGGAGGGCGGGAAATACCCTTATCCGGAGGCTAACACAGCACACGTAAAGACGAAAAAGCGAGCCGAAAGGTGAGATCTTTCCACAAAGAAAACGCTGCCGGAAGAGCTTCCGGCAGCGCGATCCAGTCCAGCGCGGCGTTCAGTGGCAGCCGCGGCATTTCCCGCGACTCTACGTGTGCGCGTTCCGCAACGCGGTCCTGAGCGCCGGTTGGCCGCTTGCGGCAAATTTACCACCGCTTTGCCTGCCCTCTTCCAGCCGGAACTGGATGATCATACCGTCCAGGTCGCTGGCCAGTGCCGCCAGGTTCTTCAGGGCTTCGACGGCTTCTTCGGCGGCCTGCGCGGTTTCGGCGGAGAGCTGCGAGATCTGACTGGCGGACTCCGAGATCTCTCCTGAAGCCGAGGTCTGCTCCGTTGCCGCCGTCGCGATCAGGTGAATCTGCTGCTCCACCTGCTTTGATGAATCGATGATCGCCCCCAGGCTGGCCCGGGCGCGGGCGGTCTCTTCCATGCCGCTTTCCACCGCCGTGCGGCTGTCGTCCATCACCTGCAGCGTTGCGCGGGTCTCTTCCTGAATGCTGCGGATCGTGCCGGCAATCTCTTCGGTGGCTCCCTTGGTGCGCTCGGCCAGCCGCCGTACTTCTCCGGCCACCACGGCGAAGCCGCGGCCGTGTTCGCCGGCGCGCGCCGCTTCAATCGCCGCGTTCAGCGCCAGCAGGTTCGTCTGCTCGCTGATCTCCTGAATGACCTTCACCACCTTGCCAATTTCTTCGGAACGTTGAGCCAGCGCGTTCATCTTCGCTGAGACGAGGTGTGTAGCGGCGGCAATCTTCTCCATGGTGGCGGAGGTGGTCTGCATCACGGCCCCGCCCTGGTCGGCGGTTTCGGCGGAGATGCGGCTGGCTCCGGCAGCGGCTTCGGCATTGCGGCTGATCTCGCCGATTGTCGCCGTCATCTCCTGAGCCGCGGCGGCGATCTGGTTGGTCTTGCTCGACTGTGTGTGCGCATTGCCCGCGCTCTGCACCGACCGGGCGCTGATCTCCGTCGTCGCCGCCGAAAGCGTCTCCGCGCCCTGCGCCACCGATTGCAAGACCTCTCGCATCGACGTCACGCTCGTGTTCAGTGCAGCCGAAAGCCGGCCAATCTCATCCGTGCTTGTCTCCTCCACGCTTACGGTCAGGTCCTTTTCCGCGACCCGTTCGAGCGCCGCGGCGACCGCCTTCAGCGGCGGCTCAATCACCCGCGTCAACAGCCCGCCAATGGTTGCGCACAGCAGCACGATCAGCAGGGTGACTCCGGCGTCGATCCAGAGGGCGCGGTTGCTGGAGAGGGTGGCGTACCTGGCGCTTTCCATGCCCATTTTTGCGTTGAGATTGAGGTCCTGGGCGACGGCGTCATCACTGGAATTCACGAGCGCAAGCGTGGCATCCGAGGTGAGGATGCCTGTGCCCTCGCCAGTCTTGCCCGCCGCCAGGAGATCCACACAGCGATTGCTTGTTCCCAGATACTGGGTAAACGAGGCGCTGAACTTCTCATAAAGCTCGCGTTCTCCGGGGTAGTCGATCGTCGGCTCATAATCCTGGAGCGCTCTTTGGTACTCTTCGATGGCCTTCTGCCGAGCTTCCCGGTCCTCAGCTATACACGGCGCCGTTTTGCATAAGAGCATGTTGAGATCCCAACGGCGCACGAGATTGATTGCTCCCTGAATATCAGCGAGATCAATGACCCCGGGAAAGCCATTCTCGCTGACATCCACGCTTCTGGTGGCAATGCCGCGAAATGTCGCAAAGGTATAGGCGCCCAGCAGGAGGCAGAGTCCGCAAACGATCCCGAAGGCGAAGGCAAACTTGCGGTGCACTGGAAGATTACGAAGCCACTTCATGCAATACCTCATCTCGAATGATTCGCTGGTTGTATCGGCGAAATCCGGCCGGTCTTGAGTGCCTTCGCCGCAGCGGACCTCACCGAGTTTCCGTGCCGGGACCGGTGTTTCATCGTGGGCAACCGTAATCGGTCCTTGCCCCGAGCCGAGGTGGCTCGCTATGCTTGGGCCGATTGCCCGCCCTGTTGCCAGACCACTGTGAAGTGAGGTGTCCGATGTCGCTGCGTTCGCTCATTGCTCGTTTCCGCCTGACGCCTGCGGTCCTGCTGGTGCTCGCCGGCCCGGCATGGCTGCCTCTGGCCGCGCAGGCCCCGGCATCCGCCGCGACCGCTCCCAGCGCCGCGCAGCAGGAGGCGATGAAGGAAGCTGCCATCAAAGACCATCAGCGCATGATGGATCTGCTGGGCATCAAGCAGCTCCGCCCACCCGTGGGCCACAGCGCCAGCTCGCCGAACCCGGTCAACTACGACGAATCCAAAGCCAACCCATATCCCAACCTTCCCAATCCGCTCATGCTTAATGACGGCAAGCCGGTGAGCAACGCGAAGATGTGGTGGACCGAACGCCGCCCGCAGATCGCGGCCGACTTCACCCGCGACGTGCTGGGCCGCGTGCCTCCGCACACGCCCAAAGTCACCTGGCAGGTGCTCAGCACCACCCGCGACACGCTGGGCGGCGTTCCCGAGATCCGCAGGCACCTGGCCGGCCACGTGGATAACTCCATCGATCCGAAGATCACGGTGACGCTCGACCTGGTGGTGGCGACTCCGGCCAACGCCCCGGGCCCGGCGCCGGTCATCCTGGAACTGGCCTTCAGTCCGGAATTCATGGCCTCCATCGCCAGGAGCATTCCCGAGATGCTGCCCGGCGGTCCCGGCAATACCGGCCCAGGCTGGAAGGTGCAGGTGCTGCGCCGCGGCTGGGGTTATGCCGTGCTGTTGCCCACCAGCTTCCAGGCCGATAGCGGCGCCGGACTTACCGACGGCATCATTGGGCTGATGAACAAGGGCCAGCCGCGCAGCCCTGAGGATTGGGGCACGCTGCGCGCTTGGGCCTGGGGCGCCAGCCGCGCGCTCGACTACCTGGAAACCGACCCCGCCGTGGACGGCAGGCAGGTGGGCATCATGGGCCACTCCCGCTTTGGCAAAACGGCCCTGGTGGCGATGGCCTACGATCAGCGCTTCGCGGTTGCCTACATCAGTTCCGCGGGCACCGGTGGCGACAAGCTCTACCGGCATATCTACGGCGAGCAGTTGGAGAACCTGGCCGCCGCGCCCAACTTCTACTACTGGATGGACGGGAACTTTCTGCGCTATGCCGGGCCGCTGTCTACCGCCGACCTGCCCGTGGACGCGCATGAGCTGATCGCCCTGTGTGCGCCGCGGCCGGTGTTTATTGGCGTCGGCTCGCAGAAGGCTGGAGACGCCTGGGCCGACCCCACCGGAGAATTTCTCGCGGCGGTTCACGCCAGCCCCGTCTATCGGCTGCTGGGCATGAAGGGGCTGGGCGCAACAAAGATGCCGCCGATGGGCACGGCGCTCATGAGCGGCAACCTGGCCTTCCGCCAGCACCACTACGGCCATACTCCCGGTCCAAACTGGCCGTACTTCCTGGAATTCGCCAGCCGCTACCTGCACGCGCCCAAAGGGGAGAAATGACCAAACGCGGGCGTCGGGTGGTGAAGCCTGCATCATGGAACGGCAAATAGGAGGTAGTCCTGTGAATCGGCGACAATTCCTCGGCGCGGCTGGAGCGGCTGCAGCGGCTCCAGCCGTTGCAGTGGCTGCGGACCTTCAAAAGCAGTTGCGTATCACCGGCCTGGAGACCGACGTGCTGCACTTTCCCGCCGGAAGGGTCTTCTACGACGCCATTCACACGATGGGTGGCGCGCATGAAGGGCTGGTCTTGCGTCTCCAGACCAATGCCGGCATCACTGGATGGGCCTACAGCTCGCTTGCCGTCATTCCAGGCTCGGCGGACGCCCTGCAGCAGATCGTGCAGAAGGCGCTCAAGCCGATCCTGGTTGGCCAGGACCCGGCCTTTCCCAAGCGACTCCGCGCGAATATGTGGCAGGCTCTCGAATATGCCGGCGTTCAAGGGCTCAACCAGTTTGCCATCTCGGCCGCTGAAGATGCGGTGTGGGACATACTGGGCAAAGCCTTCCAGACGCCGGTCTACAAGCTTCTCGGCGCGTACGCTGACCGCTGTCCCGTTTACTCCATGTGCGGCTGGTACTATCCCAACGACGACGATCTTTCGCAATTCCGGAAGGCAATCGAGTCAGCCTTCGACGAAGGCTTCAGCGCCGCCAAGATCAAGGTCGGCCGCTTTTCCCTGCAGGACGACGAGCGCCGGATCAAGCTGGCCATGCAGATCGCCGGACCCAAGCGCAACATCATGGTCGACGCCAACCAGAAGTTCGACGTCGCCGAGGCCATTCTCCGCGGCAAGGTTTATGAGGAGATGGGCTGCTACTGGTATGAGGAGCCGACCGTTCCCTACGACCACGCAGGTTACGCGCGTATCGCGGAAGAGCTTGAGATCCGCATCGCGGGTGGCGAAAACGAGTACACGAAGTACGCCTTTGCCGACCTGATCTCGCGTCATTGTGTCGATGTCGTGCAGCCCGACGGCCGTCGCGCCGGGGGCGTCTCCGAGTGGATGGAGATCGGAGCTCTCGCCGATGCCGCCCGCCTGCCGATCGCCAGTCACGGAGGCGGACCGGGTGATCTCCAAATGCTGCTCGCCATGCCCAATGCCATTGCCATGGAGTCCGGCAGCTACCGGGGCCGCTCCAATACCATCGAGCAGCTGCACATGGTCGACAGCGCCGTTCTTGCGCCGGTTACCCCCGGCATGGGAACTGAGCTTCGCCCCGAGTACGTTGAAAAATATAAAGTCTGATCAGGCACAACGCTGCTATGTTCCAGGCCCGGCGCACCAACTGTTTCGGTTGAGGCATCTGCTTCACCGCACCCAGGTCAGCCACGCCCAGCCCACTGCCAGTGTCGCCAGCGTTACCGGAATCCCCACGCGCGAGTAGTCCCAGAAGCCGATGTGCACCTCGTCATGCGAGCGCTCCACCACGATCAGATTCGCTACTGAACCGGTGATGGTCAGGTTGCCCGCCAGCGTGCTGGCCATGGCCAGCACCAGCCAGCCATTCCGCGCATCGTGAAAGGCTGGCATGATCGACTTGAGCAGCATTACTGCCGGCACGTTGCTTACGATGTTCGACAGCACCGCCGTGACCGCCGTGAAGATGCCCGTGTCCTGAAGATTAAAGCGGTCGGCAAAGCTGAAAAGGTAGCTGGTCAAGCCCGCGTTTTCCGCCCCGCCCACAATCAGGAAGAGACCGACGAAGAAGACCAACAGCCCCCAGTCCACCTCGTCATAGACCAGCCTGGGATTGCGGGTGCGCGTGATGAGCATCAGCGCCGCGCCTATGGCCGCCATCATGGCAGGCGGCACGCCCGCGATAAAACCGATCAGCACCAGCGTGATCACGATGGCGGGCTTGCGCAGCTCGCGCGCTGAAACCTGCGGGATCGCCGACTTCAGGTCCTCGGCCTTGCCGGTCACATCGCCGTTGCCGCAGAGTCGCCGGATGATCAGCCAATCCAGCAGCAGGCCAATCAGAGCTACCGGCCCCAGGCGCCCGAGAAAGTACCGGTAGCTGAGCCCGGAGAATGAGCCAATCAGCATGTTCTGGGGATTGCCGGTGATTGTGGCCACGCTGCCGATGTTGGCCGCCGTAGCCACGGCCAGCAGATAGGGCAGAGGTTTCAGTCCCATGCGCTTGGTGGCCAGCAGCGCAAACGGCACCATCACCAGGCAGATGATGTCGTTGACGAAGAATGCCGAAAGGATGCCGGTGATGAAGATGATTGTCGGCAGCAGATGGCGCGGTTTGAGCCGCGCGATGATCTGGCCGGTGATCCAGTCGAAGAAGCCGGAGAGATGCAGGCAGCCGACCACCAGCATCATGGAGAACAGCAGGACCAGCGTGCTGAAGTCGACAAAGCGCAGCGCCTCCCGGGCCGTCATAATGCGAAAGGCGACCATCAGCACCGCGCCGATAATGGCCATGCCCGGCCGGTCGATCTTCATCCCCGGCAGCTTGCCCAGCGCGAAGACCACGTAGCTGACGGCAAAGACCGCATAGCCGGCCATCACCTGCCACTCGGCAAGAGGGCTGCCCGTACCCGGCCATGCCGATAGCAGAAAGTGAAGCGACTCCATGATGAATGCAGTGTACGTGAGCCGCAGGCCCGCCTGAGTCTTGATCGGCGGGACCGCCTGGATCTTTCCGTCATTCAGGCGCCAGATTTCCCGGCGGCGGCTCTCAAAATGTTTTAGTCTCAGGGTATGGAATTCAGGGTAAGTGAACTGGAGCAGGAGCCGGTCGAATTCGACCTGGAACTGGCTCCGGGCCTGGTCGATTTTGGCGAGGAAGCCGAACAGGCCGGGCAACTGGCCATCTCCGGCCGCGCCGAAGTGATCCACGAACATCGCGGGCCCAAGGAGATCGTCCCGGATATCCGGCTAAGGGGCCGGTTTGCCGGCAAATTTCAGATACCTTGCGCCCGCTGCGTCGAGCCGGTCGAGGTGCCCCTGACGGCGGAATTTGACCTCATTTACCGGCCCCTGGGGGCTGATTCCGGCTTCCCGGAACGGTCCATCACAGCACCGGAGACCGAAATCGGGTATTATCAAAAAGACAGTCTGTTGCTTGAAGATGTGCTGAGGGAGCAGGTGCTTTTGTCCCTGCCGGTCAGGACGCTGTGCAAGCCCGACTGCAAGGGACTTTGCCCGCGCTGCGGCCAGAACCGCAATCTCCATCCATGTTCCTGCGAGGAGGGTCCGAGCGACCCCCGATGGCAAGGGTTGGCTGGGCTGCGTGGCCGGATTAAGTCCTGAGAAATCAGCCCTCTACGAGATGAGGGCGCTTCGCCGCGCCGCAAGGCCGGTCCTGATGGGGTTCCCCATTCTTTTCGCGTTTGTGGCGAAGTACGATGGGGCTGTACGCCGGCGGGGCCGCGAAGAGACGAAAGGAATTGCATCATGCCGAATCCGAAAAGGCGCCACTCGACGCGCCGCACCGCCAACCGCCGTGCCCACGACTTTTTGACCGCCAATGGTCTCTCCGAGTGCCCCAGCTGTCACGAAAAGAAGCTACCTCATCGCGCCTGCCCCAAGTGCGGAGAGTACAGGGGACGTGCCGTTCTCGAAGTCAAGGAAGCTGCAAAGTAGGTCATCTGGGCGGCCATGCTCATCGACATCGCGCTTGACGCCGTCGGTTCTGACAAAGCGCCGGAGCCGGAGATTCGCGGAGCAGTTCTAGCCTGCCGTGCGCTGCCGGTACGGGTCCACCTGATTGGGCCGGAGCCGGACCTGCGCGATCTGCTTGACGAGCACCTCGAAAATGAGGACTTGCCGATCGTCATTCACCATGCATCCGAGCGCATCGCGATGGAAGAAAAGGCCGCTCAAGCGGTTCGCTCCAAGCGCGACAGTTCCATGCGCGTCGGCCTTAAGCTGGTGCGCGAGGGCAAGGTCTCCGGGTTTGTCACGGCCGGTAACACTGGCGCGGCCATGGCCACGGCCAAGATGGTGCTGGGCGCATTGCCCGGCGTGGACCGTCCTGCGCTGGCGACGCCCATGCCCACTTCAAAGGGCAATCCCTGCGTGCTGCTCGACGTAGGCGCCAACGTCGATTGCAAAGCCCATAATCTGGAGCAATTCGCCGTGATGGGCGAGATGTATGCCCGCAGCGTTCTCAAGATTCACAAGCCGCGCGTAGGTCTGCTCTCGATCGGCGAGGAAGAGACCAAAGGCAACGAGCTGACCCGCGAGGCCTTTCCGCTGCTCAAGGCGCTGCCCATTCACTTCATCGGCAACGTTGAAGGCCGTGACATCTTCAACGGCAACGCGGACGTGATCGTCTGCGACGGCTTTGTCGGCAACGTGGCGCTCAAAACCAGCGAAGGCATCGGGCGCTTTGTCCGCGACGCGTTGCGCGAGTCATTAACGCGGACGGTTACGGCGCAGGTGGGAGCGCTGCTTTCACGGCGGGCCTTCAACGATTTCCGCCGCCGGCTGGACTACACCGAATACGGCGGCGCGCCGCTGCTGGGCGTGCGTGGTGTCTGCATCATCGGCCACGGCTCCTCCAACGACAACGCCATCTACAACGGCATTCGCGTGGCCTACGAATTCGCTAAAGCCGGTACCAATGAACGCATCGAACGGGAGTTCGCAGGCCGGCAGAAGCACAGCGTGGCGGCTCATGAGGCCGGCCACGACGATCCTGTGCAGTGAACAGATTTTCAGCAACCCTTTGTTGCCTGTGGTTAGTTCCCTATGCCCGCGAAGTCTTCACCGCAACGGCAATTTGATACGGCCCTCCTGAGCCTGCTGGCATGTCCGGCCTGCGGGGGCGAGTTGCGCCTGGACGATTTCCGCCTGGTTTGCGCAGGCTGTGGTCGTGGCTATCCCATTGTGGAGGGGATCCCGGTGCTGATCGCCGAGCGGGCTGCGCCAATGGATTTTGGTGGCTCAGGCATTCCCCCTGCATGATCCTGAAGAAAGGAAGCTGGCGGGTGACCAGAACTCGAATTCAGTCTCGGATGCCGGCTGTGGCGCGCCTCCTCTGCCCGGTGATTGCCGGTCTGTTCATGCTGCTTCCGGCGGCCTGGTCAAAGACTTCCTCTGCTGTCTCCCACGCCAGCGAACTTCGGAGCACAACCCTCTGGGCTGGCGGCGTCGGCGGCTACCAGATCTACCGCATACCGGGCATTCTAGTGACCAAGCGAGGCACCATTCTTGCTTACGCTGCTGCGCGCCGCGAACTCGACAGAGGTGATTGGTCTGACACGGACATTGTGCTCCGGCGAAGTACGGACGGTGGCCGCACGTGGGCACCGTCGCGGCGCATCGCGGGCGACGGGCATGGTACGACGGACAACCCGGTCGCAATTGTCGATCGCGAAACAGGGTCCATTCATTTTCTTTTTCAGAAGGACTACGCGCGCTGCTACTACATGCGCAGCGATGACAACGGGCGAAGCTTCTCGCCGCCCGTTGACATCACGTACGTCTTCGACCAGTTTCGCAGGCAGTATGACTGGCACGTGATCGCTCCCGGCGTGGGGCACGCCATCCAACTGCGCAGCGGGCGCCTGCTGGTTCCAGTCTGGATGTCGCTGGGGAAATTGATGGGGCACAATATCCGCGCGCACCGTCCTTCCGCCATCGCCACGATCTATAGCGACGATCATGGCAGGACGTGGAAGCGCGGAGAGATCATCCTCGACAAT
>JAJZAL010000002.1 GCA_021799405.1 Acidobacteriota bacterium
TCGCATTAGGGTGATGACCGGACGCCGCGTTGCCGTGGTGATCAGGCACAACCCCTGCCTGGCTTGGATGAGTACCGCCGCCCATGCACGCACCCGCCGAGAGATTAGCCGTGCCATACAGCGTCACGTACTGCGTAACCGCGCCGGATGGCGGCGTCACCGCAAACTTCTCGGTGACCGCCTGGTTCGCAGCCACCTCACCGCTCATCTGGTGACCGACCGGCGCCACTTGCCAGCCGCCCGGCGCCTTCAGGCTCAAATGCACGTCGTGCAGGGTCTCATTGCCGCCGGCGCTCAGCGAAACGCTGACGATACTGCGAGTGCCCGGCTGGAAGCTCTTCGGCGCGGAAACTGTCACCTGCCGGTCGCCGACCGACTGCTTCATCTCGTAGCGCTCGGTCAGCGGAAGATTGGCCAGCGCCGATGAGTCGCCAACATACACGTAGTAGTTGCCGGCCGTCTCGGTCCAGCCATTCTGTCCCCACCACCACTCGTCGCGCGGCGTGATCGTGAAGTGGACGACCTTCGACTCACCCGGCGCCAGCGTGACGCGCCGGAATCCGACCAGCTTGCGCGGCGGCTCGCCCGTCGACGCAGGCATGCCCAGATAAATCTGCGCGACATCGGTGCCTGTCACGTGTCCGTCATTGGTCACGCGCGCGCTCACTTGGATCGGCGTCACGCCGTCAACCTCATGCTCGCTCACGTCCAGATCGCTGTACTGGAAATGCGTGTAGGACAAGCCGAAGCCGAAGGGGAACATCGGCTGAATGTGCTTCGCCTCGTACCACCGATAACCCACCAGTAGCCCTTCCGAGTAATGCACCTTGCCACCGATGCCCGGAAAGCGCTCTGGACCTGCCGCCGGCACATCGGCAAGTTTCACCGGGAAGGTCACCGGCAGATGACCGCTTGGATCGACTTTGCCGAACAGCACATCCGCCAGCGCCGTCCCGTTGGTCTGCCCCGGATACCACGTGTCGAGAATCGCGGGCACCCGGTCGAGCCAGGGCATCGCAATCGGCGCCCCGGCCTGCACCACAACCACCGTGTGCGGATTGGCCTCCGCCACTGCGCTCACCAGCGCGTTCTGCGCCGAGGGCAGACGCAGGTCGGGCCGGTCGCCGCCCTCGCTCTCCGTATCGTCTGCCACCACCACCACCGCGACCTTCGCCGACTTCGCGGCCTCTACCGCCTTCTGAATATCGGCGTGCACCGTCGACGGCGTCGCCCAGACCAGCTTGCTGGGCGAGCACGGCAAATCGATCTGATACGTCTGCCCCTTGCTGAGATGGACGGCCGCCGAATGAGGAGCGCCTGGAGCATAGATCAGCGTCCTGCCGTTGATGGCGAGTCTCCCGAACCAGTGACTGCACCCAGCGGCATAGCCAAGGATGTAGAGACCGCTCGCCGGAGCCGTCAGCGTCGCCGAATACGACCGGAGACGCTTCTTCGCGGTCTTGCTGGCCGTCGGAGTCGACAGATCCGCCGTCGGAACCGGCATGAGTTGTGCATCGGCCGGCAGGCCCTGCGTATAACTCACACTCGACTTCCCGGCGACCCCTTGGATTCCGGCCAGCGGCGAAACCGTCGACGACGGAATCACATGTGCGCTCCCGCCGCCGCCATAGGTCACCTGCGCCGACGCTGCCGGGCCGATCACGGCGATATCTGCCGATGTCGCCAGCGGCAGCAGGTGACCATCGTTCTTGAGCAGTACCGTGCCGGTTTTGGCGATTCTGTTCGAAATTGCCTGATGCTCCGGCGTCGTCGCCACTGCGGTGGTCGAGCCGGACGGAGGATGGTTGAACAGATCGAAGCGGAACATCTGGTAAAGAATCCGTGCCACCATCGTGTTCAGCACTGCGCGCGGAATCGTGCCATTCGTGATTGCATTCTGCAGCGGCGCGCCAAAATAACGGCTGGATGGCTGCTCCATATCCGTGCCGGCCGCGGCTGCCGAAACGTTGTGGACCGCACCCCAGTCCGACGTGTTGAACCCGTCGAAATTCCACTCGTCGCGCAGCACATCCGTCAGCAGGTAATGGTTCTCGCAGCTGTAGTAGCCGTTCACCGTTGCGTACGAGCACATGATCGAGCCAACCTTCGCCTTGCGGATCGCAGCGCGGAAAGCCGGCATGTAGATCTCGTGCAGCGCCCGCTTTGAAACGATAACGTCGTCTTTCGGCGTGTTACGGTAGGTCTCCTGGTTGTAGGCGTCAAAGTGCTTCACCTGCGCAATGGTGCCTGTGCTTTGGATGCCGCGGATTTCAGCGACCGCAATATTCGCTGCCAGTGTCGGGTCTTCCGAGTAGCTTTCGAACTCGCGGCCCCAGCGCGGATCGCGGGCAATATTGACGGTCGGCCCCAGATCTACGGCAACTCCCTTGGCGGCCTGTTCGGCCCCAACCACCTGCCCGTACTCATAGGCGAGCTTCCGCGAGAATGTCGCGGCGAGCGATGCGCCCGATGGCAGGTTCGTAACGTCCTTCAGTCCATCCCCAACCCCGTTCGGACCATCTTCGAGTCCGAGCGCCGGGATGCACAGCGCGGCATTCGCTGGCTCGTCTCCAACATATGGACGCACGCCGTGGCCTTCAACCATGCTGATTTCATCGGCGACGGTCATTTTCTTCATCAGCATCGCAACCCGCTTCGCAATCGGCAGATGCGGGTTCAGCCACGGACAATCCGCGGCCGTGCTCGCCGGTTTCGGCGGTATCGCATGCGCGGTCCCACATACAGCCGCTCCCAGCGCCACGATCGCAATGGCCGCAAACACTCCTGACCTGGCGCCGTAAATGCACACTTTGATTGCAGGCAACAGATTCCGTTTCCTGGCCGCACGCTCGATAGCGGCCTCGTTGCCGCGCACCCCACAAGCGGGCTGCGCCCGCATGGCTTCATCCCGGTTCATTCTCTTTGAACCCTCCCATATGAAATTTCGAGCTTCGAATTACGCTGAACAACACCTGCCGAATGCACCTGCAAACCGGCGCGCATCCCTTGCTCAGAGCCAAACGGACAATCTCTTGCTTCTAAAGAATTCGCGCATCCATCCTACCTGATGGCGCCTGCCTTACAAACCGCGCCGGAGGGAACAAGCGCGGCAGCACTCGCCGCGCCCAGTCCCGCCACCATCTCTCTGCGTGAGAACTTCAGGGGTGCTTTCCTGCTCATCGGCAGCGCATCCCCTACTCCGCTTTCACCGTCAGCGTCTCACCCTTCACATTCTGCGGAATCACCACCTCGACCATCCCATGCGCGGCATCGTACCTCGCACCGCTCACCGGCCGGCCGTCCAACTCCGCCTGCACATGGCTGCTCTTCCAGCCATACACCTGCACCCGGATCTGCTTCCACCACGCCGGATAACTCCCCTCCTGCGCGCTGATGTGCAGCGTCAGACTCCCTGGCGCGGCCTCGCAGGCGTAATGCACCCGCAGATAATCCCCGTGCTTGTAGTCGAGCGTCGTGCCGTCATCGTCATACAGCGACCCGTGGCAATCCGGCCCCGGATAAACACGCAGCGTCAGCGGACCCACGGGCGTCTGCATCAGGCTCTCCACCAGCGGCTGCATCGGAATCACCGATCCGCCCTTCGCAAAGACGGGCAGTACCGCCAGGGTCGGCCTCACCTTCAGCGTCTGCAGTCCCTGTCCGCCGGAAACCGTCTGGTTCGTCAGCACCGTCTTCTCCAGCGTTCCCGTATACCCGCCGTTCGCCGCCAGTTTCCCGGTCCAGAAGTTGTACCAGGGCGCCGGCGGAAACGTCACATTGTAGCTCTGCACTTCATCGGGATAGTGCGGCGGAGCCACCAGCAGGTCCGGCCCAAACAGAAACTCGTTCGGCACGCTGTCATCCAGCGGAGACTTGTCCGGCATCGCGTCCGGAAAATCCAGGAACAGCGGCCGCATCAGCGGAATCCCCGTCCGCGATGCATAATCCACCGTCGTGTAGATATAAGGGAACAGCCGGTAGCGCGTTTCAATATACTTCCGCCGGATCGCCTCCTGCGCCGGCCCTCCCACCCACGGTTCCTGCGGGTGTGAGCCCTTCGTCGTGTGATCGCGGTCAATCGGATTGAACGCGCCCATCTCGATCCACTTCGTCAGCAAATCCATCTGCGGCGAACCCGCAAACCCGCCGATGTCGTCGCCCACCATCGTAAAGCCGCTCAGCCCAAGGCTCTCCAGCATCGGCGTGCTCAGTTGCATCTGGTTCCAGTCCGAGGAATTATCTCCCGTCCACGTCGCCGCGTACCGCTGCCCGCCTGCGTAGCTGGAGCGCGTCAGTACAAACGGCCGCTGGTTTGGCTTCAGTGCCCGCAACCCGTCAAACGTCGCCCGCGAGTTCTGCTCGCCCATAATGTTGTGGATCTCCCGCTGCGTCACCGTCCGCGTCTTCCAGCCCGGCCCTTCAATCTGCCCCACCACGTCCAGCGGAATCGTCTTCGTCGGTGTGTTGAACACCGACGGCTCGTTCATGTCGTTCCAGAAACCACCCACCCCATACGAGTAGAACTGCTTGTACAGCCCGCCCCACCACTTCCGCGTGCGCGCCTGTGTAAAGTCAGGAAACACCGCCGGCCCCGGCCACACATCGCCCACATAAATCGATCCGTTCGGATTATGCAGGAAGTGATCGCCCGCCTCGCCCGTCATGAATGGCATGTAATTGCTGTGCGGCAGATACGCCACGTGCAGGTCCGTGATCATCACCAGGTGAAAGTCCTTCTTCTCCAGTTCCTTCACAAATGCCGGAAAATCCGGAAACTTCTTCGGGTCCACCGTGAACGGCCGGTTGTGAATCTGGTAGTCGATGTCCATGTAAATCACATCCGCCGGAATCTTGTCCTTCCGCAGCCGGTCGGCAATCGCACGCACCTTCGCCTCGGTTCCATAGCTGTACCGCGACTGCTGAAAGCCCAGCGTCCACTTCGGCGGCATCGGAATCGTCCCCGTCAGCCACGCATAGTCCTGCTCCACCTGCTTCGGCGTCGGCCCGTAGAAGAAGTAGTACCGCAGCGGCCCTCCCTCGGCGCCAAAGCTGAACTCATTCCGCCGCAGCTTGCCAAAGTCAAACGTCGTCCACCACGTGTTATCCAGCAGAACCCCATACGCCGTGCCCTTCTGGAAGCCCATGAAGTAAGGAATGTCCTTGTAAATGGGATCCGTCCCCCGCTGCCACCGGTAGTGGTCCGTGTTCCACATCGTGAACTGCCACCCGCGCCTGTCCAGCGGAGCAGGCTTGTCCCCCAGCCCGAAGAAGTGCTCATCCTGCGGCATCTTCTCCCACACCGTGTATCCGGTATCGCCATGCTGGTCGCTCTTGTAGAACTCCACCGGCGACGCGCTCTGCATCAGCACAAAGCCGTTGGCATTCGTCACCGTAATCGCCATCGTCTTGCGCGCCACCCGCACCATCAGGTCCTTCGTGTTGAACCCGACCGAGTCCGCGCCCGAAAACGGCGTCACCGTCACCCGCGACGCCCGCGCCTTCGCAAGCACCGCCCAGGACCCATGCGGCGGCATCTGCCCGGTATTGCTCATCGTGAAGCGCAGCACGTCGTCGCGCAGCGCCACCACCCGCAAAATCCCCTGTCCGCTGTGAATCTCAATCCCTGAAGGCAGCGCCTGCGCCGCATCCACCTGCATCATCTGCGGGCATTGCGCCACGGCGCGCGGCCCCGCCAGCCCCAGCAGCATGCAAATCACGATCCCGAATCCAACCTTCAGCGACAGACGCAATCCGTTCACGAGCAAATCCTCCCTCCACATCCTACTGCGCTCGTCCCACCGTTTGCGCACCCCGCGAGAAACTTGGCGGCCACAAAATCCGTCCATCTCACCAGATGGCGCTCCTTTGCATGCAACTTTGTTCAAAATCACCGGATTCCCCGCCCAGGTCCGGTACCCTTTTCTGTATGCTTCGCAAGTGTTGGGGCCTGTTTCTCCTTGTTCTCCTTGCTTCTGTCGCGTGGGCGCAAACACCGGACACTGCGACCCTCCGTGGCCGCGTTCTTGACCCCGACGGCCGCGCCATCCCCAACGCCGAAGTCACCGTCGCCAACACCCTCACCGGCTCCGTGCGCCACATGCGTACCACCTCCGCCGGCACATTCCAGTTCGGCGGCCTGCCCATCTCCGGTGCCTACACGATCCACGCCACCGCATCCGGATTCGCCGCCGGTACCGTCCCCACGCTCCATCTCGTCGGCGGTGTCGCCGCCCAGGTGGACATCCGTCTCGCCATCCCAGGCGGCGTCACACGCATCACCGTCACCGGCCAGTTGGGCTCGCTCCGCACCGACGAGCCCCAAATGGGCGACGTCCTTTCCGCCCGCCAGATCCAAATGACCCCGCTCCTCAACCGCCGCATCACCTATCTCCCGCTGCTCAACGCCGCCAATCGCCCCGCCATCAACGAGGGCGATATCTTCATGAATCAGGACCTCTTCAACACCAACGGCGCCGGACGCCGCCAGACTTGGTTCGAGGTCGATGGCGCCAATGCCAATGACAGCTGGGGCCGCCAGACCATCTTCAGCAATGTCCCCGTCGCCGCTGTCGAGGAGATGACCATCCTTGAAAATTCCTTCTCCGCCGAGTACGGAGCCTCTGCCGGCAGCGTCGTCAATATCGTAACCAAATCAGGCACAAATCACTTCCACGGCATGGCCCTCGGTCTCTGGCGACCCTCCGCCACCGAAGCCGAACTCTCCGGCTTCAACAACACCACGGCCACCAGCGGCAGCGACATTACCAACGACACCCTGGCCCAGGGCGCCGCATCGCTCTCCGGACCCCTCCTGCCCGGTGGACACACGCAGTTCTTCCTTTCCGGCGAATACAGCGCCCAGGACCGCGCCTCGCCCGTCACCTCGCCCGTCGCTCCCGGCAACTTCATCGGTCGCTACCGCGGCGGCCTCGCCTTCCTGCGCATCGACCACGAATTCAATCCCCGCCACCGCATCTTCCTCCGCGAAGACGATGACATGTTCTACGACACCAACCCCAAAGGCATCATCGGCGGCGACACTCTGCCCTCCGTCGCCCGCACCTTCCGCCGCCGCACCTACACCACCGAAATCGGCGATACCTACGTCATCAGTCCTGCGCTGCTCAACGATCTCCGCGCCCAAATGCAGCTCGCGTCTCCCATCACCGAATTCGATCCCGTCATCTACGGCACCCAGTTCATCGTCCCCATCTCAAATGGCGGAACCTTCATGTCGGGCACCTCCCAGCAGGCCCTCCTCCTTAACCACCAGTACTCCATCAACGACGTCGTTTCCGCGGACATGGGCCGCCACCAGTTCCGCTTCGGCGCCAGCCTCATCGCCGCCCACACCGGGGGTGACGGAGAAGAATTCGGCGGGCCCATCTATGACGGTCAGTTCCAGTACAAAACCTGCACTCAGGCCCTCTCCTACTGCGAAAGCTCCGCCTACCTCAACAACATTGACAACGTGCAGACCTACACCCAGAGCTACGGCAACGCCGTCTACACCGTCAACGATTTCCTCTGGGCGCTTTTCCTCCAGGATGACTTCGAGGTCAGCAACCGCCTCACCCTCAACCTCGGCCTCCGTTACGAACAGCAGACCTTCACCGACTCCCGCAACGACTTCGGCCCGCGCCTCGGCTTCGATTACGACTTCAGCGGTCACGGCCGCACCGTCCTCCGCGGCGGCTTCGGCGTCTACTATTCGCAGGTCGTCGACAACTCTGAGGCCAACTACGCCCTCACCGGACCCACCGGCGTCTTCAATTACACCGCCGCTCCCGGCCAGGTCGGCTTCCCCGCCAGTGTCTCCGCCGCACCGCTTCCGTCGTTCCCAGCAGGCGCGCAGGTCCCGTTGCGCAACCTCTACATCCGTCCCGGACGCGCCGGTTACTACAACCATTTCTTCCCCACATCCACGCTCAAGGGCTATCCCTCCGGATTGCTCAACCCCTACACGAGCCAGTGGATCCTCGGTCTCCAGCAGCAGGTCTACCACCACTGGGTCCTCAGCCTCGATTACGTCGGCTCGCGGACCCGCCACAACGTTCGACCGCTCGACCTCGACTCGCCCGCGCCCTTCATCCGCACTGCACAGGGCGAGTTCCGCACCGCGCAGCAGGCCAACTGCACCCGCCCCTACTGGATCGTCTGGTACCAGCAGCACAACATGACCTGCAATCCCACAACACCCACCGATCCCCAGCCGCCCTACAGCGTCATCCTCACCGACGTGAACGACGGCTACGCCAACTACGACGCCCTCGACGTCAATCTCAGCCACCCGTTCGCCAATGGCTCCTCAATGCTCGCCAGCTACAGCTGGTCGCACACCCTCGACAACGTCGACCCCGACGTTCCCAGCCAGAACCCCAACGACCCCAACTTCACCAACCGCGCCGAGTACGGCAACGCCGGCTTCGACCAGCGCAATCGCTTCGTACTCAGCGGCGTTTACGCCGCGCCCTTCCGCATCAGCCTCGGCGGCATCGCCACGCTCGCCTCGGGCCTGCCCTTCAATTACGTCACGGGAACCGTTAATAGCGGCGATCCCGGCGCCACCACCGATCGGCCCGTCATCCACGGTCACATCGTCGGACGCAACACCGGCCTCGGCGGCGCCATCTATGACATCTCACCCTTCATCCAGCGCGACTTCGCCATTCACGGCACTCGCGCCCAGCTCAATCTCCGCGCCGAGGCCTTCAACGCCACCAACCACGCCAACTTTGTCGGATACAGCGGTACCTACGGCAACGGCCCCACGCCCGGCCCCGGGTTCGGACAGCCGCTCACCGGCATCAGCAATCAATTGCCGGCGCGCGAATTCCAGTTCTCCACCCAGCTCACCTTCTGACCACGAAACAAAAAGCCTCCCGTCATTCCGGGAGGCCTGCATTGTCTTGCAGCCTTCAGCAGATATCAGCCTGGCTGTTTGTGAGTTGTCACCCTACTCTTTTCTTGAATGGTCATCGCTGAGCGGAAGCAGCGCGCAGCACTGCCCCAGCCGAAGGCTCTGCAGTGAACTTTCATGGCCTCCATCCCCCGCCAAAGGCGGAGGACGGACACCGTCTCACTTCGCCACCACTTCTTTCCCTACCACTTCAAACCGAAGCTGCCCCTTCAGCGGATCGGCGTCCACGCGCACATGATCGCCGTGCACCACTTCTCCATCCAGGATCTTCATCGCCAGCGGGTCCTGCACCAGCCGCTGCAGCGCGCGCTTCAGCGGACGCGCTCCATACGCCCGGTCATACCCGCTCAGGAACAGCTGATGCCGCGCCGCATCCGTCAACTCCAGCGTGATGTGACGATCCTTCAGCAGCTTCTGCATATCCACCAGCCGTAGATCCACAATGTGCATCAACTGCTCTTCGCCCAGCGGACGGAAAATCACAATGTCATCCACACGATTCAGAAACTCCGGCCGGAAGTGCATCCGCAGCATCTCCATCACCTGCGCCTTCGCCGCATCGAAGCTCGCCTCATCCTTCATCGCCTCCGCGTTCAGCGCCTGCGCCCCCAGGTTCGACGTCATGATCACAACCGTGTTCTTGAAGTCCACCGTGCGACCCTTGCTGTCCGTCAACCGCCCATCGTCGAGCACCTGTAGCAGCGCGTTGAACACATCCGGGTGCGCCTTCTCGATCTCGTCGAAGAGCACCACCGCATACGGCCTCCGCCGCACCGCTTCGGTCAGCTGTCCGCCTTCGTCGTAGCCGATGTAGCCCGGAGGCGCGCCGATCAGCCGCGCCACCGCATGCTTCTCCATGTATTCCGACATGTCGATGCGAACCATCGCCTGCTCGTCATCAAACAGGAACTCCGCCAGCGCACGCGCCGTCTCCGTCTTGCCCACGCCCGTCGGCCCCAGGAAGATAAACGAACCAATCGGACGCTTCGGATCGCTCAGCCCCGCGCGCGACCGCCGAATCGCATTCGCCACCACGCCCAGCGGTTCATCCTGACCGACCACGCGCTCGCGCAGGCGGTCTTCCATCTGCACCAGCTTCTGCACTTCGCCTTCGAGCATCTTTGAAACAGGAATCCCCGTCCACTTGCTCACCACGCGCGCAATATCTTCCTCGTCCACTTCTTCCTTCAGCAAGCGTTGCCCGCCTTCCGCACCTTCCTGCACCGCATTCAACCGCTGAAGCTCGGCTTCTGCCCGCGGCAGCTCGCCATACTGAAGCTGCGCCGCGCGCTCCAGATTGCCGCGTCGCGTCTCCTCGTCCATCTCAAAGCGCAGCGTCTCAATCCGCTTCTTCAGCTCGCTCAGTTGCGTGATGGCCTCGCGCTCCTTCTGCCAGCGCGCGCGCAGGCCCGTCGCCTGCTCCTTCAGCGCCGCCAGTTCGCGCTCCACCACTTCCAGCCGCTCTTTTGAGTTCTGGTCCGTCTCCCGCTTCAGCGCCGCCCGTTCAATCTCCAGCGACGTCGCCTCGCGTTCCAGCTCGTCGATCTCCGTCGGCACTGACCCGATCTGAATCGCCAGCGAAGCCGCCGCCTCATCCACCAGGTCAATTGCCTTGTCCGGCAAAAATCGATCCGAAATATACCGGTGCGACAGCGTCGCCGCCGCCACAATCGCCGAATCCTTGATCCGAACCTTGTGGTGCGCCTCGTAGCGCTCCTTCAGACCGCGCAAAATCGCAACCGTGTCCTCCACGTTCGGCTCGCCCACAAACACGATCTGGAAGCGCCGCTCCAGCGCCGCGTCCTTCTCAATGTATTTGCGATATTCATTCAGCGTCGTCGCGCCAATCGCCCGCAGTTCGCCGCGCGCCAGCGCCGGCTTCAGCATGTTCGAGGCGTCGATCGCGCCCTCCGCCGCACCAGCGCCCACCAGCGTATGCAGCTCATCAATAAATAGGACAATCTGCCCCTGCGAGTCCTCAATCTCCTTCAGCACCGCCTTCAAACGGTCCTCAAACTCGCCGCGATACTTCGCCCCGGCCAGCATCGAACCCAGATCCAGCGAAATGACCCGCTTGTTACGCAGAATCTCCGGCACGTCCCCATGCACAATCCGCCGCGCCAAACCCTCCACAATCGCCGTCTTGCCCACGCCCGGCTCGCCAATCAGCACCGGGTTATTCTTCGTCCGCCGCGACAGCACCTGGATCACCCGCCGGATCTCCTCGTCGCGCCCAATCACCGGATCCAGCTTGCCCCGCCGCGCCAGCTCCGTCAGGTCCTTGGCATATTTCTCCAGCGCCTGAAACTTCGCTTCGGGATTCTGGTCCGTCACCCGCTGCGAACCGCGCACGCTCGTCAGGCTCTTCAAGATCGCGTCATGCGTCGCCCCAAACGTTGCCAGCACCAACTGCGCCCCATCGTTCTTCTGCTGCGTCAGCGCCAAAAGCAGATGCTCCGTCGAAACGTACTCGTCCTTGAAGTTCTCCGCTTCCTTGAATGCCTGTTCAAACACCTTGTTCAGCGCCGCCGACATTCCCGGCTGCCCCGACGCGCCGCTCACCTTCGGCAGCTTTTCGAGTGCTTCCTGCACCTTCGCCTGCAACTGCGCCGTCGGCACACCCACTTTCTCCAGCACCGGAACAACAATGCTTTCCTTGTCCGCCAGCAGCGCCGCCAGCAAATGCAGCGTCACCAGCTCCGGGTTCCCGTGCTCGCCCGCAATCTGGCTCGCCGCCTGCACCGCCTCCTGCGACTTCACCGTAAACTTGTCCCAACGAATCGCCATGTTCACTCCTCAATTGCCTTCCATCTCTTTGGAAGCCGCCCGCAATCATCTCGTATGCAAAATTTCAGGCCAGCGACCTCGCACCGGAGCCGGCCTTCCAGGGCAGGCCGGTTTCTGCCTGCCCTGCCGGACTCACGGCCGTTAGCCGCTGGCCATCTCGATTTCACTCCTCATTCCCCATCCACTCTCTCTACTCTGGGGACTGACAACTGACTACTGTCGACTGCCTTTACGCCGCCGTCTTGCCTTCCACGGCCTTCGATGGCGCCCCGCCTACCTGTACCTTGATCTGCTTCGGCTTCGACTCTTCCCGCTTCACCAGCGCAATCTTCAGCACCCCGGCATCATAGCTGGCGCTCACCTTCCCGGCATCCACCGTGTTCGGCAGTGCAAACGACCGGAAAAAGCTCCCATACCGCCGCTCAATCCGGTGGAAGTTCTCTTCCTTCTCTTCCTTCTCGAACTTCCGCTCACCGCGCACGCTCAGCGTGTCGTTCTCAATCTGCACGTCGAAGTCCTCCAGCTTCATCCCCGGAACTTCCAGCTTCAGCACAATCTTCTGGTCGTCCTCGTAAATATCGACCGGCGGTACAAACGATGCAGCCGTCACCACATCCCCTTCACCACCACCTCGCGTGTAGTCCTGAAAAAGCGAGTTCATGCGGTTCTGCAGTGCCAATACATCCCGAAACGGGTCCCAACGAGTGATAGCCATAATTCCCTCCATGAAGGACGAATTTCCAAAATAAGACTCCTTGAGCACAGAAGGAGCAGCTTCTTTAGCCCTCGACTCCTGCACTCATCTCATCTGACGCAAACTATAGCATAATGGTTGCATAAAATGTGAGTGACTTTATATCAGTTTCTTGATGGAAGCCATAAACTCCTGACAAATAATTGAAAAATATACGCTTATCCCCACACCAAACACCTCTTCCCACGAAATCAGCCACCGCAAGCAGATAGAAAGGCCGTTTTCGCGGCGAAGCCGCGATTGCCCTGCGGCCAGCACAAATAATCTGCATCATTTCCCACCCCCGTTTGCGTATATCCCGGTGAAGCACCGAGGATCGCATCTTGGAAACCACCCGCCAGGCATTCGAAACCATCGTCACCGAGCATCAGGCGCGCGTCTTCTCGATCGCCTTCCGCATCCTCGGCGACTACGGTGCCGCTGAAGAGGTCGCGCAGGATGTCTTCCTCGAGTGCCACCGCGCCCTGCCCACGCTCACCGGCCCCGATCACCTCACCGCATGGCTCCGCCGCGTCGCCTGCCATCGCGCCACCGACGCACTCCGCCGGCGCGCCGCCCGCGGCGGCCAGTATTTCGAGGTCTTCGACGAAACCCTCATGCCTTCCTGCGAAATTCCGCCGCCCGACTCGCCGCTCATGAACCGCATCGAGCAGCTCCTCTGCACTCTCCCCGAGCAGCAGCGCGCCGTCCTCCTGCTCCGCTATCAGGAAGACCTCGACCCCCCTCAGATTGCCGAAACGCTCGCCATGCCGCTCGCCACCGTCCGCAGTCACTTGCAGCGGGCCATCAAGCTGCTCCGCTCCAAAGCCGAGCGCACCCTCAAGGAGTACACCCGTGGTTGACCGCAACCGCCAATTCGAATCCCCCGATAACCCCGACTTCGACCATCTCGAACTCGAGTCCTCCGATCTGGAAAGCGAGCTGCGCCAGGCCCTCCGGCCCCGCAGCGCACCGCCCGGCTTCGCCGCCCGCGTCATGCAGCAGATCCCGCCCGACGCCCAGCCCGCCCCGCGACTTGCCCCGCGCCGAGCCCGGATCCTGTCGTGGCTCCCGGCAGCAATCCCCGCTCCGGCACGTCTGGCCGCCGTCGCATCCCTGCTCGTCGTCATCCTCGCCGGCACATTCGCCTGGCAGCAACACCAGCGCCGCATCGCTGGCGAACGCGCACGCCGGCAGGTCTTCACGGCCCTCCAGATCACCCACTCCACGCTCCAGCAGGTGGCCGAAAACATCTCCAGCATCCAGAACCGAAAGGATCTCCAGCCATGAAAGCCCTCACCACACTCACCCTTCCCACGCTCGCTCTTGCCCTGCTCACCGCCTTGCCCGCTCTCGCGCAGGGCCCTGTCCCATTCCCCCCCGGACTCGCCAAAAAACTCGCCGCCCGCGCCAGCAACTACACCGAGGTCACCCTCGACAAAAGCACCCTCAACTTCGCCTCCCAGTTCATGAATAAGAACGACCAGAACGACCAGCAGGCCCGCAACATCATCAACGGCCTCAAAGCCATCTACGTCCGCACCTACGAATTCAAGGACACCGGCGAGTACTCCACCGCCGATCTCGACCGCATCCGCGACCAGTTCCGCGGCTCCGATTGGGTCCCCATGGTCCAGTCCCGCTCGCACTCCAAGGACGGCATCGAAATCAGCGACATTTACGAAAAAATTGTCCACGGCGAAACCCAGGGCATGCTCATCCTCAATGCAGAACCCAAAGAGCTCGACTTCGTCTACATCTCCGGCCACATCAACCCATCGGAGCTCGGCGCCCTCGGCGGCAACTTCGGCGTCCCTCAGCTCCACACTCGCGCCGGCTCCGGCCAGAACCACAACAGCACCCACAATTCCGGCGGCAACCAATGAAATACGCCGCCGGTGCACTGATCCTCGCGCTCGCGGCCGTGTTGCCGCTGCATTTCTGGTTCTCCTCGACTGACGGTTTCAACGCAGCCGTCTCCGCCGTCGAGCTGCAGTACCACGCGCAGCCCCAGAGCATCCCGCTCCAATGGTTCGCCAGCCTCTGCGCCACCATCAGCACCGGCGGCGGCGTCCGCCACATGCGCATCGCCGACTTCCCCAACGTCTCCGGCCTTACCAGCCCCGACGATCTCGCGGCCCTGCTTTCCACTCGCCTCACCGGGCCCTGGCATCGCATGGTCCTCAGCCGCGACGGCGCGCACGACTTCAGCCTTATCTATGTCCGCCCCGAAGGCCGCTCCATGCGCATGCTTATCGCCAGCTACGACCATGGCGAGCTCGACATCGTCCGCATGGACCTCAACGGCGAACGCCTCGCCCACTTCGTCCAGAACCCCACCCGCGCGCCCGGCCACCACAACCCCATCCCCGACTAAGACAAGTCCACACTCCAACAAACGAACCCGAGCACCTTACTCCGCCCGCAGCACAGAAAGCAGATCGGTCCGCGCCGCATTCACCGCCGGAAAAACGC
The DNA here is from genome assembly GCA_021799405.1 of Acidobacteriota bacterium. The sequence goes on from JAJZAL010000002.1 coordinate 14,916, forward strand.
TCGCCAGCAGCGCAATCAACGTCATCATCGCCAATGCCAGGGCAAGCACCGGAACATTGGCAGTCGTCACACCAACCAATTCAGCCGTAATGAATCGGTTCAGCACCAGCGCCGCGCCCAGCCCCGCAAGATCCCCCACAAAAATCAACGTGATTGCCTCGCGCAATATCAAACCCACCAGTCCGCCCCGTGAAGATCCCAGCGCCAGTCGAACTCCCATCTCCTGCGTTCGCAAACTCACTGAATACAGAAAAACCCCATACACGCCAATCGCACACAGAATGACTGCAAGCGCCGCAAAGCCACCAATCAACAGCATGATCAACCGCCGAGGCCCAACCATTTCTGAAATCCGCTGGCGCATCGTCTGTATGTCAAAAATCGGCTGGTTCCTGTCTACCTTGCGAACGGCCTCCCGCATCGCTTTTGTCAATGACGCCGGTCTCGTCGCAGTCCGAAGCACGATATCAACGCTGTATGTCGGGAATTGCGCAAACGGCACATAAATCGCCGGTGCAACCGTTGCATGCAGGCCGTTGTACCTCACATCGTTCACCACCCCCACAATCGTGGCAGGCTCAAAACGCGGCTTTTCGCCCCTCGCGCGCAGATACAGGTCGTGCCCAATCGCATTCCTGCCAAACGTCTCCCGCGCAAAGGCGCGGTTCACGATCACCACCCGCTGCGAAGACGCACTATCGTCCTTTGTAAAAGTTCGGCCCTGGATCATTTGCATCCCGGTCGCCCTGAAATATCCCGGCGTAGCGCTCACCTGGATCACCACATGGCCCTGATCGAACGGCGGATCAGGATTGTTATCGGCTGAAAACCGCATCAGCGCCACCCCTTCGAGTGGAAACGCGTTCGCAATCGCCGCAACTTCAACACCGGGAAGCGCCTCCAGGCGTCTTTGAAGTCGCTCTACGAATTGACTGCGCTTGCCGGCCGATTCATACCCATTGCCATACAGAAGCGTCGTCGCCGTCAGGGTATGTGCAGGATGAAATCCCGAATCGAACTGCATCACGTTGACAAAGCTCCGCACCAGCAGGCCCGCCGAAGAAAGCAGCGCGACAGCAATCCCCGCCTCCGCAATCAGCAGGACGTGCCGCAGGAAGCGCTGCCCTCGTCCAGGCGTAATCTTGAGCCCTGCGGTCTGCAGAGCATTCCGCAAGTCTGTTCGTGCACTGCTGACCGCCGGCACAAGCCCAAATAGCACAGTGGTCACCAGCGCCAGTCCCACGGTGAACCCAATCACCCAGCCATTCACTTGCATCACAGAGGCAATCTTGCTGAGTGACTCATGCATGGAATGCCCGAACGGCCGCAGGCCATGCACGGTGATTGCAACACCTCCCGGAAGCCCCGCATGCCGCACAACTGCCGCAACCACATACGCGATCGCCAGACCAAGGCCCGCCGCAAATGCGGAGAGCATCAGGCTCTCTATCAGAAATTGGCGCATGATTCGAAAGCGGGAAGCTCCCAACGCTCCGCGCAACGTCGTCTCGTGCCGCCGCGATGTCGCTCGCGCCATCTGTAGATTCGCCACATTCGCACACGCAATCAGCAGCACTGTGGCAACGCAGGCCAGCAGCAGCAATAGCGGCCTGCGGTCGCTCCCCGTCAGATGCCGGTGCAACGACTCCACAACGATTCTGCGGTTGCCCTCGATGCTGGAATATGGGGCCGGATCATGCAGCGCCCGGACATCAAATAACGCCTGCAGCTCTTTCTGCGCTAGCGCTTCGCTCACTCCCGGGCGAAGCCGCGCAATCGCATGCACTGGGCGCACCATTCCGTTCGCGGCGAAGCTTGTGTCGGGACTCAAATCAGCCGCAACATAGACATCCGGTTCAAGAGCAAAACTGGGAAAACTGAAATGGGGCGGCAAAACTCCAATTACAGTCTCGACTCTTCCGCTCAGCCGGACAGTCTCCCCAACAATCCCGCGATTCGCATCAAAGTATGTATGCCAGATGTGGTTGCTCAGCAAGATCACCGGTGGACCATCGTACCGGTCCTCAGGGGCCAAGAAATTGCGCCCCACCTGTGGCGTCACTCCTAACACCTGCAGAAAGTTCGACGTGATCCCAACCCAGTGAACCCGTACCGGAGTAGCATTTCCCACCAGGTTGGCATCGCCGTTGTTTACCCAACCCGCAAGCTGCTCGAACGATTTCGTTCTCGTTCGGGCCGCCACAAAATCCGGAGACAACGTAACGTCGCTGTACTGCCCGCCTGTCCGATGCGAGATATAAACAAGCTGGCCCGCCTTCGCATACGGCAGCGGCCGCAGCAATAACGCATACACAGCCGAAAATATCGAAGCCGTCGCCCCAATCCCCAGCCCCAGCGTAATCACAGCCGTCCATGCAAACGCCCGATTCCGCTTCAGCTGACGCAGCGCATACCGCACATCCTGCCACCACAGCTCCAGTTGAACCCCCGTTCGCCCAACCCGCACCGCCTGCTTCACCTGCTCCACGCCGCCGCACTCCACCAGCGCCTGCCGCCGCGCCTCCGCCGCCGCAACTCCGCGCGCCATCTTCTCCTCGGTCAGCGCCTCCACAAAACCGCGAATCTCCTCGTCGAGCTCGGCTTCCACCCTCGGGCGATGCAGCAGATTCCTGCACAGCGACTTGGCACGCGACAACAGCCCCATGTCACCCTCCTTATGTCGCCTTCAGCGCATGCGCCATCGCGCGGGCAATCGTCGTCCACTGCTCGGCTTCCACGCCCAGTTGGCTCTGCCCGGCCTTCGTCAGCCGGTAGAACCGCGCCCGCCGGTTGTTCTCCGATTCGCCCCAGAACGAACTCAGCCATCCCGCCTCCTCCATCCTGTGCAGCGCCGGGAAAAGCGATCCCGGCTTTACCTGGAACGTCCCCCGCGTAATCTGCTCTATCCGCCGCGATATCCCCAGCCCATGCAGCTCCCCATCTCCAATCGCCTTCAGGATCAGCAAATCCAGCGTCCCCTGAAGCAGCGTAGTCCGATTTCCTTCCACGTGGCACTCCTATCGAATAACGATATGACTCTGCTCTCGCTTCCTATCGATTGTCAATAGGAAACACCGACCTGCCTTCCCATCAAAGCCGCTTCCACCCTCACAGCCGGCATGCGGACGGCCCGGCCCCGAAGGCACCCCAAAAGAAAAACGGCAGGCTCACGGCCTGCCGTTTCTTCTGCTTCTCTTCAGGATTTACTTCGCGACCGCCGCCTTCACGCCCGCCTGCTCGCGCAGCGCCGCGGCCTTGTCGGTCTGCTCCCAGGAAAACTCGCTCTCCGTACGACCAAAGTGCCCATACGCAGCCGTCTTCTGGTAGATCGGCCGGCGCAGGTTCAGGCTTTCGATAATGCCCTTCGGCGTCAGCTCGAAGTTGGCGCGCACCAGCTTCTCCAGCTCCGTCGAACTCGCCTTGCCCGTCCCGAAAGTATCCACCAGCACGCTCACCGGCTCCGCCACGCCAATCGCGTAAGCCAGCTGCACTTCGCAGCGCTCCGCCAGTCCGGCCGCCACAATGTTCTTGGCAATGTACCGCGCCAGGTACGCCGCCGAGCGGTCCACCTTTGTCGGATCCTTGCCCGAGAACGCCCCACCGCCATGCCGGCCCATGCCCCCGTAGGTATCCACGATGATCTTGCGGCCCGTCAGGCCCGTGTCGCCCATCGGCCCGCCGATCACAAACCGGCCCGTCGGATTGATGTGGTACTTCGTGTTCTCGTCCAGCAGCTCGGGCGGCAGAACTGCCTGAATCACATTCTTCAGAATGTCCGCGCGCAGCTCTTCGGTTGTCACCGAATCCGCATGCTGCGTCGAAATCACCACTGCGTCAATGCGCTTCGGCTTGAAGTTTTCGTCGTACTCCACCGTCACCTGGCTCTTGCCGTCCGGCCGCAGATACGCCATCCGCCCGTTCTTGCGAACTTCGGTCAGCCGCCGCGTCAGCTTGTGCGCCAGCGAAATCGCCGTCGGCATCAGCTCCGGCGTCTCGTTCGTCGCGTAGCCGAACATCATGCCCTGGTCGCCCGCGCCGCCCGTGTCCACGCCCATCGCGATATCGCCGGACTGCTTGTTGATCGTCGAAATCACCGCGCACGTATTCGAGTCAAAACCGTACAGCGCGTTGTCATAGCCAATCGACGCCACCACGCCGCGCACCAGTGCCTGGAAGTCCACATACGCCTTCGTCGTGATCTCGCCTGCGATCACCACCAGTCCGGTGGCTGTCAGCGTCTCGCACGCCACCCGGCTGTAAGGATCCTGCTCCAGGCAGGCGTCCAGAATCGCATCCGAAATCTGATCGGCAATCTTGTCCGGATGGCCTTCTGTGACCGACTCCGAGGTAAAAAGAAATCTCTCCTGTGGCAAAACAACATCCTCCGTCTTCAACTCGCCTGCCGCATCGGCGGCATCCCCGCCGAACTCCATTTCGGTCAGCAGATCGTCCCAGCAAACTCTACCGGTGCAGGCGGATAACCACATGGCCCGCGGCTCAGGGCATTTCTGCCCCCAAATGGGCCATCTCTGATGCTACCTGACCGCTTCCGCCCCCGCAATCGGCCCGCGCTCAATGGCTTCCTCCGGCCCTCCACCGGCCAATCCCGGCCCCTGAACGGATTTTCAAGCCCGGATTTTCAAGTCCGGATCTCAGCCCCGGATCCATCCCCCGGATTCCGCGCTCTTTCACTGTTACTGTTTCGGATTCTGCGGCTGGCCCTCCCCCGAACTCTGCCCCGAACTTTGCCCCGGCTGCCCGCTCTTCGCCCCGGCCTTCCCCGGATTCTTCAGCTTCTTCCCGTCGAAAATCAACGTCACGCGGGAGCCAAAACGCTTGTATTTCGTATAGGTGATCGTCTCGGTCATGTGCACGTTCTCGCTCAGGTAGCCACTCCCGCCCTCAAAATGCAGCCACCCCGCGCCGTGCGTCCATGCCGGAAACCAATACTTCCCATCCACCTGCTGGTAAAACGTGATGAACGGCAGCGACAAATCCTCCTGCCCGCGCTTCAAGTCATCCGGAACGCTCTTGCCATCCGTCACCACAATCTGGTGGTCCCGCTGGTCCACCCAGATCCGACCGTCAAAATACCGGTAGCCCTTCACGATCCTCTTCGGCGCCACGTCAAACACGTACGTCTCTACCTGGTCCACCTTCTGCCGGCCTACGTACGTCACGTTGTATTCGCCAATCTGCTGCGCCGTCAGCACGAACGGCATGCGGTGGTCGATGTCCTGAAAGTCCGACTCCGACATCATCACGTTCGCGTTCATCAGCGTGCTCGGCGGAGCAAACAACACCTGCTCCACGCGCCTCCCATGCGAATCCTTCCCTACCGCATCCACCTCGTAGTACTCGCCCTTCGGCTTGTCATCGCTGTTCAGCGCTTCCACCTTCGCCGTCCGGACCCAGGTGTAATTTGTCATCGCCTCTGAGAACTGCGTCTCTTTCGCCACAAATTCCCGGATCAGCTGCTTTACCGGAACCGACGGCGGAGCCGGATTCAGCGGCCCAAATCCCGAGTCCAGCGGCATAAACCGCGACGACGACTGCCCCAGCGCACACGGCACCGCCACCGCCGCCAAACCCAGCACACCCGCCAGCACCCATCCCGCTCGCATTCGCCACCCTCGACCCATCACCCCAACCCCTGCTGTCAGAATAGACGCGCCAGCCAGCCTATTAGTGTGGTCTGATATGAGGCGGTAAACAAAATGACTCCTTGGATAGGCAATCAAAAAGCACCGACGACTGAATGGTTCTGGACAAAGTTGGATCGTCTCGTCGGATCCAGCTTCCCTTCTGCATCAAGGCGCTTCATTACGATGCGAAATATCGCCATTGCGGTGCTTTGTCTATTTGCCATTAACATTGCCTTCGATAACTACCTCTTCCAGAAAGGGCAGCTGCCAAAAGCCCAAATTCAATCAATGAGATTCGCGCATAATCCGGTATTTCTCATTCCATACTGCATATTTCTCGCAGTCGGATTTACGTTCATCACCCGGGCGAACGTGAAACCCGAACACGCTTACCTGAAAGCCGGTATCTTCGGAATGCTGCTCGCAGGCCTCCTCGGAACGTGCTGGATTCTGCTCTTTCCCTTAAGCTGAGTCCCCCATGCCCTTCCCCCGCAAACCCCGAAAGCCCCGCGAACCCCTCACCGAAGACGCCCTCTACGAGTACGCCGTCCAGGCTCTCGCCCGCCGCATGCGCACCGTCGCCGAGCTCCGCCGCCTCATGCGCACCCGCGTCGAACCCGGCGAGCCCGGCGAAGCCAAAATCGTCGCCGTCATCGCCCGCCTCCAGTCCCAGCGCTATCTTGACGACCGCTCCTTCGCCGCCGACTACGCCCGCCTCCGCCAGGAAAACTCCCGCTTCGGCAAGCGCCGCGTCCGCCAGGACCTCCAGGTCAAGGGCGTCAACCCCGCACTCATCTCCGAAACCCTCGACGCCGCCTACGAAAACGTCGACGAAGAAGCCCTCGCCCGCCGCCACCTCGAGCGCAAAGGCGTCCGCCAGCCCACCAATGACAAGGAATCCGCCCGCGTCATGCGCATGCTCGTCCGCGCCGGCTTCTCCACCTCCACCATTTACAAAATCCTCCGCCAGTGGAACGCCAGCGAAGAAGCCCTCACCGCCCTCGACAACCTCAACGACCCACCGGCACTCTGAGCTCCCGGCCCTCTCGGAAAACGCCCTTCAAATTCGACCACCTACTCGTTCTGCGGCCTGCCCAGGCCTCTGCCCTGCTTCGTTGGCCCACTCGCTGGCTCGCCGGCTCGCTCGATCGGCTATCCTTTACCTCGTCATGGACGCCGAACTCCTCCGCACCTGGCTCCTCACCCTGCCCCACGTCGAAGAAACCATGCAGTGGGGCGAAAGCCTCGTCTTCTGGGTCGGCGACAAGGCCATCGGAGGCAAAATGTTCGCCGTCGCCAACCTCCATCACGAATCCCGCGCCATCCTCTCCTTCGCCGCCGGCCCCGAGCGCTTCGCCGAGCTTCTGGAAGTCGAAGGCGTCTTCCCCGCTCCATATCTCGCCCGCGCCCACTGGATCGCCATCGAGCAATGGGACACCTTCCCCACACCCGAGCTCAAATCCCTCCTCCGCGATGCCCGCTCCCTCGTCGAAGCCAGACTCCCCAAACGCACCCGAGACGTGCTGGCCCTCCCCGCAGCCCAGCGCCGCAAACTCATCGCCGCCCGCAAAAAGCAACTCGCAAATCAGGAATGAACCAGGGCGCACCTTTGCGGCCGCCAGACGCACGGTGGAAGCCCCGGGCTTTTGAGCATTTTCCCTATGGGTATAGACCGAAGGGAGAATCTCACCCCGGCTTTTCCGTGAAGAAAAGCCGCGCTTGGTTGATTTCAGAAAGTTCACAATCATAGGAGAAGTGCTCTAGGGTCTGTGTGAGCCTGATGTGCCGGGAATTACCCTCAAACTTGGTATCCTGAAACTAAGGACATGCAAAAAAAAACGGCTGGGATCCAGCCGCTTTTTTACGCCCTGAACCAGCCCCAAACCGGGAGCTTTCCAGTGAAAGCCCCCGAAAAACATGAATCCCTCCAATAAAATCAATAGGATACCCACAAAAATAAGGGGTACCCGGTCATTCTTGCAACCAGTCGATTCCATAGAATCAACCACTTCCCCACCAAAAGGAGGGGGAGCAGCAGAGTCTTCTAAGCGCACCACAGAATCGCATACCTATACGATTTCAATCGTATAGATCGTATTGAATCGCACCATTGCCCCGCGCTGCAAGTAATATGATCCAAAAGACTTACAAGACTAATATCCCATAAATAAATGATTCCAAAGGATTTTCCAGACGTTAATCAAACAAACTAAAAATCGCAGGGTACGGCACACCTGAAATGAGCTCCCTCCTCCACGGCACGACCGACCGCTGACTTGCTAACCTTGCAGCAGGAACCCTGATGCTCGAGCAGTCGCTCCCTTTCGACCCGCAAAATCCCTGCTGGGATCTCATTCCCGCCGGGCCGGGAGTTTTCGCACTCTTTGGCAGCGACGACCGCGCCGAGCCCTACCTCAACCGCTCCCCCAACCTGCGCCGCCGACTGCGCCGACTGCTCTCCCCCAGCCCCGGCCACACGAAGCGCCTCGAGCTCGCGGCCCGCATCCGCCGCATCGAGTACACGCTCACAGGCTCCGAGTTTGAAGCTCTTTTCACCCTTTACCAGGCCTCCAACACGGCCTTCGGACCCGACCGCGCCCGCGAGCGCCTCCACCTCCGCCCGCCTGTCTTCCTGCGGATGGCCATGAACAACGAGTTTCCCCGCGTTTATCCCTCCACCCGGCTCACCCTCAGCGCCGCGCCGGACCTCTTCGGCCCATTCCCCTCCCGCTGGCTCGCCGAGCGCTGGCTCGAATCCATGCTCAACCTCTTCCTGCTCCGCCGCTGTCAGGAAGACCTTCATCCCGACCCCAGCCATCCCGGCTGCATCTATTCCGAGCTCAAGAAGTGCCTTGCACCCTGCTTCCAGGGCTGCTCCCCTGAGCGCTATGCCCAGGAGGCCGCCGCCGTCCACGCCTTCCTCGCCACCCGCGGCCAAAGCCTCCTCGCCCAGCTCACCGCCGAGCGCGACGCCGCATCCGAGGCCCTCGACTTCGAAAAAGCCGCCGACCTCCACGTCAAAGTCACACGTGTAGAAGAGGTTATCGCCGCCATGCCGGAAGCCGTCCACCCGCTCCCACGGCTCTCGGGCCTCATCCTCCAGCCCTCATCGCAGCCCCAATCCGTCACCCTCTTCCTGCTCGAATCCGGCCGGCTCGCCGGCCCCGTCCCGTTCTCTACCCATGGCATGCGTCACCCCAACGAGCAATCCAGCTCCTCGTCGCTCTTTGCCCACCCCACCATGCTCGAGCCGGTCCCGCTCGCCGAAGGCCCCGTCACCACCACCCGCGACGAGCTGGAAGCTCGCCTCGAATCAGCCCTCGCCACCCTCCGGCAGTCGCTCGATCGGCCCTCCTCCAGCCTCGTCGCTGATCACCTCTCGCTCTTCCGCCGCTGGTTCTACCGTCCCCAGGCCAAACGCACCGGTGAACTCGTCTTCGCCCAGCCCGACGGAACCATCCCCGCCAAGGCCGTCCTGCGTGCTGTTTCCCGCGTCTTCCGCGCCGCCCAGACCCCTCCGCCGGCCGACAATACCCCCCTCCAACCCGAATCCACCCCCTGATACACTGGCGGCATGGCGATCGACCTGCTTCCGTCCATCCTCGCAGCCGACTTCTCACGACTCGCAGACGAGGTCAAGGCGGCGGAACGCGGCGGCGGCGCCGCTCTCCACATCGACGTCATGGACGGCCACTTCGTCCCCAACCTGACCTTCGGCCCGGCACTCGTCAAGGCGATCCGCAAGCACACCACCATGCCCTTCGACTGCCACATGATGGTCCAGCACCCCGACGAGTTCGTCCCCGCCTTCGCCGACGCCGGCGTCGACTGGATGAGCGTCCACTACGAGGCCTGCCCGCACCTGCATCGCTCCCTCGAGCTCATCCGCGACTACGGCATGGAACCGGCCGTCGTCATCAATCCGGCCACCGCCGTCGATCTCCTCGTACCTGTCCTCCCCATGGTCCACCACGTCCTGGTCATGAGCGTCAACCCCGGCTTTGGCGGCCAGCGGTTCATTCCCTACACGCTCACCAAGATCGGGCAGCTGAAAGAACTTCGCCAGAACATGGGCCTCACGTTTAGGATTGAAGTTGACGGCGGCGTCGATCGTGACACCGTCGCAAGCGTCGTCGATGCCGGAGCCGACATGCTCGTCGCCGGCACTGCCGTCTTTAACAATGGCCGTGCGGAAGAGGAAGCGCGGGAGCTGCTGGCTTTGGCTCGCAAAGCCGACCCGGCAGCGTAAGGTTCAGTAAGGGCGCGCCCGGCAACAGGCGTGCGGTAGAGGTGTTATGAAACGGTTGGTCACAGGCATTACTGCCCTTTGCATCGGAATGGCGCTCTGCGCCCCACCCCACGCCTGGGCTAGAAAGCGGCACAAGCATCACAAGTCGCGCTATTCGGCTGTCAATAAGAACCCGCTCGCGGGTCTCAAAACCGAACAGCCCGATGCACAGCTCTTCGACAAGGCCATGAAGGCCATGCGCAAGGGACGCTACGACGTCGCGCGCCTCGACCTGGAAACCCTCCTCAATGCGTACCCGTCCACTGAGTATGCCATGCGCGCCAAGCTCGCCATCGGTGACACCTGGTACCTCGAAGGTGGCCCGGCCGCCATGCAGCAGGCTGCCGCGGAATATCGCGACTTCATCACCTTCTTCCCCAACTCCCCGGAAGCGGCAGAAGCACAGATGAAGATCGGCGACATTTACTTCCAGCAGATGGAGCGCCCCGACCGCGACCCCACCAACGCATTCAAAGCGCAAAAAGAATACCGGGCGATGATCGAGCAGTTCCCTGACTCGCCGCTCCTGCCCCGCGCAAAGCAAAAGCTGCGCGAAGTTCAGGAAGTCCTCGCCCAGCGCCAGTTTGAAGTCGGCCAGTTCTATGCGACAAGGGAAGACTGGGCGGGCTCCATCGCTCGCCTGCAGACCGTCGCTGACCTCTACCCGCTCTATAGCAAGAGCTGCGAAAACCTCATCCTGCTCGGCGACGATTACGCCAATGAGGCCGCCCAGGTGCAAGGGCTCAAGCTTCCCGCCAAGGCCAAAGAGGAACTGCTCTCCTATTACAACGGCCGCGCCGCCGAGGCCTGGGATCGCGCCGTCACCCATTACCCCATGTCGCCAACCGCGGATCAGGCCAAGGACCGCCTGATCGCTCTCGGTCGCCCCATCCCGCAGCCTACACCGGAGGAACTCGCTGAGAGCGAGGCCATGGAAGCCAGCCGCGTCCCCGTACGTTTCAAGGCGCGTGCTCTCGATATCTTCAAGCGTGCCGGCTCCACGCCGATTGAAGCTGCCCGCGTGGGTGAGCCGACACTGACCGATCCAGCACAGACTTACGCTCCTGCAATCGCTCGCCAGCAGAAGGCTGTCTTCCTGGCGGCACTCCAGGGCAAACCCCTCACCTCGGCCAAGGGCAACGGGACGCAGCTCGCACATACCAATAGCAACACCGTCCTGACGGTGAGCCCCGCGCAGACCACCAGCGGTAGCACCAACGTAACACCGACCGCCACCTTCGAGACTGTTCCTACGGGGAATGCAAGCTCAGGGGGAGATGCGGCAACCGTTGAGGTTGCACCGGTCACCGCCACCGCGAACACCTCATCCGCGAACCGTCCTGCGGAAATCAACGGCCAGCCCATCCCGATCCCGAACAGCACGCCGATTGCCGCTGCCGTTGGCCCCAACCGTCCCGGTGCTCTGCCTCCGGTCCAGAAGCCAACAGCAGGCCCCCCCCAGCAGATCAACGACGTCAAGAATGCGGGCCCCGTCAACATGGCTGCCGCAACCTCGGCCGGCAAGCACAAGAAGAAGGCCAAGTTCAACCGCAAGGAAGAGTCTTCCAGCCGGCATAAGCCCCGCAAGGGCCTCCGCAAGCTGAATCCCTTCTAAGCTGAAGTGCTAACCTCGCGCAAAGGGTCGCCTCGTGCGACCCTTTGTTGTGCCCATGAATAGCCGTGCAATCGTCGCCGCTATACTAGCGGTATAGCCATAACGTCTTTCCTTTCCGCGATCATGTCTGAATCTATGCCCGAAAAAGCCCAGCGCTCCCTGCCCAAAGCCTACGATCCCGCGACCATTGAGGATCGCTGGGCCGAGTACTGGGTCAGCGAGAAAATCTTCGAGACCGCTTCGCCGGAAACCATCGACCCCGCGCGCGCCTTCACCATTCTTCTGCCGCCGCCAAACGTCACCGGCCGCCTCCACATGGGCCACATGCTCAACCAGACGGAGATGGATATCCTCACCCGCTGGCACCGCATGCGCGGCGACGCGGCTCTCTGGGTACCAGGCACAGACCACGCCGGCATCGCCACGCAGATGATGGTCGAGCGCCAACTCGCCACCGAGGGCAAAACCCGCCAACAGCTTGGCCGCGAAGTCTTTGTCGAGCGCGTCTGGCAGTGGAAGCAGCATTACGGCGGAGCCATCCTCGACCAGATGCGCCGCCTCGGTGCCAGCGTCGACTGGTCACGCGAATACTTCACTATGGACGACAACCTCTCCGTTGCCGTCCGCGAAGCCTTCGTCACCCTCCACGAGCAGGGACTCATCTATCGCGGCGCCTACATCGTCAACTGGTGCCCCCGCTGCCAGACGGCCATCAGCGACCTCGAAGTCGTCCACGAAGAGCAGCAGGGCACGCTCTGGGAAATCCGCTACCCCGTTGTCGAAGAACCGGGCCAGTTCGTTACCATCGCAACCACACGGCCGGAAACCATGCTGGGCGATGTCGCCGTGGCGGTCCATCCCGACGATGAGCGCTACAAGCATCTCCACGGCAAAAACCTCCACCTGCCGCTCATCAACCGCGAAATCCCCATCGTCGCCGACACTTATGTCAGCGCCGACTTCGGCACCGGCGCCGTCAAGGTCACACCCGCGCACGACCCCAACGATTTTGCCATCGGCCAGCGCCACGGCCTGCCGTCCATCAATGTCATGGACGACACTGCGCACATGAATGCTGAAGCCGGGCCCTATGCCGGCCTCGACCGCTACGAAGCCCGCAAGCGCATCCTCGCCGATCTCGAAGCGCAAAACCTGCTCGTCGCCGCCAAGCCGCACACCCATGCGGTCGGCAAGTGCGACCGCTGCAAAACCATCGTCGAGCCGCGCCTCTCCACGCAGTGGTTCATCAAGATTCAGCCCCTTGCCGACAAGGCCATCGCCGCCGTTGAGCAGGGCTACATCCGCTTCACGCCCGACCAGTACGCCAAAACCTACTTCGAGTGGATGCGCAACATCCACGACTGGTGCATCTCCCGCCAGCTCTGGTGGGGACATCGCATTCCCGCGTGGCATTGCGGCAACTGCCGCGAAATCACGGTCGCCCGCGAAACACCCGCAAAATGCTCTCACTGCGGCAGCGACCAGCTCACCCAGGAAACCGACGTCCTCGACACATGGTTCTCCTCCGGCTTGCTGCCCTGCTCCGTCTTCGGCTGGCCGCGCCACACCAAAGACCTCGACACTTTCTACCCCACGCAGTTGCTCGTCACCGGCTTTGACATTCTCTTCTTCTGGGTCGCGCGCATGATCATGCTGGGCTGTCACTTCATGCTCGACATTCCCATGCCCGACGGCACCAGGCGCACCCTCAAAGACGCCGTGCCCTTCCGCGAGGTCTACATCCATGCGCTCGTTCGCGACGCCGACCGCCAGAAGATGTCCAAGACCAAGGGCAATGTCATCGATCCCATCGAGATCGTCCAGCGCTTCGGCACCGACGCCGTCCGCTTCACCCTCGCCGCAATGGCCTCGCCCGGCACCGACATTGCCTTCAGCGAAGCCCGCACCGAGGGTTACCGCGCCTTCGCCAACAAAATCTGGAACTCCGCCCGCTTCATCTTCATGAACGTCGAGCGCGCGGAAGAAGCCGGCATTATCGTCGATCCGCAAACCGTCATGGCTGCGCCTATCCTCGCCGCCGATGCGCCGCTCGAAGCCCGCTGGATCGTCTCCCGTCTCCAGTCCGCCGCGGCCGAAGTGAACCGCGCCCTCGACGAGTACCGCTTCCACGAAGCTGCCAACCTCGTCTACCAGTTCTTCTGGGGCGAGTTCTGCGATTGGTATCTTGAGGCAGTCAAGCTCCGCCTCGACTTCCAGGCAGACCCCGGCACCGCCCAGGCCGCGCTCACCACGCTTCTTCAAACCTTCGAGTCCGCGCTGCGCCTGCTCTCGCCATTCATGCCGTTTCTCACTGAGGAGCTCTGGCACGCCTTCTACAACGGCGAGCCGCCCGCAAAATCCATCGCGCTCTCGCCTTTCCCACAGGGGGCGATTGACCCGGGCGGGAACAACATCCATGATCAAATGCTTGGTCTTCAGTTGGTCATCTCAGGCATCCGCAATCGGCGTAAAGAGGTCGGCGTCCCCGAAAAGGAATCGATACCGGTCAAGCTGCTGATATGGACTGGTTCGCATGGAGGCTCGCAAACCTTGAAGGCCAATCACGACATCGTTGAAAAAATGGCACGAGTATCTTCCATCGAATTCGTCCCATTCGCGGATCGCGATGCGGGCGGAAAATACCAGAATCTTGCATGGTACCCGGTTGGCCCAACTGAAATAGTGGTCGAATACAACGCCCAAATTGACATCGCCGCTGAACGCGAAAGATTGACAAAGGACCTTGCAAAGTACGAGAAAAGTGCTGCAAGCGCAGAAAGACAACTGAATAATCCGAGCTTCTTAGAGAAAGCTCCCGTACATATAGTGGATGGATTAAAGAAGCAAAAATCAGAAACGGATTTATTAATAGAAAAGACACGCAAGGCGTTGAAGGATCTGGGATAAACGTCATGGACTGGAAAAGCAAGCGCGTCAGCGCCATTCTTGAAGCCGCTCTCAAAGAAGACAAGGCCACTCGCGATGTCACTACCGACGTCAGCGTCGATCCAGATCTCCGCGCCTCGGCCACCGTCATTGCGCGGCAGGATCTCGTGCTCTCCGGTCTCGGCTGCATTCCACGCTTCCTCGATATTTTTGCCGATCTCGACAATCGTAAGCATCGCCGTTACGAAATCATCAGCCACCCGGAAATCTTCGACGGCGTGCGCGTTCGTGAAGGCCAGGCCATCGCCGTCATTCGTCACAACGCCCGCGTCATCCTTGCCTGCGAACGCGTCATCCTCAATCTGATGCAGCGCATGAGCGGCATCGCCACCATGACGCGCAAGTACGTCGACTCCGTCGAAGGAACCAAGGCCCGCATCCTCGACACTCGCAAAACCGTTCCTGGCCTGCGCGTGCTCGACAAGTATGCTGTCCGCTGCGGCGGAGGAGAAAATCACCGCCTCGACCTGTCGGACGGTATCCTCATCAAGAACAACCACATCTCCCTCGGCGGCGGCATCGAGAAAGTCCTTGAGCGCGCCCACAAAAAACGCCAGCCTGGCCAGACCATAGACATCGAAGTCCGCACACAGGAAGAACTCGAACTCGCGATCAATAGTGGTGCCGAATCGCTCCTCCTCGACAACATGACACCTGCCGAAGTCAAAAGAGCCGTCGCCACCGTCCGCTCTCGCGATCTGCCAATTCCCATCGAAGCCTCCGGCGGCATCAACCTTGAGAACGTCCGCAAGTACGCACTGGCCGGCGTCGACTACATTTCCGTCGGCGCACTCACGCACTCGGCGCCCGCTGCTGATCTCAGCATGCGCATCACAGCGGAGATTTACTAATTCCGTGACTCTGGGCTCCATTTTCGAATCTGCGGCCATCGACGCGGCCCTCAGAAACACGCCCTTCGCCGGTCAAATGCATTTCTTCCCATCCATCCATTCCACCAACACGCATGCCATGGCCGCCGGGGAACACGGCGCTCCGCACGGCAGCGTCTTCTTTGCCGACGAGCAAACCGCCGGACGCGGACGCAGTTCGCACCAATGGCAGTCACCGGCCGGTTGCGGAATTTATGCCAGTATCCTGCTGCGGCCTACCATCGCTCCCGGAGATGCGCTCTGGTTCTCACTGGCCGCGGGCTTGGCGGCGCAGGATGCAATCGCACAGGTCACCACTCTCAAGACCGACCTCCGCTGGCCCAATGATCTTATGCTCGGCAAAAGAAAATTCGGCGGCATCCTCACTGAGATGAATGCCGAAGCCACCCGCATCCGCTATCTGGTCATCGGCATCGGCATCAATGTGTTGCATCCCGCATTCTCACCCGATCTCGCGCCGATTGCGACTTCGCTGCTCATCGAAACCGGCCTGCCCTGGTCCCGCCAGGAAATCCTCATCGCTTTGCTACAATCGCTGCACCGCGAAACATCCGCGCTGTCCGACCCTGCAACCAGCGATGCCGGACAGTCCAGCATTCTCGACCGCGTCGAGGCAATGTCCACATGGGTGCGCGGCAGACGCGTACGCGTCGACGAAGGCGAAGGATTCACCGGAGTCACAGAGGGCCTCGATGCACGGGGCTTTCTACGTGTGCGCACGGCTCAAGGTTTGCGCACTGTCTTCTCCGGCGGCGTGCGCGATTTCTGAGGATGGAGACCACTGATGCTGCTCGTACTCAACGTCAACAACACGAACACTCTCATCGCCATCTACAACCTGCGCCACGACGGCAGCACTGCCGATCTTCGCGCTACTTGGCGCATCCAGACCCGTCACGGTCAAACCGCTGATGAGTACGGCATCCTCATTCGCAGCCTCCTCGTAAGTGAAGGCGTCACCTTTGCCTCCATCCAGGACGTCGTCATTGCCTCCGTTGTGCCGCCCCTCGACTGGACCCTCCGCCAGTTCTGCGAACGCTACTGCACCACCAGGCCGCTCTTCATCGGCCCCGGCGTCAAAACCGGCCTGCCCATCCTCACGGACAATCCCACCGAGGTCGGCGCCGACCGTGTCGCCAACTGTATCGGCGCCTTTCGCCACTATGGCGGGCCCACCGTCGTCGTTGACTTCGGCACCGCCACCAACTTCGATGTCATCTCCCGCAAAGGCGAATTCCTCGGCGGAGCCATCGCACCAGGCCTTACCATTTCTGCCGAAGCACTCTTTGCGCGCGCCGCGCGCCTGCCTCGTGTTGAAATTCGCAAGCCCACAAAAATCATCGGCACCAACACCATAGACAATCTTCAGATTGGCCTCTTCTGGGGCCACATCGGGTTGGTCGACTCCATCCTCGAGCGCATGATCGCCGAACTCGGCCCGGACACAAAATGCATCGCCACCGGCGGCCTCGCCAGCGTGCTCGCCGCGGAGTCCAAGTACATCACTGAGGTCAACGAGCTGCTTACGCTCGAAGGCCTCCGCATCGTCTACGAAAATAACCGCGTCAGCAAAGACCGCGCGCACCCCACTCGCGGCGCGCAGCAGGGCTAGCGTGCGGAACTACTTCAACTACTTCACTGAGATCGAAGAGCACTTCCAGCGCCGCCGCGGCACCCTGCTCCTGCTCTCCACGCTCGACTGGGCGTTGATTGAAACCTGGCGCGATGCCGGGGTGCCGCTCGAAGCCGTTTTGCGCGGCATCGATGCAGCCTTCGACAAGCACGAATCACGCCCCGCGAAAAGCTCTTCCCGCCGCGTCAACGGTCTCGCCTGGTGTGCGCAGGCCGTCATGGAAGCCGCCGAAGATATTCAGCAGGCATCCATCGGCATGGCCAAACCTGCGGCCACAACGCAAGCACAAGGCTTCGAACACCAGCGCATCGCCGCATGGCTCACACAGTGCGCAGACACGCTCGAAGCTGCGCAACTGGAAGGCCTCGCCGCCGAAACCGCACACGACGTCGTCCTGCGCCTGCGTGAACTTGCTACCGAAGCACCCTCCGTCGGCAACGACCTCGAATCCCTCGAACGCAACCTGCTCGTGCTCGAAGAAAAGCTCATGACCGTCATCCTCGCCACCACGCCGGAAGCCGACCTCATCGCCCTCAAGGAAGAAAGCGCACGCGAACTCGCTCCCTATCGCCGACGCATGCAGGCCGTGCAGATTCGCCAGATCGAAGCCCAGTTCCTCCACAAGCGCCTCGTCGACAAGCACAAGCTCCCGCGCCTCAGCCTCTTCTACATGAGCCAGGCATGAAGCTCGAAATCGAAAAGGCCATCTACGGCGGCGCGGGCCTCGCCCGTCACGAAGGCAAAGCCATCTTCGTCCCGTTCACCCTGCCAGGTGAAGTAATTGAAGCCGAGGTGAAGCACAGCAAATCCTCATACGCGGAGGCAAGACTCGCCCAGATTCTCACGCCCTCGCCGCAGCGCGTCCAGCCGGCATGCCAACACTACGGCGTCTGCGGCGGATGCCATTATCAGCACGCGAGCTACGAAGAGCAGGTGAGGATGAAAACTGCCATTCTCCGCGAATCGCTCCAGCGCGCACGCATGGTAGATATTCCCGAAATCGAAGCTATCATTGCGGCACCCCTCGGCTACCGCAACCGGATCCGCCTGCATATCCAGCAAATTCCTTTCGCTCTCGGCTATTTGCACGGGCGCTCGCACAAGTTGCTTCCCATCCGCGAATGTCCCATCGCAGATCCATCGCTCAATCACGCCATGCACACACTCCAGGACGAGTGCGCGCCGCAATTGTCTTCCTGGGCATGTGAAATCGAGATCTTCAGTGATCCCTCCGGCGGCAAGTTGCTCATCAGCATCTTTACGCACTCCGATGCTTCCGCCGCTGCACGCAAACTCAATGACCTCTGGCGCACCCTGCAAGCCGCAGTGCCCACCGTCGCTGGATGCGCCGCCTTCACGCTCCCAAAAGGCAAAGGCTTCCCCACTCTCGCTGCACATGCGGGTGCCAATCACCTCGTCTATACCGCCGCGGGCGAACCCTACTGCGTAAGCTTCGGTTCCTTCTTCCAGGTCAATCATTTCCTCATTGACCACATGGTCGCGGAGGTCTGCAACCATCACGGCGGCGCTCTTGCGTGGGATCTCTTTGCTGGCGTCGGTCTCTTCGCCCGTCAACTCGCGCGCACATTTTCCCAGGTCGTCGCCGTCGAAGCCGCGCCTGCATCTGTAACCGATTTACGCACAAATCTCCCCAACCAGCGCGTCCTCGCCAAAACTACACTTCAATTCCTCCAGAACGCGGCAAACAGACCCGCCGCCACTCCCGATTACGTCGTCCTCGACCCTCCCCGCGCCGGGCTAGGCACGCAAGCGGCTGAGCTGCTCGCAAACATCCGTGCCCCGCAAGTTACTTACGTTTCCTGCGACCCAGCAACTCTCTCCCGCGACCTCTCATCGTTGCTAAAATCCGGTTACCGCCTGCGGAAACTGCAGCTCATCGACCTGTTTCCGCAGACGTTTCATCTGGAAACAATCGCGCACCTGTCGCTCGCCTAGCGCCTCTGTTCCGGCTCTCCGGCAGTGCTCGAAGCTAGCCGGAGGCAAATTCAGCAGTGCCAGATCTCACTGAAACCGGCGACTTTGGCCCTCCAGTTCATCGCCGCATTTCCCCGCCCGGCACCCTATTGGCGCCGATGCTGCTTGCTGCTGCCGGCTTCGCCGCAGGCATTCTCTCTGCGACTTTTTTCTGGCGCCAGCCCGTGCTCCTTCTCATCGCCGCCGTTGCGATGGCTGTCGCCGCCTTGGCTGCTTCCCGTATTTCCTTCCGCCTTGCGCTCATCACGGCATTCCTCTTATTTGCGCTCGCGGGCGCCTGGTGCGCGGAGCTCGTTGTCTGGCCGCAGGCGGAAAACCCCGCCCTGCTCGTGGAATACAGTAACCAGAACCGAGTAGGACGCAAGCCCGCAGGCAAAGACCTCATCGAGGGCGTCGTCGTCTCCGCTGGAGCCGTGCGCTTTTCCGAATTCAAGGCCTTCTACCAATGGAAGCCAACACAGGAGCACAGCCAATATATGGAACTGAAACAGTTACATATTAATGGAGTCGCGCTGCCTGCCACCGTCGGCCTTCGTCTCGGCGTCTATGCGCCGCTCCACGCTCCCTTTCGCGCTGTTCACTGCGGCGAGAACCTTGAATGGAGCGGCAATCTCCATATGCCCGAGGAATATCGAGACCCCGGCGTGTGGAGCGATGCCGCCTACATGCGCCAGCAAGGCATCGGCGCAGAGGCCAGCACCCGCGCCGCGCAATTCACCATCCTTCCCGGAAGAGATATGAGTTGGCGCGATACGGCTCTCTGTCGCATTCACTCGTGGCAACAGTCCGCAGGCGAGCGCCTGATGAACTTTGCTGAAAATCCGCACAATCTCTCCCTTCCTCCATTACTCCGCCTCTCACGCAAAGACGCTTCCATGCTGACAGCCATGGTCACCGGCGACCGCACTTACCTTACCGGCCCTACGCGCACCGGCTTTGAACGGACAGGCTCTTTCCACCTCCTCGTCGTCTCTGGACTCCATCTCGCCATCTTCTCCGGCCTCATCTTCTGGATCTCCCGCCGCCTGCGCCTCAACCGCTTCTGGGCAACCGCGATCACCATCGCACTCGCCTCTGGCTATGCGGTATTCACCGGGTGGGGCCAACCGGTCCAGCGGTCGCTCTGGATGGTCTCTCTCTACCTGCTCGTGCGCCTCATCTTCCGCGAAAAGCAGCGCATGAACGCCATCGGCGTTGCCGCGCTAGTCATTCTCGCCATCCAGCCTGAGGCGCTCATGGATACCGGCTTCCAGATGACGCTGCTCGCCGTTCTCGCCGTCGCCGGCATTGCGCTTCCCATCATCGAGCGCAGCTTCGGGCCTTACCTTTCCGCACTGCGGCGCCTCAACCTGATTCAACTCGATCCGGCCCTGCCGCCAGAACTTGCCCAGTTTCGTGTCACGCTGCGCCTGGTCATCCGCAGCGTGAAGCCGCTCATCGGAAAACGCGCGGCCAACATCCTCGTCCCCTGGTCCTTGCGAATCGCCCTCGGCCTGCTCGAGCTTGTGACTGTAACAGTTACCATTGAAGCCGCCATGACCCTGCCCATGGCCGTTTCCTTCCACCGCATCACCATCGCCGGGTTGCCGCTCAACCTCTTCATCGTTCCTCTGATCGGAATCCTCTTGCCGCTGGCGATCGCGTCGCTGCTGTCCGTGCTCCTGTTGCCTGCGCTGGCCGTCATCCCCATCGCCGCGACGGCATTCCTGTTGCATGTTGTCTCGTACTTCATTCGGTTCTTTGGCCGTGGGCCCATTGGCAACTGGCGCGTTCCAGATCCACTTCCCGTGCAAATCATCGGCTGTCTGCTGCTGTTGGCGCTCACGATGGTCATGCTGCGCTCGCGCCGCCATAGCCTTGTGCTCGGCACCCTCTGCCTGGGGCTCAGCGTCCTTGTGCTCTTGTGGCCGCGCCCCATGAATCACGATCCTCACGCATGCGAGATCGCTGTCATCGACGTCGGCCAGGGCGACTCACTCCTCGTCATCACTCCCGGCGGCAAAACCCTCCTCATCGACGCCGGAGGCCTCGAAAGCAAATCGCCGGAAACGCATTTCAATATGGGGGAGGATGTCGTCTCTCCCGTTTTGTGGTCTCTTGGCATCCGCCGCCTTGACGCTGTCGCTGTCACACACACCGATGTTGACCACATTGGAGGCATGGCCGATGTTATCGCCAATTTCCATCCCAATCAGCTCTGGATCGGCAAGAACCATCCCACGTACACCTACGACGCATTGCTCCGCGAAGCACGCCGCATGCACGTCAGCATCCGCCAGCACTTGGCCGGCGATCAATTCGATTTCGGGAACGTCCATGTCCGCGTTCTCGCCCCGCCGGCCGACTTCGTTCCTACGGCGAAGAACACTAACGACAGCTCGCTCGTCTTGCAGTTGCGCTACAAAGGCACAACTGCGTTGCTCGAAGGCGATGCGGAAGCCTCCAGCGAGCGCCGCATGATTGCCGAGGGCGGGCTGCGTTCCAATTTCTTAAAGGTCGGCCATCACGGCAGCCGCACATCTACCACGCCCGCGTTCCTGGCGGCGGTCCATCCGCAATACGCAGCCATCTCTGTCGGCGCGCGCAACCTATACGGCCATCCCACTTTGCCTGTCCTCGACGAACTGGGCCACGCGCACGTGCTCACCTACCGCACGGACCTCAACGGTCTCACCACGTTCTATCTGGATGGAAAATACCTGCGCGCGTCTGCCAGCGAGTAGTTCACTTGAAGTGAAACTGTGGCCCTCCATGACACCTCCTGTTGTGCGATCATGGTCGCCATCGGAGATCCCACTTCTATGCTTGAGCGATTCGTAGCGAATTGGGTTTATGGAGCGTCGCTGTTTGCACTGTTTTTGCTGGCCCTCGCACCATTACTGCTGCACGGCTTTCCACCAGCCGTCGCCGCAGTCTTTTTCACGCTGCCCGCATACATGCTCCATCAATGGGAGGAACACGACAACGATCGTTTTCGCCTCTTTGTGAATCATTGGATCGGAAACGATCGCCAGGCACTGTCGCGCCTCGACGTGTTTCTCATCAACGTGCCCGGAGTCTGGGGAGTGATCACCCTCTCCCTTTGGCTCGCGGCCACAATCAATTCGGGCTACGGCTATGTCGCAATCTACCTGGTTCTGGTGAACGCTGTCGTCCACATTCTTCAGGCAATCCTCATGCGCCGCTACAATCCGGGAACCATCACCGCCGTGATCCTGTTTCTGCCGGTGGGCGGATACGCTTGGTTCCTGCTGAATCGAGCGGATGCCTCGGTGGTATATAACTCGCTTGGGCTGGCGATTGCCATCGCCATTCATCTTGCCATTATGCTCCGCGTTCGCCTCAATCTGACCGCGCGCCTTACCTCACAACCCATCGAATCAGCAGTCCCGGATCGCAACCGAGAACCACTGTAGCAGCGGCCATCACGCCCAGCGTCACGCGCGTGACCAGCCCGCTGTGAATCGCGCCTGCGTTCGCGGGCACATCCGCTACGAAGATCTGCTTCAGCACCCGTAGGTAGTAGACCAGCGCTACAACGCTCATCAGAATCGCCAGCATCACCAGCCAGAACAGCCCCAGTTGCGGAGCCGCATTGAGCGCCGTACCAAACAACCAGAACTTGCCGAAGAATCCGGCCAGCGGCGGAATCCCCGCCAGCGAAAGCAGAAAGACCAGCATGCACGCCGAAAGGAATGGCGCCCGCCGGCTGAGCCCGGCCACATCCGCGATGCGGTCAATCCCTTGCGCCTCAAGCGCCGCGAGCACACCGAACGCGCCCAGAACGGTGAGCGCATACGTAAAGACATAGTAAAGCAGCGCGGAGGTGCTCTGCGGCGTGTGCGCAATAATGGCCAGCAACAAATATCCCGCATGCCCAATCGCCGAGTAGGCAAGCAACCTGCGCAGGCTGGTCTGCACAAGCGCGGCAAGGTTACCCAGCAACAGCGATAACGCCGCTACCACGCACAGCACCGGCACCCATCCCGGTGCGGCGCCATGCCACATTCCACTTCCCGCGGCGCCGAACACACCAAGCGTGAGCACCTGCGCAAAGATGAAGAAACTGGCGACCTTCGAGCTCGACGAGACAAAACCCGCGCTGATTGTTGGGGCGCCCTGATAAGCATCCGGAGCCCACAGGTGGAACGGCGCTGCCGCCACTTTGAATCCAAAACCGACCACCACCATGACGATGGCAATCATCCACAGAGGATCAGGCTGCAGCGCCGCCACGGCAATCTGCGAGAGATCGATCGAGCCCGACAGCCCGTAGATCAGGCTGATGCCAAACAGCAGAAATGCCGCCGAAATCCCCCCGAATAGGAAATATTTCAGCGCCGCCTCGGTCGAAAGCTGGCTTTGCTTGTCAAAGCCGGTGAGGATGTAAAGCACCAGGCTCAAAAACTCGAGTGCGAGAAAGATCAGCAGAAAATTCTGCGTGCTTACCAGAAACAGCACTGCCACGGTTGCAAATAGCAGCAGCGCAAAATATTCACCAATGTGGTGCGTGAATGCCGTCTTTCCGCCAGCCACCCCCTCGGCTGCCGGCGTCAGCATCGCCTCGGAAAGCAGCACCGTCAGGATGGTCAGTACCAGCAGCGCCACCTGCACCACCCGCGTCCGCCCGTCCATCACCAGCATGCCGTCCGGCAAATGGAAGGATGCCGGACCACTCCCGACCAGCAGCATCGCCGCAACGGAGCCCACGCACGCCAGCAGCGCGGCCACGCCTCTGCGACGCGCGATCGCCGCCCCGCGCAGCACCGTCCCATCGCAGGCCAGCACGGCAAGCGCGGCTACGACCAGCGCAATTTCCGGCAGCGTGACCCATACGAGTTGCGAATAGCTGACCGCGCTCATCGCCAGCCTCCGTTTCTCAGGGCCGCAAACAACGGTGAGTTAAGGCTCGGCAATATCAAATTCATAAGAATCTGGGGATACAAACCAACCGTGACCGTCGCGGCCAGCAGCAGCAGCGAGCCGCATCGCTCCGGCCATGTCACGGCCGCCAGCGGACCATGCTCCGGAGGACCGGCCGCGGTGGCGCGCTTCCCGTCGCTGAAGAACGCTCGCGTCAGTGCGCGCCACGTGAAGCCAATGCCCACCAGGATTCCGAAGCCCACCACGAACACCATCCACGGCATCGTGTGCCACACGCCCACAATCACCTGAAACTCTGCAATGAACCCGCTGAAGCCCGGCATCCCGATCGAAGCCATCGCCGCCAGCGTAAACACCACTGCCACAAACGGCAGCGTTCGTCCCAGATGCATGGTGCTCAATATCTTCAGGTCGCGCGTGTGCGTGCGGTCGTACACCATCCGCCCCACCACGGCGAAGAGCAGGCCCGCAATCACACCGTGCGAAAACATCTGCAACACTGCGCCGTCCAGGCCAATCTGGCTCAGAGTCATCAGACCGAGCAACACAAACCCCATGTGGCTCACGCTGGAGTACCCAATCACAAATTTGAAATCCTGCTGCACAAGCGCCACGCTTGCGCCGTACACAATCCCCACCAGCGCCAGCAGCGCGAAAACATCCCGCCATGAGCCAAATCCGAGCACGTGGAATCCCCACGCCCCGAGTCCGGCTGGGAACAGCATCATCGCCACACGCAAACAGCCGTAAGCGCCCAGCTTCATCACCACGCCCGCCAGCAGCATCGACGCCGCCGTGGGAGCTGCCGCATGGCCGGTGGGTGCCCATGTGTGGAACGGCCACAAACCGGCCAGCACCGCAAAGCCCACAAACACCAGCGGGAACGCCCACATCTGGAAGTGCACCGGGAACGGATACTTCGCCAGCACCTGCATGTCGAAAGTCTTCGCGCCGGAAACCACCCACGCCGCCAGAATTCCCGCCAGCACCAGGGCGCTCCCTGCAAACGAGTACAGCGCCAGCTTCATCGCTGCATAAGTGCGCTTGCTGGTATCGCCATTTGGCGCCGAACCCCAGATCGCAATCAGGAAGTACTTCGGAATGATCGCAACTTCATAAAACACGAAGAGCAGAAACAGATCGAAGCTCAGAAACACCCCGTACACGCCGCCAATCAGCACCAGGTAGAAGGCGAAGAACTCTCGTACACGGTTTTCAATATTCCACGAGAACAGGATGCCCGCCGTCGCCGCGATACCCGTTAGCAACAGCAACACCAGGCTGATGCCGTCTGCCGCCAGGTGATATTGAATCCCAAGCTGCGGGATCCACGGCACCTGCGCCACCGTCACAATCGACCCAGGCTCGTAGGCAATCGTCCCCGCAATCGCCAGCCCAAACCCGGCCAGTGCGGCCAGCAGCGCCACTACGCGCGTCACTTGCGGTTTGCTCTTCGGGGTCAGCAGCACGGCGGCAGCGCCGGCAAAGGATAGATAGATCGTCCACGCAAGCATCAGTCAGCCACCTGCGCTTTCCCCGCCTGCGCTTTTCGATGAATCAGCCACGCACCGGAGGCAGCCTCCAGGCGCGCAGCATTGTGCTTCGGAGCTGTTGTCTTGTATGCCTCCGTCGCACTGGTCGCAGGAGTCGTCCATTGAGTCACAGTCCCGGCCATCTTGCCCGCAATCAGTTGGGGATAAAGCCCCAGCACAAACATCAGGGCAATCGCCGGAGCCAGGGCAAAGCGTTCCGTCGTCGAGAGATCACGCATAGCAGCAGGCAACGAACTTGAATTGGTATCTGTTTTAGTTTCCAATTGACCTTTGCCCAAGGGTCCAAAGAACACCTTTTGCAAAATTCCCAGCAGGAACACCGCCGTCAGCAGTAACCCCAGCAGCGCAGCGGTTGCCGCCCAGCCCGCCAGCGGAAAGGCTCCCTTGAAAATCAGGAACTCCGCCGGGAAGCCATTCAACCCGGGCAGCCCAAGCGACGCGAAAATCGCAATCCCCATCAGTCCGCAAAACACAGGCACAATCTTGCGCAGTCCGCCAAAATCTTCCAGGCCCCGCAGACCGCCGCTCCGCCGCTCCAGCAGCGCGACAAACCAGAACAGCGCCGCCGCCGTCAGCCCGTGACTGAAGATTTGCAGCAGCACGCCCGTCAGAGCGGCCGACTTCTCAATCGCCAGCGAGGGATCCACGCCCGTCAGCTTCGCCGCCACGCACACGCCCAGCACGCAATAACCCAGGTGATTCACCGACGAGTATGCGAACGTGCGCTTCAAGTCCTTCTGCCGCCACGCCGCAAAAGCCGGCAGCACAATCGAGGCCACCGCCAGCCACAGCAGCGGCGTCAGCATCTCCTGCATCTGCGCGGGAAAGATCGGCAGCAGAATCCGCAGAAAGCCAAAGATGCCCATCTTCGACATCGCCCCGGTCAGCAGCATCGTCGTCTCGCTCGATGCCTCCGAGTAGGTATCCGGCAACCATCCGTGGAACGGCACCACCGGCGTCTTCACCGCAAACCCCAGAAACACAGCCCAAAACAATATCAGCGCGATATGGCCGCCCGACCATCCGCCCCAATGCAGGTTCTGCTGCAGTGCCGCGGCAAGCCCGCCGTTCTGCGCCATCTGCGCCAGCGTCGTAAAGTCGTAGGTGCCCGTCGCAAGGTAAAGCGCCAGGAAGGCCAGCAGCAGCGCAACGCTGCCGACCATCGTATAGAAGAAGAACTGCACCGACGCCCGCCCGCGCTGCGGCCCTCCCCATAACCTCACCAGGAAGAATGCCGGCAGCAGAGTCAACTCCCAGAAAATGAACCAGTGCAGAAAATTCAGCGCCGTGAAGGTGCCGAACAACCCCGCTTCCAGCAGCAGCACCAGCGCAAAGTACACTGGCCCGTGCGATGCGTTGCGCCACGATGCAGCCAGCGACATCAGCACCACCACCGCCGAAAGCACCAGCAGCAGAATCCCCAGCCCGTCCACTCCGACGTGATACGTCAGCCCAACCGACGGCGCCCATGTGTGCACTTCCTGAAACTGCATGCCAGGTGCCGCGGAGTCGAATCGCGCCCACAGCACCAGCGTCGCCAGCAGAGCCGCAACCGCAATCACGATCGCCACGGCCCGCGACAATTTCTGCGCGCGCTTGAGTATGAGCACCAGCACAGCCCCGGCAATGGGCAAAGCAGTCAGCAGCGTCAGCGGTCCAATCGAATTCATGCCTTACCCCACCACAGAAGCATCACTGCCAAAACAATCAGCGCAATGCCAATCGTCCTCAGATAGGTCTGCACGCGGCCGCTCTGCCAGGCGGCAAACCACCGTCCGCCCGTGGCCAGCTCCCGGCAGCCCAGGTCAAATCCGCCGTTCACCGCATGCGTATCCAACGAGTTGTCGATGTGCCCTAGACCGTTCACCAGCAGAGCCATCAGTCCCGCAAGCCCGCCCAGCACAAATCGGTCAAACACATCGGCCAGAGCTGAACCCCAGCGAACCAGTCGAACCACGGTTACCGCATAGAGCTCATCTACAAATAAACGCCGCCGCAGAGCCCCAAACACCGGCGGCATCGCCTGCTCCAGCCCGTCCGGCTGGCTCGCACTCACTATCGGCTTGCGCCCGTAGAACCACCAGCCCAATCCGAGGCCTGCAAAAACCATCAACGACGAAACCGCCATCAGCGGCAGCAGGCCTGCTTCGCCAAATCGCCCAAAGTCGAGCGTCGTCGTCTGGCCGGTCAAGAAATCGCTGAACCATGGCCACGCAGGAGTACCAACGAATCCCAGGAAAGCCGCCAGGAAGCCCAGAATGATCATCGGAATCCCCATCACCGCCGGGCTCTCGTGCGGTTCGCCATGGCCGTGCGCCGTTGCGTGTCCGTGTGCGGCCGTGGTTTCATCCGCCGCCTTTGCCGCTGCTTCCGCCGCCTCGTCCGCCGTGCGCCGCGAGCCCAGGAAGACGTAATAAACCTGTCGCATCATGTAGAACGCGGTCAGTAGCGCGCCCGCCGTGCCCAGATAAAACGGCCCCAGCGACATCGGCCACCCATGGGCCGCGTGCAAAATCTCATCCTTGCTCCAGAACCCTGCAAACAGCGGGAAGCCGCATAACGCCAGCATGCCTGAGGCATACGTCACGAACGTGATGGGCATGAACCGCCGCAGCCCGCCCATCTTGCGAATGTCCTGCTCGCCCCCGCAGCCGTGAATCACCGAGCCCGCGCCCAGGAACAAGAGCGCCTTGAAGCATGCATGCGTGATCAGGTGGAACATGCCCACCGCTACGCCGCCCACGCCCAGGCCCAGCATCATGTAGCCCAGTTGCGAAATCGTCGAATAGGCCAGAATCCGCTTGATGTCGTCCTGCGCCACCGCAATGCAAGCCGCAAAGAATGCTGTAATCGCTCCAATCCAGGCAATCACCTGCAGCGCCGTGCTGATCGTCCCCGGCGTCACCGTTATGCTCATCAGCGGATATACGCGCGCAATCAGGTAAACGCCGGCAGCCACCATCGTCGCCGCATGAATCAGCGCGCTCACCGGCGTCGGACCTTCCATCGCATCCGGCAACCATATGTGGAACGGAACCTGTCCGGACTTGCCCGCCGCGCCCAGGAAAATCAGCAGCGCAATCGCCGTCGAGACCGCCATGCCGCCAATCGTCGTGTGCGCCACCAGCACAGCCAGCGCGCCATGCTCCAGGCAGCCGGCGCCGTGGTTGTAAAACAACAGTGTGCCGGTGCTCCCATAGAGCCACACCATGCCCAGCAGCAGGCCAAGATCGCCCACCCGAGTCACGATGAAAGCCTTCTTCGCCGCCGCTGCCGCTTCCGGCTTGTGATACCAGAAACCAATCAGCAGGTACGACGTCAGCCCCACCAACTCCCATCCCATGAACAGCAGCAGCAGGCTGTTGGCAATCACCACCGCCAGCATGGCACCGGCAAACAGCGAAAGGAAGCAGAAGAAGCGCGTGAAGTTCTCGTCCTCGGCCATGTAGCCGATGCTGTAGATAAAGATCAGCAGCCCGACAAATGACACCATCACCAGCATGATGGCGGCCAGCGGATCCAGCAGCCAGCCCAGCGAAATCCACTGTGTTCCAAACTGCAGCCAGCGGAAGTTCATCACCTGCAGCCCGGAATTTCCGAGCATCGATGCAAACGCCGCAACCGACATTACAAGGGAGACTCCGAGTGCGCCGATGGCAGCCGTGGCGGCGAGCTTGCGCTGGCCCCGCTTCAAGAGTGCAATGAATCCGGCGGCCAACACGGGGATCGCCGGAATGAGCCACAGGATTCTAATCAAGGCATCCACTCCGCTCGTTCATAAATGGCATGCGCTATCCCTTCAACTCGGTGATCTGGGTGACATTACAGCTCTTCGTGTAGCGGTAAATCGCAAGAATCAAAGCGAGTCCGACCGCCGCTTCCGCCGCCGCCACGCCAATCGAGAACAGCACAAACACGATGCCCGTCAGCGAATGAAAGGGCGACACCGCAGCCAATGCGCCATAGCGCCAGAAGGCAATAAAGTTCAGGTTCGCCGCGCCCAGCATTAACTCAATTCCGGCCAGCACCAGAATCGCGCTGCTGCGCGAGAGCGCTCCGGCCAGCCCCACGCAGAACAGGAATGCCGCAACAATCAAACAGGCAGACAAAGGGTTCATCGCGTTTCCGCTCCTTCCTGCGCCGCCGGGCTCTTTTCACGCCAGGCAAGAATGACCGCGCCAATCAACGCCGCCGTCAGCAGGAGCGCAATCACTTCCAGCGGCAGAACGTACTGCTGCAGCAGTGTCACGCCAATCTCCTGTACCCGGTTCGAAGGCGTTACAGCCGTCGTCGCCATGCGGCTAACGCCGCTGGTCAGCACCGCATGCGCCAGCACCGCAAATACCGCCAGCGCAATCACCGTTCCGGAAATCGCCGACCTTGCCCCCGGCCGCATCGAAACTTCACTGCCGCGCGTCAGCAGAATCGCAAACACAATCAGGATGGCCACCGCACCCACATACACCAGCAGCTGCGCCAGGCCGACAAACTCCGCTCCAAGATTCAGGAAAATGCCGCCCAGCCCGGTAAACGCCACCGCAAGTGCCAGCGCGCAGTGGATCAGCCGGGGCATACTCATCGCCGCGACCGCGGCGGATAGTGTAAGCAGAGCCAGCAGAACAAATGACACTGTCATGGTTACCCTTCCTCCGCGTAGCGGTAGACCCGCTGTTCGATCTTCCGCCCCTGCTCAAGCCCGCGCGCCAGCGCCACGTATGGCACCACGATGATCGCGGCGCATATCAGCCAGCGCAGCACGACCCACAAGGCTCCGCCGGGCAGAAATCGCCACACACCCGCGCAGACCATGTCGATCAGCGCCATCGGCAGCATGAACTTCCAGGCAAAGTTCATCAGCTGGTCCATCCTCAGGCGCGGCATCGTGCCCCTCACCCAGATGAAGACGCCGATCATCACCAGCAACTTGGCAAAGAACCAGATCCACGACGGAATCACCGCCAGAAAACTCAGCGGCGCTGACCATCCGCCCAGGAACAGCGTGATGCCCAGACCGCTCACCGCGAAAATTTCCAGGTACTCGGCCAGGAAGAACAGCGCAAACTTGAAACCCGAATATTCGACAAAGTAGCCCGCGATAATCTCCGATTCGCCTTCCGGCAAATCGAATGGGCTCCGGTTCGTCTCTGCCGCAGCCGCCGTCATGAACAGCAGAAACCCGGCAAATCCCCAGGGCGTGAACACATACCAGTGCGGAAAGATCCCCGTATACTGCGCCTGTTCGAGCACAATCTTTTCCGGAGAAAGCGTGCCGGCAATCATGATGACCGCAATCGACGAGAGAATCAGCGGAACTTCATAGCTGATCATCTGTGCGATCGCGCGCATGGCGCCCAGCAGCGAATACTTGTTGCGGCTTGACCATCCGGCCATGAACACCGCCAGTTCGGTCGCCGAACCAATCGCAAAGAAGAACAGCAGCCCTGCGTCCAGATGCACGGCTATCATGTTGCGCCCCACCGGCAGCACCGCATAGGCCAGGAAGGCCGTCGACACAATCACCAGCGGAGCCAGGTAATGCACCACGCCATCCGCCGTGCGCGGCACAACGTCTTCCTTCGTCAGCGATTTCACGGCATCGGCAATCGGCTGCAGCAGTCCATACGGGCCCACGCGGTTCGGACCGTAGCGGTTCTGGATCCTGCCCAGCCCCTTGCGTTCGAGTACGGTCGTCAGCGCAAACAATCCCGGAAAAACGGCCAGAATCGGCACCACGATCAGCAGTATGGAAACCAGCCAGCGCAGAGGTTCCGGCGTATTTGTAACCGCCCAATGATCAAATGTGACAAATATCTGGTCTACCCGCTCGGCAAGACCCGTCGCCATCGCAAAATATCCATTCATTACGCCGACGGCTCCTTTCCGGCAGCCCCATTGCCCGCTTTGGCGGCTTCCGCGGCCTTGGCTGCTTCCGCCGCTTTC
Organism: Acidobacteriota bacterium; assembly: GCA_021799405.1. Next base: position 46,305 of record JAJZAL010000002.1, read on the forward strand.
GCAGCTGCCGCTGCCGCGGCCGCTGCGGCCTTGGCCTGTGTCTGCTTCAGTTCCTCAGCCCGCCGCGCATCTGTCTCCGCCGCTTCCATCGGATGGATCTTCTGGTAATACTCGTTCGGTTTCGCCAGCTCCTTCTTGGTCCAGAGCAGCCCGCCAAAGCGGTCATCCGTACTGAGCTCAAATTCCTTGTCCATCCGGATCGCGTCGAATGGGCACACCTCGACGCAGATCTGGCAGCTCATGCACACCGAAACGTCAATGTTGAAGACCTTCGGATAGAACTGCTGCTTGCCCACAAAGTCCGGCTTCTTGTCCGTGCTCTTCTCAATATGAATGCAGCGCGGCGGACATTCCTTCTCACAGATGTGACAAGACACGCAGCGCAATCCTGCCTCGGGATCGTCGCCGTCGTACAACAGGAAGGGGAAATTGCGCGCTGCCTCCGGCAGCGGATTCCGCTCCTCCGGGTACTGCACGGTAACCAGACGATCCTTGTCCACATAACTGCCCACAAAGTTACGTGCGGTTTCGATCAGTCCCTTGACGATGCCTTCGCCCAGCATTAGCGGTCCACCTCGCCCATCACAATATCCACGCTGCCCAGCGTCACCACCACGTCAGCCACGCTCAGCCCAAGGCACATATCTTCCAGAATGGTCAGGTTGATCAGGCACGGCGGCCGCACCCGGTAGCGATACGGATTCATCGTGCCGTCGCTGATCAGGTAAAAGCCCAGCTCGCCCTTCGGCGACTCAATCCGTCCGTAAGCCTCGCCCACTTTCGGACGCAGCCCGCGTACCTTCGTCTTCGGGTCCTGAACCGGCCCGTCGGGGATTTCCTTCAGCGCCTGCTCCAGAATCGCAATCGACTCGCGCATCTCCAGCACGCGCATCATATAGCGGTCGTAGACATCTCCATGCTCGCCCAGCGGGACCCGGAACTTGAACCTGTCATAGATTCCGTAGCGGTCCACCTTGCGAATGTCGTAATTCACACCGCTCGCGCGCAGCATGGGCCCTGTCACTCCGGCGCTCACCGCCAGCTCGCGCGGCAGCACGCCCACGCCCTGCGTACGCGCCATCAGAATCTCATTGCCGCGCAGCAGCCGTTCAAATTCATCCACAAAACGCGGTAGCCGGCCCACCAGCTGGCGCGTCTCCTCCAGCCACTCCGGCGTGCAGTCCACGCGCACCCCGCCGAACCGCAGGTAGTTGCACATCATGCGGGCGCCGCTTACCGCCTCGAACAGATCCAGAATCTTCTCCCGCTCGCGGAACGCATACATCAGCGGCGTACCCGAGGCGCCCATGTCCTGCAGCAGAAATCCAACCAGCGCCGAATGATTCTGGAAGCGCGTCAACTCCGCCATGATCACGCGAATGTATTCCGTGCGCTCCGGCACCGCGATCCCCACCAGCTTCTCCACCGCCAGCACATAGCCCCAGTTATTGGTCATCGAGCACAGGTAGTCGAGCCGGTCCGTGTATGGAATGGCCGCCAGATACGCGGCATTCTCGGCAATCTTTTCGTGATTCCGATGCAGGTAGCCAAACACCGGCTTCAGCCGCACCACGCGCTCGCCGTCCAGCTGCACATCCATGCGGAATACGCCGTGCGTCGAAGGATGCTGCGGTCCGATTGCCACTTCCAGAATCTGCGACTCGTGCTCGGCATCCGGCTTCAGCGTGTGCCGGCCCGCGCCATAGGTCGCGCCCATCTGCTCGTCGAGTCCGATCGCGCTCTCTTCCATCATCGATTTCCCGCTCATTGGCCGGCTGCCCCCTGTTCCGCGCTGCTTCCGGGAGCGCAGCCGTCATCCATCACCGGCTCATCTTCCTCTGGTGGCACATAATCCTTCCGCATCGGGTGGTCGGTGAAGTCCTCCCACATCAGAATCCGCCGCAAATCCGGATGCCCGTCGAACACGATTCCAAACAGGTCAAACGCCTCGCGCTCCTGGAACTCCGCGCTCCGCCAGACCGGCGTCAAAGACGGCAGATGATTCCCCTCGCCACGATTCGCTGTCCGCAGCCGCAGAATCACCGGTCCGTGCTTTTTCTCCATCGAAAACAGGTGATACACCGTTTCCAGGTAACCGGGAATCAGCGTCTTGCGCGTTTCCTCCACCTGCTGCTCTTTCGGCCCGTCCGGCCCGTCAACCACTTTCGTGACCTTCACTTTCTCGGTCACTTCTTTGTCCGGCCAATCCACGCCTGTCACGTTCGAGCAGAAATCCAGCCGGAACTCCGCATGATCTCGCAGAAACGTCGCCGCCTCCACGGCGTGCTCATGGTCCAGCAGCAACGAGTGCTGCGCTGACGGACTGCCGTTTTCCACCACCGTCGCCTCGCAGCCGGGAACACCCTTTACCAGCGCCGCACGAATCGCTTCGGCCGAAACATCAACGCCCACCGGATCTATAGACGGACTGCTCATGGCAACACCTTGAATGGGCTCTCGGGCCGCGGCGGAAAAACCTCGTCATTGTGCGTTGGCTCCAGGTCATGCGAACCAAAATCCGGCACCGGATACTCGCTCGGCGTTTCCGCCTTCAAGTGCCGCGCGCGACCCGCGCCGCGCAGCTGCTGCGCATCAATCTTCTTCTGCAGCGTGATGAAGGCATGCAGCAGCGCCTCGGGCCGCGGTGGGCAGCCCGGAATATGCACATCCACCGGAATATAGCGGTCAATGCCCTTCAACACGTTGTAGCCATCGCGAAACGGCCCGCCTGAAATTGCGCAGGCTCCCATCGCGATGACATATTTCGGCTCCGGCATCTGGTTATAGAGGCGCACCACCTGCGGTGCCATCTTTTTTGTAACCGTACCGGCTACTATCATCAGGTCCGCCTGCCGCGGTGAGGGACGAAATACCTCCGCGCCAAATCGCGCAATGTCGTACCGCGCCATCGAGGTCGCAATCATCTCGATCGCGCAGCAGGCAAGGCCAAAGGTCAGCGGCCACACCGAATTCTTACGGCCCCAGTTGTATACCTCTTCGAGCGTGGTCGTGAAGATCCCATGCTTCGAGAGCTCGACTTTCAAATCCTTCAGTTCCTGCTCCATCACTTCACTTCCCATGGAATTTCCGCGCGCCTGGCGCTTGCGGTCAGGCCCATGTCAGCAGCCCCTTCTGCCATGCCCAGATCAGCCCCTCAACCAGCAGCAGCAGAAACACGAGCATGGCGATCGCCGCTCCCATGCTCAGTCCGGTAAACGCGACCGCAAAGGGCAGAAGAAAGATCGCTTCCACGTCAAAAATCAAAAAGATAATCGCGTAGAGATAGTAGGCTGGATCGAACTGAATCCACGCATCGCCCTTCGACTCCAGGCCGCATTCGTAGATTGCGTTCTTTTCAGGACCCGGCTTTTTCGGAGAGAAATACAGGGCCCACAGATGGGCCAGCGCCAGCGGGGTAATACCAAAGGCGACGGCCCCGATCAGGAGCGCGATTACCGTACGCCACGGATGCTCAGGCATCTTCCCCCTTCCACAACGGTGACTCCGGTACAGCGTTTACAAACGGCCTTTGCTGTCCGGGAAAAATAATACTCGCATTTTTCAATTTGGTGACATGTGACGCAGAGCACAGGAGTGATATTTTTGCCACGGGTACTCTAAACGACTCATTTCCCTCGCCCCGCGCGCTTCTCTGCACCCCCGGGAAACCCGGATACATTGACACTGCCTCTGCCTGATCGAACCATGGACCTGCATCAATAATGGAAGAAGATTGGGAACTGCTGATTGGAGGCGCGGGCCGGAATCGAACCGGCGCATAAAGGTTTTGCAGACCTCTCCCTTACCACTTGGGTACCGCGCCTTGGGAAGCAGAGACCTGGACTATCTCCGCAGCCGGTTCAGAGGTGGGACCGGCTGGAGCGGGAGACGGGACTTGAACCCGCGACCCTCGCCTTGGCAAGGCGATGCTCTACCACTGAGCTACTCCCGCTTGAAGTACTACCTGAGTATATCGGGGTGCCGAAAGCCGGTCAATGCGAGTAGCTTGCGCCCATCTGGCCACCCCGGAAACCCATCCCCGGCCCGCTACCACACATGGCCCGTGATCCGGCCATCGCCCTTTTCCACACCGCGAATCTCCCCATCGCGCATGTGAATGATGCGGTCGCCAATGCAGGCCGCTTCCGGATTGTGCGTAATCATCAGCACCGTCTGCTTGAATTCCTGGTTAGACTTCCGCAGCATCTGCAGCACTGCGTCAGAATTCTCCGTGTCCAGATTGCCCGTCGGCTCGTCGGCCAGCACGATCGCCGGCCGCGTCACCAGCGCCCGCGCAATCGCTACCCGCTGCTGCTCTCCGCCCGACAGTTCCGAGGGCCGGTGGTCAAGCCGCCCCTGAATCCCCAGCAGCTCCGTCAACTGCTTCAGGAACTCCCTGTCCAGCGGCTCCTTCCGGCCGGATATCTCATGCGCCAGCTCAATGTTCTGCCGCGCCGTCAGCGTCGGCAGCAGGTTGAACTTCTGGAAGACAAACCCGATCTTCAGTTTGCGAACCCGCGTCCGTTCCCCATCCGAAAGGGCGGCAAAATCAACTCCATCGATCAGCACCCGCCCGCTGGTAGCTCGTGTCAACCCGCCAAGCAGATAAAACAGTGTGGACTTGCCGCTGCCCGAGGGCCCGACAATACTGACAAATTCACCGGCATCGACCGCCAGCGACACGCCGCGCAGCGCTGTCACCTGGATCCTGCCCGTCTTGTAAATCTTCGTAACCTGCTCGGCCGCTATGATGGACACCATTTGATTGTAACTGCCGCCCCCTTCAGGATGCGGCAGCCGTTTGCACCGCCTGCGCCGCATGCAGGTTCCCCGCCGGCTCCAGGTAGCCCGGACGCGTCACAGCCTTCCGGGGTCCTCGCTTGCGCGCAATCATCACCCGAATACGCTCCAGCATCTCCACCGGCGAGCATGCCCCCTTCGGCAAAAACGCATCCGCCCGGTTCGCGCGTTCAAACGCCTTAACTGTACCGCTGATCAGCATCATCGGCACCTCCGGCGAGTGCTGCTTCATTCGCCGGATCATCTCGTTGCCATCCATCTGCGGCATCACCAGATCGCTCAACACCAGGTCGACCCCGCCCTGTTGCAGAATTTCAATGGCCGTTGCCCCGTCTGTCGCGGGGATCACCCGGTAGCCACGTGTCTCCAGCAGAAACTTCCTCACCGCCAGCGCCTGTTCATTGTCGTCTACGCAAAGAATTACTTTCTTAGGCCTCATAGGCTGGACTCTTTCCCTTTCCTGCTTCGCGAGCACGGCGAAGCGGATCCACAGCGGTCGCCGTCCAAATGACGCCGCTCTGTGCGGTTACTACCAGCCCGCATTCGGACCCAAGGCAGAATCACGGCAAAAAAGAGACAAGTATCCCCGCCGCGCGCCGGCAGAGTTTTCCACATGGGAAAGCCTCTACCCGATAACGCGCGTTGCCGTCTTCTGGATCGGGCCAGAATGCGGTGAGCAGTCGCGCCCTGCATGGTTGCCTGCGCTCCCGGACCGCGCATGCTCCGGGGTGCTCCTCAAAGCCAAAGCAGATCATCGAGAGCGTTCATGCACGCGCTCTGCTCAAACTCAGTTTTTAGGTAAATCAGCGAAAGTGCGAACTTCGTTTCCTTGGATCGCTTGCCAAGAGTACGAAGCTCGTCCCGCTGTGTAAATGGGGAACAGACAGCGAAGAGAAGCACAATTTTTCACTGGAAATTTCCGTAATTCTGTCGACGCGCTGTTTCTCCAGCGTTACAGCGCTCGCCGCTCTGTTGAAACTATGTGAATCGCTCAAGGAAAAACCGGCCTCTTGCTACGAAAACAGTGCAGCCCGCCACACGCACTTCGCTCACCCTTCCGTCTGTGAGCTTCGCGCGTCCAAAAAGCTCGCTCGGCCGGTGGATCGCCATCCCCTGCCGAAAATGAATAGTCTTCTCCGGAGCTTCCACTCCATTGCCCACCAGGTAGGCCGTTGCGCAGCCCGCCGCCGAACCCGTAGCCGGATCCTCCCCGCCGTAAAACTGCATCCGAGCCTGCCAAATGCCCTCGGCTTCGCGCGCAATCGCGTATAAAAACATCGCACCCGTCGCCTTCAGCGCCTCGGCCTCCTTCGCCGCATTCAGCCGCATGTATTTCAGCTGATCCACGCTCCGCAGCGGCACAACGCAGCACCGCATCCCTGTCGAAACCGTCTGCGGAGCCAGATCCGGCGAAATATCCCATGCATCCAGCCCCAGCGCCGGCGCCACCACCTCCCGCGCGTGAAAGCGCCCCAACTCAGCCGTTGGCTGCGTCATTTCTCCATGCAAGGCCTCATCACTGCTTTGGAGATCGTCGAACTCGACCGGAACCACCCCGGCGTTTTCGTCCAGACGCACCGTGCCCACCCGTTTGTCTTCCGAGATGAACCGCCGGATCACCGCCGCCGTCCCCAGCGTCGGATGCCCTGCAAACGGCAGTTCCTCCTTCACCGTGAAAATCCGCACCCGGTATCCGCGCGCCGCTTCGGTCAGCGTATTGCGCCGTAACACGAACGCCGTTTCCGAAAGGTTCATCTCGCGGGCAATCGCCTGCATCTGCTCGTCGCTCAAATCGCCGGCGTCTGGAAACACGGCCAGCTGATTTCCGCTCAGGCGCTGGCGCGTAAATACATCGCACAAAAAGTATTCAAGTGCATGCATGGCATAAGATTAGCCGTTTTCTCCCCTGCGTTGACACCAAAGCTGCCGCCACCCTACTCTGAATAGGTGCTGGCTTTCGTTTGCATCCTCGCGTGTATCTGCTGCTGCCGTTGCAGCTGTATCCGGCGGGTGTGCGTCTAGAGCGAAAGAGCAATTCAGTATCGCCCTGGCCCCACCCGCGTAAGCCACGCCGAGGTGGGTTTCTCATTTTTCAACATTAAGCTCCGACCATCGCAGGAGAAGGAAAAAGTATGGCACTGCGCATCAACGACATCGCTCCCGACTTCACCGCCGAAACGACGCACGGCACCATCCACTTCCATGAGTGGATCGGCGACAACTGGGCTGTGCTTTTCTCTCATCCCAAGGACTTTACGCCCGTCTGCACCACTGAGCTGGGCGCCGTCGCCGCCCTCGAAACCGAATTCGCCCGCCGCGGCGCCAAGGTCATCGGACTCAGCGTCGACCCCGTGGAAAGCCACTTCAAGTGGGAAAAGGACATCGAGGAAGTCGGAGGCCACAAGGTCAATTACCCCGTGATTGGCGACCCCGACCTCAAGGTCTCCAAGCTCTACAACATGCTTCCCGCCGATGCCGGTAATACCTCGGAGGGACGCACACCCTCGCTCAACGCCGCCGTCCGCACCGTCTTCATCATCGGGCCAGACAAGCGCATCAAGCTCATGATCGCTTACCCCATGACCACGGGTCGCAACTTCGATGAGATTATTCGCGTCCTGGACTCCATCCAGCTCACCGCGAAGCACCCCGTCGCCACACCGGCCAACTGGAAGCAGGGCGACGACATCATCGTCGGCGGAGCCGTCTCCAATGAAGACGGCGAAAAGCAGTTCTCTGGCTTCAAGGTCATCAAGCCCTACCTCCGCACCGCCAGGCAGCCAAAATAGGGCGATACGCGACACTTCGTTTGCCGTGGTCTCCACGGCAAACGCATGAGCACCGGTGGCGAAGGGGCTAACGCGCTGGTCTGCAAAACCAGTATTCGCCGGTTCAAATCCGGCCCGGTGCTCCAGGTTTTTCCCGCCTTATCTATCCCGAACGACCAGCTCCGCTTCATGCCCGTCCCGCGCCGGATGCACCGCCACACGGAACAAGTGCGTCGCGGTGTCATAGTCCACCGGTCCCACGCTGCCCCGCTCCGCATGCACGTCAGGACGGTCTTTCGCATATCCTGTAACCGTCACGGTTTCTTCTCCCGCCGCATACGTAACTGTCACATGCGTATTTGCAGCATATGTAACCTTCGGGAACCGCTTTGCCGCCAGCGGCACAATCTTGCTCGTATCCCCCAGCACCCCGATGCCGCCCTTGCCCACGGGAGCCACTACATCGTAAGCCCACCCGGTTTCAAAGACCATCGGGAACGACCCTCCCGTCGGGATCACCCTCCCCGTGTGACGCACCCAGTCCCACACATAAGCCGGTCCCGTAACTCCCAGCTCCTTGAGTGACACCGTTGCCTGCCTCTCGCCCTTCCCGCGCGGATACGCAAACACTTCCAACTCACCGCCGCTGTGCGTTGCGGCCACCATCGGCGCCCCCGGATTCGCGGCATCGGAGAGGTACATCGCATCCACCGGCCGCACCGGAACGTCCGGCTTCAGCAGCACGGAGTCCGCACGCATCGCCCGCTTCAGATTCGCCGTATCGATCTGGTCAATCGGATCGCCCACCCCCATCGGCCCAGCTGACAGCGTCGACAGGATCAGCTCCGGCAGCTGCTTGCTCATGAACACGTCGCTCCATGGCCATAATCCCACCGCATGCGCGAGCGCCGAGTCGTACAGGAAATAATCCCATCGGATCCGGATGAACCCGTCATCGCTCACCCGGATCGTCTCCAGGTTCTGGTACCGTGTGCTCGCCATGTAATATCCGGGCAACGGCATGCAGTACTGGATCGCCAGCCCCTCCCGCGCCATCGCATGCGCCATGTTCCCCAGAAACTCCTGCGGATCGGTCAGGTTGATCGCGGGTCGCGCATTGTGATCCAGCCAGTCCTGCTCGTAGACTGCAACTCCGCCGTTGTGCAGGTACTTCGCTGTCTTATTCCAGAACTTCTTCGAAAGAATTACGTTGCGCGACATTCGGTACTCATGCCGGTACGGGCTGTTTGGAGCCACCCACCGTGCGTGCACCACAAACGGCAGACCCAGCTCCTGGTGAAACGCCTTCAGTCCCTTCGGAAAAATTTTCTTATCCGCGCGATATACCGTCTCGCCGTTTACGCCCATCGCCGCCAGGCTGTTGCCCTTCTGCTTGGGATACCACCAGCTGTCCAGCTGCATGTACGCCAACGGCACACCCAGCTGCTGATATTTATCGCGCACCGCCATCAGCGTGCCTTCGTAGCCGAGCTTCGGAATGTACTTGTAGTAGTACGTCGCGTAGTGATCGGTCCAGTAGCCAAACTTGTCCAGCACCACATCGGCATCATTGGGCACCGGCTGCTTGCCATTCATCGTCTGCAGCGCACTTCCCCACGCATCCAGCGTCGATGTGATCCCGTTGCCCAGGACCAGCAGCGTCCCATGCGCAAACCCCGCCGGCAGCGTGTCGATCTTCGGGTCCAAACCTCCGGGTTTCACGCCGCCCGGCCCGCTCGTCATATCGGCGACCAGAAAATGATCCGCCGGCGACATCACCATCGTCTGCCGCTGCCGGTTAAACAGTACCCATGGACCCTCCCCGCCCAGTTGCCCAAACTCATACTTCGCAAAGGTGTTCACCGCATAACTGAACTCCATCAGTCCGGGCGGCAACGCCTCGAACACAGGAAACACATCGTTGTTCTTCCTCTCCGTCAGCTGCTTGTCTCGGAACAGCACCACCGGCTTGTCCGCATACACACGAATCGCAGCCACCTGCGTCTTCGTGCGCGCATCTACTTCCTGCCACGCGCCCAACCTGTCTGTTCCTGATTTTCGGGTGATAGCCTCCGGCTTCCCGTTCAGCTTTCCGCTCAGCGTCCAGCGCGTCTCACGGCAGCGAATCTGGTATTCCCCGCTCGGCATCAACGCCACCCGAACTACACTGTTCTCCACGCGCACCGTCTGCGCCGCGGCAGGTGTCGAACTGGCCGCTATGGCCATCGCAGCCGCACAACACACGCCACCGCAAACTCCGGCATGTTTCCTGGTTACCGCGCGAATCCAACTCAGCATCGCAAATCTCCTCATTCTCTGGACCGGGCCAGATTACACGAGTCAGACACACTCATGCGAAGACCCGCCAGTGCGGCTCCTACGTCAACGCATTTTCCGCTTGCTTTAAGAGTTCGGACTACTTACGCTCTCAGCCTGCATGCCGGCCATCGGCATCAGCACCAGCACGCAACGCCGATCCCCCGGCGAGCAGCTCATCGCCGCATCGCGCACCAGGCGCGCCTTCGAGCCCGCGGGCACCAGCTCCGGGAAAGAAGTACCCCGTATACTCGCACACCGCTCGGCAACCGCACCAGAAGAAATTAGGGGTACCCGTCGGGTACCCCGTTTCACGCTGGAATAGCAGGTTTACGCGTGCTGTCCCCAGCCCGACCGCCGGAAAGTCACCACGCGCGCGATCACGCTGATGACCAGCACAAACAGTGTCACAAGGAATGCCGCGGCATACGCCAACTGATGCGCCGAGCGCTGGGGCTCTGTGATCATTGCCCAGATTGCGTAGGTGAGGTACCCCATTGGCTCCTTGGTCAGGTGCCCCGTCCAGAGGAAGCTTGACCATCCGGCCGTATAGATTAGCGGCGCTGTCTCGCCAACGGAAATCGCCAGGGCCAGCAGCACACCGGTCAAGATCGCCGGTGTCGCCATCGGCAGGCAAATGCGCATGATTACCGTGCCCGGCTTGCAGCCCAGCCCGAACCCCGCCTCGCGCAGCGTGCGCGGCACCTGCCGGAACGCGACTTCGCTGGTGCGCGTGATGTAAGGCAGCGAAATCATCGCCAAAGCAATGCTGCCCGCCGCCACTGAAAAGCCCCATCCCAGCGTCGCCACCATCGTCACATATCCGAAGTAGCCCACCACGATGGATGGCACTCCCACCAGCACGTCTGACATGAATCGCAGCACCGGCGCAAGCCAGCCGCCATCGTACTCCGAGAGATAAATCCCCGCGGCAATTCCCGGCGGCACCGAAAGAATAAGCCCGCCAACGCCCAATACCAGCGTCCCTTCAATCGCATTCAGCAGGCCGCCGGCTACCCCAATTTGTATGTGCGTCAGCACCTTTAGATTCAGCGCGCCCGCGCCGCGGACAAAAACCATCTTCAATATCCAGACCATCGCGCTGCCCAGTAGCAGAAACGTCAGCCCACAAAGGCCCCAGCCCGCAGAATTAAAGATCTTTCGCTGCACCAGACGAAATATTGACGGCTGGTTGATTGCCGCACGAACATCTATAGCGCTTACGCCCATCCGCCGCCTCCCAGACGCTGGTACCCGCTGAAGTAGAGCATCAGCCTGGCTGCGCCATTCACAATGACCGAGATCACGCACAGTACCAGCGCCACTTCCGCCAGTGATCGCACCGCCATGCCGGTTGGATCTTCCAATGCGCTGTCCAGTTGCGAAACAATGAATGCAGCCATCGTCGTGATGGGCGCGTAAATGTTGTTCGGCAGATAGTTCAGCGCGCCACCGCCCACCATCAGCACCGCCATCGTTTCGCCCAGCGCCCTGCCCGTCGCCAGGATGCTCGAAGCAATCAGCACTCTGCGTGTCGAAGGCAGAATCACCGACCACATCGTTTCAAAACGTGTCGCCCCCAGCGCGAGTGCCGCTTCCCGCAACCCGCGCGGCTGGCTGATTAGCGCATCGCGCATCGTCGAAGTAATCAGCGGCACGATCATCAGCGTCAGTACGAATCCTGAAGTCAGCAGCCCGTACCCGCTCCCGGTATCCCCCGCAAAAAACGGAATGAATGCCAGATGCTTCGCCATCCACGGAAACACGGTGTGGCTCAGCAGCGGTATCACCGCTGCATATCCCCAAAGTCCATACACCACGCTCGGGACCGCCGCCAGCAGTTCCACAAAGAATGACAGCCAGGGCCGCAGCACCGCCGGAACCCCATCCGACAGGAAAATCGCCGATCCCACCCCCAGCGGCACGGCAAGCACCACTGCAATCAGCGTACTCAGCAGCGTAGCCACAATCAGAAACAGGATTCCGTACTGCGCGCCCGGCATGATCAAGTGCCCGCGGTGCATCACTGGGTTCGCATACAGATTGCCCAGGTTCCAGTCGTTCTTTACGACAAATGAAAAGCCGTTGAACTTCACCGCTGGCCAGGAATACACGCCGAGAAAAATCACAATCCCGATCAGCGTTACCCCGACAATGCTGGCAATGGGAGCAAGGATGTTCTTAAACGACATGCTGAAGCTCCAGTCGGGAAGAGAACAAAGCAGAGTAACAGAATTCAGAATTCTCGCTGCTGATTTGTAACTTTAACATCGCTATTTCGTTCACATCTGTAACCGTAACACTTTCATTTTCATGCGTCGCGCGAAAACGACGGACCCTCGCCGGGGAGGAAACTCCCGGCGAGGGGTGACTACGGAACAGGCTCACATTATCCAGCTTACTGGATCTGGTCGATCTGGGCCTGGCTCAATTTCACAACCGACGGCGGCAAGGGTGCGAAGTGTACTGGATTCAGGTACTTCGGAGCGTTCCCGCCATCGCCGCGAATTGCCCACGAGAAGAACTCCCGCAGCGCAGCCGCTGTCTCGGCAGAGGGCTGAGTCTTGCTCACGATGGCATATTCATAGTTTATGATCGGGTAGGAGTCAGGGCCCGGTGCGAAGATCAGGCTCACGGCCTCATTTTGCGGCGTCTTGGGAACCATCTGCGCTGCAGCAGACGAAACCGTATGCGGAGTCAGCAGCACGAACTTCCCGTCGCGATTTTCGAGCGCCGCCGTGCCCATGTGATGCTGATCGATTGCCTGCCTGTAGCTCACCCCGATGTAAGCAATCGAGTACGGCGAGCCCGTCAGTGCTGTTACCATTCCAGGGTTGCCTACCGCACCCAGCCCGCCCGGAACCGCCGGCCAGCTGATCGACGTTCCGTAGGCCAGCGAGTTCGCCCACGATGGCGTGCTGAACGACAGGTACTGCGTGAAGATGAAGGTGTCGCCGCTGCCGTCGGTGCGATGAATGGGAATGATCGTGTGGTTCGGCAGCTTCACCCCCGGGTTCAGCTTCGCAATCTGCTCGTCGTTCCAGTTCCTGATCTTGCCCGAGTAAATGCCGGCAAGTACTGGTCCGCTCAGGTTCAGGTGTTTGTAATTCAGCCCGGGAACGTTGTAGTTGACCATCTGCGACGAGATCGCCAGCGGAATGTTCATCATATTCGAGTGCATCCGCATCTGCGCGGGGCTCAGATACGCATCCGAAGCGCCAATCTGAGCGATACCGGCAATGGACTGCGAAATCCCCGTGCCGCTGCCCGTCGACTGGGTCGTGATCTTCACATTCGGGTGCATGTGCGCATAACTCGGCACCCACAGGTTGAACAGCGGATACAGCAAGCTCGAGCCAGTTTCGAGAATATTGATCTGGGCCGCTGCGAATGCCGACCCCGCTCCGGCTACGGCCAGCGCCAGCGCCAGCACCGCGCCCTTGCGAAATGAACGATTGCTTTTCTTTTCCATCGATTTCCGGCCAAATCTCATAAAAAAAACCCTCCTGGGGGCTTCTGATTCCCTAGATGTTCCAAAGCAACTGAGCTCACTACTCGATGCGCCACTCAGTCAGCCCGCATCCCGTACCCGGGAGCGATTTCAGAATACGCGAGGATTTGCCACAATTTTGGTACCGGTGCAAGATTTCACGAAACCTTAAACTTCAAGGCGGTTTCAACCGGAATCCCAAGCATTTTCTGCTGTTTTCGCCCTGCTTTCAGGGCACAATCATGCCCTGAAGAGGACGCCGCCGGGCATCATTCCGCCCGGCAGTCCGCTCGGTACTCGTAACCAATATAAGGAGTGAGCCCTAATCGATCCGGAAATGCGCCTGGATCTGCTCCAGCGTCTTGCCCTTGGTCTCCGGCCACAGCCACAGCACCAGTACAAACTGCAGCACCATCATCGCCGCAAATCCGTAGAACGGAATCGCATGCGACCACGCCGCCACCAGCGGGAAGAACCACGCAATCAGCGCATTCGTAATCCAGTTGGCCGAAGCACCCAGGCTCTGGCCCTTCGCCCGCACCTTGTTCGGGAATATCTCACTGATGTATACCCACACCACCGCGCCCTGCGAAATCGCAAAGAAGAGAATATAGCCCACCAGCAGCCACAGCAGCAGCGCCGACTCGCTCCCCGTCTGGAACAGCCAACCCACGCCCGCCAGGCAGAACACCATCCCCGCCGCACCAATCAGCAGCAGCTTCTTGCGCCCTACCTTGTCAATAATCGTCATCGCAAACAGCGTCGCAATCAGGTTTGTCAGCCCGATAATCACCGCCTGCCCGCTGCTCGACATCTGGCTGAATCCCGCCGACGCAAATATCGAATTCAGGTAGTACAGAATCGCGTTGATGCCAGCCAGTTGGTTAAAGATCCCTGTCGCCATCGCCAGAAAGATCGGAAACGCATACTTCGCCTGGAAAATCGGTTCCCGCCGCTGCGACCGGTCCAGGTGCACGGACCGCACAATTTCCGCCAGCTCCGCTTCCGTGTCCGGCGTGCCAATCAGCTGCAGCACCTCTCGCGCTTCTTCAATCCGGTTCTGCGTCACCAGCCATCGCGAGCTTCGAGGAATCCCATACAGCAGAATCAAGAACACCAGCGCCGGCAACGCCGGAATCCCCAGCTGCCAGTGCCATTCCAGGTTGCCCAGGTGGAACAGTCCCACGCAGAAATTCGAGAAGTAAGCCAGCAGGATTCCTGTCACCACCATCACCTGGAACATCCCCACCAGCCGTCCCCGCCACTTCGCCGGCGCCATCTCCGAGATGTACACCGGCCCCAGCACCGATGAGCCGCCAATTCCCAGCCCGCCAATAAACCGGAATACCAGCAGTACATACCAGTTCCAAGCGAAGGCGCAGCCCAGCGCCGATATCAGGTACAGCGCAGCCATCACCCGCAGCGCGCCCCGCCCACCGAGCCGCTCGCCAAGCTCTCCAGAACTGAGCGCTCCGATCGCCGTGCCCCACAGCGCAATCGAAACCGTCACGCCCAGCCAGAACGGGGTTAGCCGAAAGGTGTTTGTCAGCGAATGAGTCGACCCCGCAATCACCGCCGTGTCAAACCCGAACAGCAGTCCGCCCAGCGCACCCACCAGCGCGCTCTTCGCCAGGATCCGATTCATCCGCATGCCGAAATTTCCCCCGTTCTCACTTACAATTCACCGTCGTTTCGGCTCCGCCCATCTTACCCGTTACGAGGTCAGCCGGTCTGGAGAAATCGGCTCCAGTTGCCATACGCGCAGATCCCTCACCGTGCCCTCCGGACCATCTACCTTCACCCACACGTCCGGGGCCACATCTCCCGCGTAATAAAACCGCTTCGTATACGCCGCCGTGCCCTGCAGCATCACCTCCGCCACAGAGCCATCCACATATATATGTATCTCCAACGCCTGCGTATGCGGCCCCGCTATCGGAATCGCCTTCCCATCCGCCAACACTTCGCCGGGCCGCGCCGGATCAT
Organism: Acidobacteriota bacterium; assembly: GCA_021799405.1. The sequence goes on from JAJZAL010000002.1 coordinate 61,665, forward strand.
AGGCAATCTTCACCAGCGGCTCATTCAGCTCCCCGCTTGCGAGCCTGCCCATCAGCTGCACCGCAAACGGCTTGCCGCCCCGCGCAAACCGCCCCGACAACTCTCCTGTCGCTCGTGAAATAAGAAACCGATTCAGATTCATATTCGCATCCTGGCCTGGCGCCAGCCTTTGCTCGTCGAGCCTGAGCTGATGCACCGCCTCGTCCACCTCGATACTCAAATCCCCATCCGGACGCAACCGCAACACGCGCGGCAGTGACATCATGCATGCCCAGCCCGCCGCGCTGTACTCCGCCTCGGGCCGCCGCTCTGGAATCCATCCCCACACAATCCGCCGCCCATGCTTGTCCGTCTGCGTCTTCGCCGCATAATACGCGCCGTAATCCAGCACTCCCGCTTTCTCCGGGTGAAACTTCATCGCCGCCTCATCCAGTACGCCCGTCTGCCAGTGCACCTGCCCCATCGACGAATAAATCAGCACATGCTTTCCATCCAGCGGAAAGAGATCCGGACACTCCCACATCTCTCCATCTCCCACCGGATTCGCCGTCTGCTTCCCGCTCCCTGGTCCGCTCGCCACAAAATGCAGATACTCCCAGTTCCGTAAATCCTTTGACCGGTAAAGCAGCACTCTGCCGCCCTTGCCCAGCACGCCCGAGCCCACTGCCACATACCACCAATCGCCGCTCTTCCACGGCGAAGGATCGCGAAAGCCAGCCACCTTGATCCCCGGCGGCGGCGCGGGTATCACCGCCTGCGGCACCTTCTTCCACGCCGTCAGATTCATGCCCGTAGCTGTTGCCAGGCACTGGCTCTCGCGCAGGCTGTTCGCTCCGTCGCGAATCGTCGCCTCGCTCTCCGGTGCCTTCACTACCCCCGTATACATCACCGTCACTACGCCTTGATCGATCACTGCCGACCCGCTGAAGCACCCTGCCGCATCCGGCCCGCCAGGCGTCGGAGCCAGCGCCACCGGCAAATGCTCCCAATGCACCATGTCCTCGCTCATCGCGTGCCCCCAGTGCATGTCGCCCCATACTGCCGCCTGCGGGTTGTACTGGAAAAACATGTGATAGCGACCATCCCAGTAAACCGGCCCGTTGGGATCGTTCATCCAGTTCCGCTTCGGCAGCAGATGAAATTGCGGCCGCCGCGGATCGCGCGCCAGCCGCCCCTCCAGCGCAATCAGTTCCGCATAGGTCTCCACTTCACCGGCCCACCCCCTGCGGCTCATCGCCGCCGCACCCGCCAGCCCCGCCGCACTCTTCAGCAATTCCCGACGATTCATCGCCCCTCCCAAAATCATGTCCGTGACAGTTGCAAATCTCTGCGGGGGCAAACTTTTCCCCGCAATAGCTTCTCCCTCTTTTAGACGTCTACCTGCTCCGTCCGCAAGTGCGGCAAACAAAGCGCGAAGCTGAGCCGCATCAGGGCGTCAGCTTCGCATAGGAGGAACGTACTTCAACAACAGCGTCAAAAGATGATCCGCCCCTCAAATTGCACCGTTCGAGGAAGGTTCGTCTGGTGCCCCACCTGGCCAAAACCGGGCGAAGACAGGTTCGCGTTCGGCAGTGCAAACTGAGGGTGGTTAAAGATGTCAAAGAACTCTGTACCAAACTTGAATCGCACGCCATGTGTCAGGTCAAAGTACTTGTTGAATGACATGTCCCAGTTCGCGAGGTTGTCGCTTCGCATGGTGGAATCCACCCGCGACTCGTCTCCAAATGAGTATGGCCCCGGCTGCGTAAAGCAGGCCGTATTGAACCACTCGTTCGCGCGCGCCGCGCTGTGAGCCGAACCACTCACGCCCTTGTTGCATCCCGTCGCATAATTCGGGCGAATCGCGCCGGCGCCAAAAATGCTCAGGTTGTTGCCTGCCGCCTGCAGCGCAATCGGCAGGCCGCTGCGAAAGGTCGTGATGCCGTTCACCCGCCACCCACCGATCACCGCATTCAGCGCACGGTCGGCATTGCCAAAGTATTGCTGCCCGCGCCCAAATGGCAGGTCAATGCCATAGTTGATCACCAGGTTCTGCGGCACATCCTGCATGCTCAGCGACTTTTCAGCCTTCAGATTCGTGTAGTCCTGCACCACGCCGAGTCCGCCCTGTCCGTCCTGGAACGAACTGGTGTTGTCCGTGTTGCTGATCAGTTTGCTGAAGGTATAAGCCACCTGCACAATGCCGTCGTGCTTGAAGTGCTCGATATACGCCAGTTGCAGCGCGTTATAGGTCGAATCGCCATACCGTGGCACCGTCTGCAGCACGCCCTGGTACTGCGGGTGCGGCGTCAGCAAGTAGCCTTCCTCAATCGTCCGGGCGCCAAAGGTCGTCCCCGCCGGCAATATACCGTAGAAGGGATTCTGTACTGGCTTCAGCAGTTGGGAGCCCAGCGCGTCGTACTTGTCAGGCAATTGGTTCAGGTTGTAGCCCGACCCCGTAAAGCCGTTGCCAATCACCAGGTGTGTGCCTTTTGACCCAGCGTACGCAATCGTCACCGTGGCCCGATTTCCAAGCGCGCGCTGGATCGCCAGGTTCCACTGTTGCGAATAACCATACGCCTGATGCGGAAAACGTCCCGCTATGTTCAGTCCCAGCGCCGCATTCAGTCCTGCCTGCGTACGCCCGCTCGGCGGGTTCACCCCGTTTGGCAACGGATTATCGATCGTCGCAATCAAAGGCTGGCCCACTGTATTCGTCACGCTCGTGTTGGCAGAATTGATCACGCTGCTGCCGGGCCCGTCCTGCGTAATCTCCGCCGGCAGGTAGGAAATGCCGTAGCCGGCGCGCACCACCGTCTGCGGCATCACTTCGTACGCAATACCCAACCGCGGAGCGAACAGATTCCAATGCAGTGCCTCTTCGTGCCGGTTCGGGTATTGCGGGCTGGCCACAAACGCCAGACGCCCTGTCAGCGGAACCGACGTACCCGTCACCGGATTCGTAATCGACTGCAAGCCGCCAATGCTCACCCCTGCATTCGGTTGCAGCACCGTATCGAGGTTGTTTTCTTCCTCGAATGCGCCCGGCTGGCTCCAGCGCAGGCCCGCATTCACTGTCAACTTCTTACTCGCCTGCCAGGTGTCCGTCACGTAGAACGCATACGAGTGCAGGAACGCGTGCCACGTCCCCACCGACGCAATGCTTGTGCTTGACGGAATCCCCAGCAGAAACGACGCCAGCGCGTTCCCGTCCACTGCGTCACTTGCGTTCTTCGCCGTATAGAAGGGCGTCGCATTCAGGTTCAGGCCCTGGCTGTTGCCGTAGTTTTCCCACAGGATCTGGCGCCACTCTACACCGGCCTTGATCGTGTTCCGGTTCAGAATCTTCGTCAGGCTCGCGTTCGCACCCCAGATGTTGTTGTTCCAGTACAGTTGCGAAAGCTCCGCGCCAATCCCGTATCCCTGGATCCCTAGACCCGGCAGCAGGCCTTCCTTCTTCGCGCTTTCCTGTTGAATCGTGCCGTAAGTCGGGCTGATCGATGACATGTCGAACCCGTCGCTCAGCGGGTATTGAAAGTTGTAGTTCTCCAGGTACGAAAGGTGAACATCCGCAATCGTGTTCGCATTGAAGACGTGATTTTCTCCAATCTCCGCCTCCTGCGTGTAGTTTCCCGTCGGCCCGGCGCCAGTCTTGGTTCCGAAGGGATCGCTGATCCCATTGTGCGGATTCCAGAACGTATAACGGACGAACAATGAGTCGTTCGGGTCGGGCGCAATGTCCACTCGTGCGTTGTACTGGTCCTGGTAGCCCTCAATCGGCGCCGAGGCAAAAAAGTTCGTCGTGAATGGCTTCTGAATCACGCGCGACTCGTTCGGCGTCTCCAGTTGCAGAATCTTCAGCGCCGTCGGATCAATCCGGTTCTGCGGGATAATGTTCCTCGGAAACGGCTGGCCTGTCTCCGGATCGTAAATCGTCTGCGGATCCCCCGAAAAGTTCCCCGCCAACTCTGCCATCGTAGGCACCGTCGCATTGATCGGACTCGCCGAAATCAGCGACTCACGCTCCCAGGAGAAGAAAAAAAACGCCCTGTTCTTCAAAATCGGCCCACCCAGGTTCGCGCCAAACTGGTTCTGGTGCAGCGGAGCCTTGCCCAGGCCTTCATGGTTGCTGAACCAGTCATTCGCATCCAGCGCCGTGTTGCGGAAGTACTCATACACGTTGCCGTGGAACTTGTTCGTCCCGCTCTTGGTCACAATCTGAACCACGCCGCCATTGAATCCGCCAAATTCCGCGCTCACGTCATTGGTGGAAACGCGAAATTCCTGTACCGCATCCTGCGTTGGTACCAGCGGATTCACGTTGTTCTCGGCGATGTTCTGTTCCATCCCGTCGATGTAGAAAATGCTCTGTCCGCTGAAACCGCCGCCAATCTGATAATTGTTGTATGCAATCGCCTGCGTTTGCCCGCCGGCCTGGAAGTTCCCGCTGCCGCCGTTGGCCATCGTGCTGCCCTGCGTCCCGCCGCCCGGCACTACGCCAGGAATAAAATCCAGCAGATTGTTTACGTTGCGCCCGTTCAGCGGGGCCTGAACCACCTGTCGCCCTTCCACCACGCCTCCGAGCGATGCGCTCTGCGTTTGCAGCGCAGCCCGTGAGGCCGTCACCGTCACCGTCTGGCTCACATTGCCGACCCGCAGCGTCACGTTCACCCGCGTCGCGCCGCCCACCTGCACGTCGATCCCGCTCTGCATCATCGACTGGAAGCCTTGCTTCGTCACCGTCAGGTCGTACTTGTCCGGAATCAGGTTCACAAAACTGTAATTGCCCGCCGAACCCGTCATCGCCGTCTGCATTGCATTCGTCGCCGTGTTCTTCAGCACCACCTTCGCGCCCGGAACAATCGCGCCCGTCGAGTCCGTCACCGTACCCACAACGCTGCCGTAACTCGTCTGCGCCCGCGCAGGCACTCCGCCCGTCCATCCAACAACTGCCAGCAGGGCCAGCACAGCAGCCACACCGCTCATGCCCCCGCGCAACCGCCGCTTCGTGCCCATTGTCTCTGTGAATGCTGGCGTGCCCGCAGTCCTGATCGCTTTGCGCCGCCGTGCTGTCCTCAGATGGATTAGTCCACTCATTAGCTGATTCATGCCGCCTCCTGAAATTGGCATGCATCGTTTTAATGATAAGGAAATACTATTGTCAATCAAATCAGATTACTAATCTGAACAAAGCTGTATAGTCTTATTAATTAGACCATCAACGGGCTGAAAAATAAGGCACTCGTGCGGCCCCGCTCCGAGTGCCTCATCCCTGCAAAAATTCCTGCTTCGCTGCAAAATTACGGCGTCTTCACCCCACCTGCGCCGACCCGCACGACTGCCGAACCACCAGCCGGCAGCTCAGCAGAATATCCCTGGCAGGAAAATCCGGATTCTCCAGCCGGCTCAGCATGGCTGCCATCGCCACTCGTCCAAGCTCCACGCACGGCTGATGCATCGTTGTCAGCGGAATCGACAACAAACTCGCATACTTCACATCATCCACGCCCACGATCCGAATATCTTCCGGAACCCGCCGTCCCAGCCGCCCCAGACTCTGCATCAGGTTTGCCGCCGTGTGGTCGTTCGCGCACAAAATTGCGTCTGGACGCTTCTCGTCCAGCATTTTCCTCACCAGCTCCGTGTCTCCCGGATCGCCCCGCATCACCAGATCCTCCTGCCCCAGCATCCCCGACGCAATCAGCGCCTCGCGGTACCCGGCAATCCGCGCATCCACTGTCGATGCCGAAAATTGCTTTCCCAGAAACCCAATCCGCCGCGCCCCGGCCTTCACCAGGTGCATCGTCGCTGCATATCCCGTCCGCCGGTTGTCGATACCCACCAGGTCATACTGGCTCCGCCTGGGATACTGCTCCACGCACCGGTCCAGAAGCACCACTGGAATCCCGGCTTTGTCCAGCGCAGATACAATCTTCCGGTTCACTTCATCCTTCACGGGAGACAGCTCCAGCGGCGCAAAGAACACCCCCGAAACCTGCTGCGCAATGTACTGCTGACAAAGCTCCTCGGCCGCCTGTTCCTTCGGATCCCCCTCGCTCACCGCATTTCCCCACAGCAGCGAGTGCCGGTTTACCCCTTGGTAGCTCGCCATCCCCTGGCAAATCGGCTCAAATATCTCCGTCTGCCCAAGCTCCGGAATCAGCAACCCAAACAACCGGCTCGTCTGGCTTGTCCGCGCCGCCACATAGGTGCCCGAACCCACTCGCCGCGTCACCAGCCCCATCTGCTGCAGCTCTTTGATCGCCTTCACAATCGTCATGCGTGACACGCCGAACCGTCGCACCAGTTCCGTCTCGCTCGGCAGCCGGCTACCCGCACGGTACTCCCCTGCCAGCACGCTCTCCCGCAGACTATCGGCAATCATCCGGTACTTCGGTTCGTCCGGGGATCCGGCATCCAGCACCTCTCTCGTCTTCATCATTCGCTCCAAGGACCGATTCATCCCATCCCCCTCATCGCCAGCAGCTAAAGCCACCCGAAAGCGATCGCTGCCGTCATCATTGCAAATTAGAGGTAGACAGGTAAAGCAGAATTAGTATATCTGTTTAGCAGACAAGTTGATGGCAACTGATCGCCTATCTCCTTGCCGGGAAGGGAATCATCCGTGTCGATTCTTAGCGCCGGAGAAGTCCTATGGGACGTCTTCGCCCATCGCGAACTCCTCGGCGGCGCTCCACTCAACTTCTCCGCCATGGCCTCTCGCCTCGGACACGACGTCACCCTCCTCACCGCCGTCGGCGATGACGATCGCGGCCTCCGCGCCCTGACCGCCATCCGCAACCTCGGCCTCTCCACCGACTGCGTCCAGACCATTCCCTCCGTGTCCTCCGGCGCCGCCATCGTCACCACAGACAGCGAAGGCAACGCCAGCTACCGAATCGATCGCCCCGCCGCCTTTGACGGTTTCCAGCTTGACGAGCAAACCCTCGCCCGCCTTCAGGCCCTGCCACCCTCCTGGCTCTACTTTGGAACCCTCGCACAGGCCGCGCCCGGCTCGCCCGCGCTGATCGAATCCCTCCGCCGCCGCTTCCCCGGCCTTCCCCGCTTCTACGACATCAACCTCCGCGAAGGCCACTGGAACTTCCCTCTCGTCCAGCGCCTTTCCGCCTCCGCGCGGGTGCTCAAATTAAATCACTCCGAGGCGGAGCTGCTGCACCGCCACCTCCACCCGCTCTGCACTTTTTCGCTTGAAAGCTTCTGCCGCGAATGGGCCGCCGCCCATCGCATTGCCACCATCTGCGTCACTCTCGGTGGCGAAGGATGCGCCATCCTGTCCGAAGGCCGATTCCAGGCCTTTCCCGGCTTCTCTGTCAAAGTGGCCGATACCGTCGGCGCTGGCGACGCCTTCGCCGCGGCCCTCCTTCACGGCATCATCCGGCGCTGGCCCATCGAGCAAACCGCCCGCTTCGCCAACGCCGTCGGAGCCACCGTCGCCAGCCAGCCCGGCGCCATTCCCTCCTGGGATCCCGCCCGCGTCGATGAACTTATCGCCAGAAGCTGAGCCCAGGGAATCCGCAGCACGCACAGCACGGCATGCGTCGCGCCTTCGACCGTTGCGGCCTTTAGCTCACCATCGCGGCCACCAGGACCATCACCGCCACCACATCTACAAAACCCCAGATGGCGGCTACAACTTGCATTATTTTCCCACTCACATAGAAGCTTCTGCGCACCGCTTCCCTGTGACCGGCGTACGGTTCCAGTGCCGACGACCAGTCGCGGCTCTGTCGAACGATGATGCTTCCAAGCTGAAACACCCCGCCTAGCAGGAGGATCGTCAACAAATACATGAGGATTCTCATCTGGGGACCTTTCCTGCAGTGCGCTATCGCGCGCTGCCTTGCAGTTGATCTCACCTGTTTACAGCGCAATCACCGTGCCATTCTGCGCGTTCCCGCTCTGTTTTGGCAACAAAAACTGCCCAACTCAGGACCGGCCCTGCTCCCGTGACAGCTCCCCGAGCACACCGCCCTGCACCCAACACCGGCTCCGGGGCGACCCGCACCGGCAAAATCACACTTATGGTCGAGCAAGTCACCGGCATTCGGCCGCGAGCGAGATCCTATCGGGCGTTTTATCGCGAACACGTCGCCGCGCAGCCCTGGGGTTCAGAAAGATGCCGGAAACACAAAATGCACCGGTTACGGTGCATTTTGCGGAATCCACAGCGCGAGGACGCGGACTGTCAGGAAAGACTTTGGCCTAAATGTGCGGGATGGCATGCATCAGCGCTACAAAATTCATCACGGCCCAGAGCACGGCCGCAGCTTGAATTATTTTCCCGCTCAAGAAGAAACTTTTACGCAATGTCTGGTAGTGTCCAGCCTCCGGATCAATGGCTACAGACCATTCATCGCTCCGCTGGGAAATCATGCTGCCCAGCTCAAACACCGCGCAAAGTAACAGGAAACACAACGCATAGACAGCGATTTGCATGGGGGAAGACCTCACTGGCGGCGCCAGGTCGCGCCACCGGATTACGCGACTTCGGCCTCATAACTTGCAATCACTGTGCCATTTCGCAGCCCTTTCTCCGGCATTGCCTCACAAACAATGCAAACTGACCCAGACAGCTTGCCGATTACCCGGCTACCAGCCCTCTTGCCTGGGTCTCGGCCGCCGGCGAGTGGATCTCACCCGGTCTTTGGGAAAATGATTCGACTGGGCGGACAACCCATATCCGGCCCACTTTCCCTGCGGGTTTGCACCGCGATTTTCTGTAGTCTGAACCACATCTGTTTTGTGTGCGGTACCGGTAGACTAAGATCATGCTGCCCTCCGTGGAACTAATTGCCATTGATATTGATGGAACACTGCTGCCTTCCGTGGGCGGTGAGCTAACGGAGCGTACCCAGCGGGCGCTGGAACTGGCGCGCCGGGCAGGCATTGAGATCGTGATTGCAACCGGGCGGCGGCACCGCTATGCGACACCGATCCTGGAACGGGCCGCTCAGCCGCCGCATACCGCACTGATTTCCTCCAATGGAAGCGTCACGCGCAGGCTCGACGGCGAACCCGTAGACTGCTTTTCCCTGCCGCTGGAAACCTCACGCGGGCTCTGCACCGCCCTGCGTCCATTTGGCGGAACCGTGGTATTCACCTTTGACCTTGAAGGCCCGGGCGAGATGGTTCTGGAGTCGTTCGATGCCGTCCATCCGCAGATTCGCATGTGGGTGGAAGCCAACCGTCACGCCCTGCTGGAAGTCAATCCTCTCGAGCGCGCCTTTGACAACGGCGCCGAGCCGATCCAGGGAATGATTTGCGGCAGCGTGAAGGCAATGCGCGACGCCGAAGACGGACTTCGCGCCTGCGGCTACGGGGCAACCGTAGAGATGCAGCGAACCGAATATCCTTCCCGGGATTTGACCATCCTGGACTTACTGCCGCCGGGCTGCTCAAAGGGCCAGGCGCTGGCACGGCTGGCAGAACAACGCGGCCTGGCCGCCGGGCAGGTCATGGCGATTGGCGATAACTGGAACGATGAGAATATGCTGGCGTGGGCCGGCCGGCCCGTAGTGATGGGCAATGGCGCACCGGAACTGCTGGAGCACGCGCGCCGGCACGGCTGGCAAATTGCCCCTGCCAACGACGACGATGGCGTAGCGCAGGTAGTGGAAGCCGTGATTGCCGAGCGCGCCGGGGATGCTGCGCGTCCCATAAACAGAGCGGCTGAAATGGCGCAATGACGCGATGCGATTTCTAAATACACATCGCTGTTTCCCGGTGCTGGGCTGCGTGGCGATTCTCGCCGCGACTTTGCCGGCGCACGCCGCCGAGCAGGTGCTGCTGAAGAACGGCTTCTCGCTCATCTGCGATCACATGCAGCGAACCGGTAATCGCGTGCAATTATTTCTGGACCCCGGATCGAAGAATTTCATCGAAGTGAATGCAAATGAAATCATCACCCGGCGGCCGGCTCCTTCGGGAGCGGAACCCAGTCAGGATACGAGGCAGAAGGCTGCTCCCACCGGCGCCAGGGCGGCTACGAAGCCGCAGAGCCTGCACGATGTGCTGGTGGAGGCGGGCCGCAAACATGATCTGGATATCGCGTTGCTGGAAAGCGTCATTGAGGTCGAAAGCGGCGGCAACCCTCACGCAGTAAGCCCGGCCGGCGCGCGTGGGCTCATGCAGTTGATGCCCGCAACCGCCGCAAAACTTGGGGTCAAAAACAGCTTTCGCAGCGCTGAGAATATTCGCGGCGGAACGGCGTATTTGGACAGCCTCCTGACCCGCTATCACAACAACCTGGCCCTGGCTCTGGCGGCATACAATGCCGGACCGGGGGCGGTCGACAGGTGGCACGGTATTCCCCCCTACCCGGAAACGCGCGCATATGTAGCTCGCGTCATTCACGAGTACAACCTGCGCTATGAGGCAAGACTGCGGGCGCAGCGTGCGCTGATGGCTTCTGCAGCCGCGATTCACTAGCAAGAGAGTTTCACGGAGCACGTTTTGAAGAAGAAAAACTGGATACTTGGCGTGTTGCTGCTGGTGGGGCTGGCGGCGATTGTGTACTTTGGGCGCGGCCGTATCCATTTCAACTGGCACGTCTTTGTCGAGCAGATTCAGCAGGCCAACTGGTGGCTCATTGCTATCGGCATCAGCATGATCTGGATCGGTTACGGTATCCGTGCGGCCCGCTGGTCGGTACTGCTGTCGCCGACCCGGAAGAGTTCCTGGCGGGAGACTGTCGGCCCGCAGGTCATTGGCTACACCGGCGTGGCATTGCTGGGCCGCCCGGCCGACCTCATGCGCCCCTACCTGACAGCGCGAAAACTCAAGACCACAATCAGTGCACAGGTTGCGGTCTACGTCGTCGAACGCATGTTCGATGCCGGGACCATGGCGCTGATTTTCTCAACCGTGCTCTCCTTTGCCCCGGATAAAAGAACACTGCCGCACCCTGAACTTCTGCGACATCTCGCGATGACTGGGCTCATAGGCACCATTGGCCTCGCGGCGATTGCTGCGGCAATCCGGTTAAGCGGAAATGCACTGGCGCGTGGTTCGCGCCTCATTTTTGCAGGCTTCGCGCCCAGGGTTGGAGATGGGATTGCCAGCAGGATTCTGGCCTTCCGAAGCGGGCTCGAGGTATTGTCATCTCTGCGTGAAGTGGCAGTGGCCTCAGCGCAGTCGCTTCTTATGTGGGGCATCATCACGGTGGCGTATCTGGAAACGGCGCATGCTTTCGACAAGTCGCCGGAACTGCACTCGCTGACGCTGGCTCGCTGCATGGTACTCATGGCCGCAAGCATGGCGGCAAGTACAGTGCAGCTGCCGGTGATTGGTTGGTTTACGCAGATTGCAGCCGTGGCTGCCGTATTCCAGACCTTCTTTGGCGTTCGCTGGGAACCCGCCCTTGGCTGCTCCGCCATGCTGCTGATTGTCACTTACCTGAGCGTCGTTCCGGTCGGATTGATCTGGGCACGCGTGGAGCGCATTTCGCTGCGCGAGGTGGCCGTGGAGAGCGAGCACGCGGGCGAGGTGCTGGCGCACCCCGAAGCGGATAGAGCGAACTTGCTGTAGATGTACCCCCGGAGCGAAAAGACCCTGCGCGGCTCCTCCGTCAGGAAAAACCGCATCTGCAAACGCCCCGGCAGGCCATCCTCAATGCGTCTTCGTTGTAGTGGCGGCAGCCGGCATCGCCATGCGATGCGGAGCCGCAGACGTGACCACCTCGATGCGCGTGTTCTTCGGAAAAACGACATTCTGCCCATGCGTCAGCCAATGGTTATAGAACGATTGAGCAGCAGCATAGCAGCCGATGCCGCCGGCGAGTATGTGCGAGCCGGCAGCAATGCCAATGATGCGGCCGACGGCGCCGAATCCGTTGGAGGAGTAAGCTCCGCTTTCCGCGGCGCTGGCGTCGCTGGAAAGGCCGTTGGCGGCCAGCAGTGAAAAGGCCAGCGGCATGAGAATCTTGCCGGGCTTCTTTGCGGGTGCGATGCCTCCTTCGGAATCGATGCGAAGATCCGCGGCGCGAGCAGCATCCGCAGCGGCAAGCGTACCCTGGACTGGCCTTTGGCGGCGGCCCGGTATCTTCAGTTCGCTGAACGTAAACCGCAGCTTGCCCTTCCGCCCGAAGGAGCGCGCGGGTTTCGCCCGCGTGATGGTGCCGATGAGGATAGCACCCTCAGGCACAATCAGCTTTTGATGAGGGCCGTACACCGGCTGAGCAACGTAGGCCTGGAAGGTATCGCCGCGCTTGCTGGTGGCGGAGCTGATGGTGGAAGTCAGATACGCATCGAGCAGCCACGCGCGATTAGCGGCAGAAGATTGCACCGTCGGCTGATTGACCTCTTGCGCGGCGGCCGCCAGGTTGGGCTTACCGGCATGTGTGGACGGAGGATCGACTGCCAGATTGGCCACAACCGAGTTCGGCTTCTCGGGAGGCAACGGCCACACTGGCACCAGCAGCGGATGGGACAGATGCACTGTCCATTCGGTCCCGGTATTGATGCGTTGCGGATGATACGGGAGCTGGCTGTACAGAAACTCCCGCATTCGCCCCATGCGGCCGGGGCGGGTAACCAGCGTGGCCTCGGCTATCGCACGCTTCTTCGCCTGCTCGAATTCGGCCTTGATGAAGGCCTTTTTACCATGCGGCGCCGAGGCCGTCAGATGCAGGATGGGAGCGCCGCCAGAGGCGTCCGGGCTGGAGATGGCGTAGGAATGGCCATTCGGCAACGTGAGCTTATCAAAGCGGACAACCGGCGTATCGTAGGGCGTGAAATCCGCGTAAAACCGCGCCTTCGCACGCAGCTTCCGGTTGGGTTTGAGCGCGACGATCTTGCCCTCCAGCGTGCTGGTCGCCGGAATCGCGAGATGGCTGTCCACATACACCGGATAAAGCAGACGCGCGGTGAGCGGCGCACCCGCCTTCATGGGCGCATGGTGAACGAGTTCTACCGCCATGGGCGCACTCACGGGCACCCTGAGCTGCTGGGCAAGAAGCGCCGGAGAACAAGCGAGCACACAGACGGCGGGCAGGAGAATACGGCGAACACACGGAGTGAAGCTATAGCGGGATGGGTTCATGGCATTGTCTTTACGGCTCGGCAGACGGAAGTGAGAGAGCAACTGCCTGTTTGAGATTCAGGTTGACCGGAATTGGTTGAAAATCACTGCGAACAGTGTGCTGGCTGCGGGAAATACTCTTGAAAAAGAGAATAGCCCCGTCGAAGTCCATCTTGAGCACTGTGGAGCGCCAGACGGAAGGCTCGACCTGGACACGGTCCAGGCTGAAGCCGCTGCCCTGGCTCACATGCCCGAGCAGTCCCCAGCCGAAGTCGACCGTCTTCACCAGATGGCCGCTGACGGAGCAGAGGCGCATGGACGGCTCCTGGATATCGACGAAGCCGGCCATATTGTGGACCACCCGATCCTCAAACGAGTCGGCCTGGTAGCCCGGATTCGGGCGATACGCGATGCGCCGGCAGCCGTTTTCCTCGCCATCGTACTGGAAGAGGAATTCCTGGGGCATGCGTTCGAGAACTTTGGTGACTCGGGACTCGTCTTTCTCCCGGGACTGGTTGGCCTCGGCAAATGCACCGGGATCTTCGGCCAACCGCTGCAGACGACGGTCTTCTTCCGCCTGCTGCACCGCAGAGAGAGGTTTGCCGTCAATTGCCACCAGCCGGCGAAGCAATCCGCCGTCGACCTCGACGACTTCTTCGGTCCAGAGATGGCCACCGGTTCGCGCGGACCGCTCCACCGAGAGAAAACGGAAGGCGTGGCTGGGCTGAGCTTTGCGATGGTCGGAAATCTCGTGCTGAACCATAAGCTTGACGGCCTCAACGGCAGGCGGATCGGGCTGACTGGATCGAGCTTGTGCGCGGAGCGCTGGCACAAACGCGCCCATGAGCAGCGAAATCACCCCGATGCCCAGGGCTGCTGGGAAAAATGGCGGGGCCCACGGAAACGTGCGCCACCGACTGCTTCTCGGGAGCATAGTGGCTCGCCTCCAGTATTTCACTGCGGTCTCGCGAAAACGGATGACGATTTGTTCAAAATACGTCAGCCAACCCTCTCGATCTAGCTCACAGCAGCCGCCGAACCACGCGTCGGACCGAGTCCGTCGCGACACCGTACGCGGCGTGGCTGATCCAGTTGCTGACCCGAGCCTGCGTGGACTGCTCTTCCTTGGACGGCGCAAGACCCATCCGGGGCAGCAGAGACTCGTGGGTGATACGGTTGAGGGCAATGCCAAAGGCGGCTCCACGCCAGGCGGCCAGCGATGGCTCAACCTCGGCGGCGACGCCGTAAATGCCCCCCGCCAGTGCTCCAACTGCCCAGTGCAGGGCCTGCCAGCCCGGTGGTGCCGTGGCCGCTGGAGGCTTGTCACTTGCCCGGCTGGCCAAGACCGCGAGCGGCGCTGGCTCCCCATGAGTTCTAGGCGGAAATATCTCCTCGGCGATGAGAATCGCTCCCGCGCCAACGATCCCTCCGACGAGGCCGGCGAGCAGCCCCTTCGGCAGGCTGCGTTTTCGGCTGCTTGTGCTGGTTCCCATAGTTCAAATAGATGCGTCCCCTCCTCATTTATGCCGTCTCTTCTTGTTACCACACCGGCTCTGGATCTTCCCACCCTGAACGCCGGCACGATTCTGCGAAAATTGGCGCACCACCCACAGCTTCGTGACCTCGGTGCTGTTGGCGCGGCGCCCGAACCAGCCCAAAATGACGGCATGGCGGAAACCACCCGAACTCCGGGTCCGGTGAAGACCACCCGCTGGACTCAGGCTCGCCTGAACTGGCTGGAGGGGTTCCTGCATCGAATCCAGCCAGAAGAAGCGACGCCCGAGCACCTTGCCACGGGCTGGCGCGGAGAGCTGGCGGCCTATTTCCACCTCCGAAGACGTGGCTATACGATCGTCGCGCAGGGCTGGCGATCGCACATCACTCCCGGCGACCTCGACCTGGTGGGATGGGAAGGTAATCGGCTTTGTTTTGTTGAAGTAAAGACCCGGACAACCCGAAACTCGGCAACTGCGGAATCAGCCGTCGACGACGATAAGCGTCGCACGGTACGCAGGCTGGCGCGCCGCTACTTGCGCCGGGCCGGTCTGCCGGAGGCCGCCTCACGATTTGACGTCGTCACCGTCTATCTTGAGCAGGGTCAGGAACCAGAGATCGCACTGGTGCGTGATGCCTTCGGGTGGAAATAATGAGTCGAAATAAATTGGTTTCTTGCCGTTTTCGCCGTGAGAACCATTTTATAGTCGATACGATCACAATCCAGGATAACGAGTCCGGATGGAGTAGAGGTTGCCGTGCGTAAGGACGTACAAGGTTTGCTTATCCTTACCTCCGAATATGAGATCGATCGGTCGCTGAGGAACATCAATGATCCCGATTTGCTTGCCATCGGGCCGGTAGATATAGATCTGGCCGGCGGCCAGAAAAACGTTCCCGGCGCTGTCCTGGACGACGCTATCGCCTCCCTGCTGAACGAAGAGACGCATCCCCTCAAATGTTCCTGAGTTAGTTACATTTGCCCGCCACGTTCTTTCATTGGACTGGTCGGTGATGTAGAACGGATGACCCGGAACCGCCTTCGCCAGCGAATACCCATGCAGCACGGGCGCCATCTTGGTGCCCCATGAAAGCACTCCTTTCACAAAGCTGTTGGTGGCCGGAAGGAACAGACTCCCGTCCGGCGAAATGTATTGCCACGGATGAGGCTTCGCAGTCTCGGGGCCCACGCTCCAATAGTCGTTCGCGAGTGCGGGTGTAAGGCCGGGGCGTGGCTCCGCCTTCTCCTTCTTCAGCATCGTGATCTCGGTTTCCGGCGTTCCTGGCCGGAACGAATAGACGGTACCGTCTCCCAGGTATGACGTCACCAACAGGTCCCCGGACTTGTCAAAAACGAGATTGCGCGGCTCGATCGGAGTATCGCGCACAACCACGGCTTCCCTCCGCGCTGCTTCCCAGCGATAGATGCGTTGCCAGTGCGTGTCGACGAAATACAGCTGTCCGCCGGGGTCAACAGCAGCACCGGAGATCGTGAAAAAGCCACCGGCCAGCTTGTGCAGTTTTGCTCCCGGAGCGAGTGCCGATGCAGCGCCGTTGGGCGGCTGCGGAACAGCGTGGCCGGGCAGGTTGAGTACCGCAAAATCCGGCGCGCGCAACTGGGTATGCGTGGACTGCACGTATACGCTGTTGTCGAACGGCACGATGCTGTTGCTGTTAACAAACAGGTTGCGGATCTGAATGTCTGACGAGTTGGTGATGCGGATCGCCTCTGGAAACGGATGGTAGCTCCCGATGACGCGGTAGCTGTGATAGTTGGCGATCAGGATATTGCGCGAATTCTCGATTTCGAGTGGCAGCGCGCTGGCGCTTTCACCCCACTCCTCTTCGGTCTGCAACGCAATGATCTGCCAGTTGGCAACGTGGTTGAGCTTAACCTCGTTGCGGACGTGGTGCTCGCAGGAAAGCTCGTAGATGCGGCCCGGCGTCGACGTATAAGAGATGTAGAGACCGGCCTGCGCGAACGTGCTCGGCGTCCAGATGTCGGCAAAAGTTCCACCACCGCCGTTCGTAATCCACAGGCTCGGATATTGTGAATCCCAGCGGCGCAGAATATCGGGGTCTGCCGTGTGCGTGTTGTTGTATGGGTTCAGGCGCTTGCCGCTGGCCGTGTCCGTGCCATGACCGCCGAGAAAACGCACATCGTCCATCAGCGATTGTGGACCGGCCATCCATAACGCCGCCACGGCGCGCGGGTTGATGCCATTGGTATAAAGGCCAAGACCGGTGACAATGTTGTCGCCGCCTTTTGGAGCTTCGATGAGCGGAACAGGAGCGCCAACGCCCTGATACGCCGGTGTGCCGTCGGGAATCACAAGCTGCGTCGAACTGGGATGCAGGCCGATAAGAACCGTATCCGGGCGCAGGTGCAGCGTGTTGGTGATGATGTAATGGCCGATAGGAAAGTAGAGAACGCGGTGATCATCGATCGCCCGCTGCAAAGCGGCCGTATCGTCCGTTACGCCATCGCCTTTCACCTCAAGTGACTGCACATTGACCCAGTCCTGCATCGGCGGCAATGGCCGAATCACTGGAGTCGCATCAGAAGGCAGCCTCGCTTGTGCCTGAGCCTGGAAGCGCGTGAGAATGCGGCCCTGGTCAGCGACATCGGCCAGCGTCAGACCGTGCGTGAAACTCGAAACAAAATAGCTGGCCCCCTTGCCAGTAACCGTTTTTCCGCTCTCGCGTAGCTTTGCAAAAACCGGCACATGCACGCAGGCGATCTTCCGCATGCTCACCTCTGTGCGTGGGTTGAGGTCATCGCTGATGGTGATCGCCGGGCCCTGGATATTTTCAAAGCGCGTGTGATCGATCCAGACTTCATCCGGATAGCCGCGGTCCATGATGATGCCTCGCGGCTCATTCCGAATGACATCGTGGCTCATCGTCAGGCCGACTTCGTGCTCACGAATCGCAGCAACTCGCTGGCCCGCAAAAGTCGAGTCCAGTAGCGTGAACTGCCAGCCCGGCGAAGTTTGTCCGCTGAGGATGCCGTACTGGCCGCCATAGAAGTGCAGGTCTTCGGCTTCGTTGCCGACCTCTTTGACCGCCGCCAGCCCGGAACCAATGTGGAAATCGATGTGCGAAAGGTAGCTGTGCTGTGCCACATGGAACCGAATGGCAACCGCGCCGGGATTGCCCTTGCCGATCTCGAAATCCACATTACTCATGGCCGAGTAGAACGTGCCGGCGTTGGCATCGGGAACGGTATTGTCAGGCGGCACCGTGCCCGGCGTGGCTGGAGCGGAGGGATTCGGATGAAACCACCGCGGCAGATAACCGGGGCGGCCGCCGGCAAAAAAGAACATGTAACCGAGATGGTTCTGATATCCGGGCGTGTCAGGAGCCAGCACAAAAACCGGGCGCGTAGGGCCGTAGCCGATGATGCGCACCGAGGGCCAGACGTAAATGGTGCGCGTGATGCGATAGCGGCCGGAGGGAACAAAGACGATACCCTCGTTGGCGGTTTCCTGCACTTGGTTGATGGCGGCCTGCAGCGCGGCGCTGTCATCGGTAACTCCATCGGCGCGAACGTCGAAATTCGCCGGCGTGAGGTAGACAGCCTTGGGGTCGTTCGGGCGCTCGGTGTAGACCGATGCGCCCTGCGCAAGCAGCGGTACGGAAACAGAGAGCAGCACGGCAAGCAGGAAGAGCTTTCTCATCGGAAGCCTCGCAATCATTCGGGAAAACTGGCGGATTCACAATAGACGATAAAGCAATCGATTGTCTATGAAGAACCGTCGCAACTTAAGCTACATTCGAGCCCGGTTGGACCTCTACTGTTTTGCAGGCGATTTTGGACGAATGTCCTTGAAGGGGACGATGCCAACGCCTTCCTTGATGGCATAGATGTGGTCTGCGGGAATGTTCTTGATGACTTCGGTCTCCCCCGCCGGCCACAAGATCTTCAGCGTGTCGACCCGGTCGTGCTTGCCGAGGCCGAAGTGGACACGCAGGCTGTTCTGGGAAATGTAACTGCCACCGCTCAGAATTTCCCCCGTCTGCACAAGCTTGCCTGCAATTGCGGTGAGGCGGGCGTTGAGCGCCAATCGGTTGGATTTGACTCCTTCGAGTTCGAATTCGACCCAATGGTGATCCCCATCGTGGTTGGTATATTCCGGCTCAAGAATCATGGGCTCGCCCTGAAGATTCTCAACCACTAGATCTTCATGACCGTTATTGAAGAGGTCAGCAACGGCAAGCCCTCGGCTCACTTGCGGAATCTGAATGGCGGGGCCAACCAGCTTGCTCACATCGCGGAATGTGCCGTTATGGTTGTTCCAGAAGAGCAGCTTGGGCTCGCGGAAGCGCGTGCCGATCGGCTTGGAGTCCACCTGCGGGTAGACATGTCCATCGACCTGAAAAAAATCCAGCCAGCCGCTGTTATCAAGATCCACAAAGGCGTCACCCCAGCCAACATCGTGTTCGGTGTCGCGCGCGATTCCGGTCGCATACGAGACATCCGTGAAGTTCAGATTGCCGTCATTGCGGTAGACCGAAGTGTACTCCTGGCTGAAGTGCGTCACGGCGATATCCATGCGCCCCGTATGCATGTAATCACCGAGCGCAACACCCATATTGGCCTGCTCAAAGCCATTCTGGCTGTAGGCGACTCCAGCCATCATGGCGTCATCCGTGAAGTGGTTGTGGCCGTTATTGATGTAGAGGTAGTTCGGGCCGCTGTCGTTGGCGACGAACAGATCGAGATGTCCGTCATGGTTGAAGTCATTCCAGACAGAGGTGAGGCCGTACAGATGCTGGCTGTCTTCAACGCCGGCCTCTTTTGAAATATCGGTGAACGTGCCGTTGCCGTTGTTGTGGTACAGATTGTCGGGCTCGCCGGGCAGCCCCCGCGGGCCGCACTGCACCGCGATGCCGTCATATTCGCACGTCTGCGAGGAACCCATCTTGGGCAGGTGGTGCAGGTGGAAGACGACGTAGTGCGGAACAAAAAGATCGTCGTAGCCGTTGCCGTCAATATCGGCAAAGGATGCACCGGTGGCCCAGCCGTGATCGCCGGCCAAACCAGCCTGCTTGGTCACGTTGGTGAAGGTGCCGTTGCCGTTGTTCCGGTAGAGAACAACGCCGTTCAGGCAGGTAATCAGCAGGTCCGGCCAGCCGTCATTGTTGTAATCGCCCACAACCGCGCCCATCGCCCAGCAGGGGTAACCGAGCCCGGCCTGCTTGGTGACGTCTGTGAAGGTGCCGTTGCCGTTATTGCGATAAAGTGCGCCGCGCGCCATTTCGCCCTTCAGGGCCATGTCGACATTGGGCGCGTTCGTGAAGTAGATATCAGGCCATCCATCCAGGTTGTAGTCAATAATGGCGACACCGCCGCTCATCGACTCCGCAATGTACTTATCGTCCGGCGACGAAAGATGGTCAAAGTGAATGCCGGTGGACTTGGTAATGTCGACCAGGCGCACATCGGGCGCGACCGGAGCAGGCGGTTTTGTCAGTGCAGGCGCCTGCGCGCGAGTGGCCGAGCCGCTG
Organism: Acidobacteriota bacterium; assembly: GCA_021799405.1. The sequence goes on from JAJZAL010000002.1 coordinate 81,687, forward strand.
AGAACCACCGCAAGAAATGCGAGGCTGCTGAGCGGAAGCAACGCTCCCCGTAGACCGAAACGGAAGCTCATGAGCAGCGGTCCTTCGCCATGCGGCTACTGCCCACCCATGCCTCCGCCAGACCGCGCATGCTGCTGGTGCATCTTCTTATAAATCGCCGAGAGCTTATTCTTCAGTTGGCGCAAACGCTGAAAGATTTCAAGCTGCTTGCGAGCGTCCTGCTCCCGGCCCGCTTGCCGGTAAAGAGTGGCCAGGCGAAAATGCGCAGAGGCGTTCGTAGGGTCCAGTTGCACAGTTTTCTCAAGAAGCGGCAGGGCCTGCTTGGACTCGTTCATCCCGACCAGCGTCTTCGCGAGCCCAAAATTTGCTTCTGAATCCGAGGGATCAATCGTGAGGGCGCGGTCAAAGTAGCTCTTCGACTGCTGGAAATTGCCCTGCGCCAACGCCATTTTCCCGAGTGCCACCAGCGAAGGCTCATCATATGGATTCGCCTTCAGCGCGGCCTTGAAGATCGATGCCGCCTCCGCCTGCTGCTTGACGTCATTGGCATTGCGCAACAGCTCGGCCAGTTCGAAATCGGCGCCAGGAAGATTGGGATCAATCGCGAGAGCCTTGCGGTACTCCGCGATGGCATCCTCGTTCTCATTCTGCATCGCGTCCACATGCGCAATAAGAGCGTGCATCTGGGCGGAATCGGGTGCCACCAGCGAAAGGCTCAGCATCGACTGGTCGGCAAGATCGGAATACAGCCGGTAGGCAATGTAAATCAGCTCGGGGTTTTCCGGCGATTGCTCTTCGAGATCGGAGATCACCCGCGCAGCCTTTTCAAGGTGGCCGTCGACCCGATAGACGTGTACAAGCGCGAGACCCACCTGCATCTGGATGTGAGGATCCTTGAGGCCCGAGAACGACGCTTCAAGATCTTTCTGCGCAGAAGCAAGATCCCCGGTGCGCTCTTCGCTCATGCCAAGCAGCGCCTGAATGCGCGTGAGACCAGGATGCAGACTCAGCGCCGCGTGCAGCGCCGTCGTTGCCTCTGCGTATTGTCCCCGGAAAAACAGCAGCACACCAAGATTCGCCTGCGCCTCTACATTGTTCGGATCGAGCCGCACAACATCCTGCAACTCCGGAATGGCCAGATCAGGGCGCTTCTCGCGGAGATACATTTCTGCCTTTTGGCTGTGTTCGGCAACCTGCGCAGCACTGCTCGGAACAGAAGCACCAGGATGGCTGGCCGTTTGCGCAAAAACGCAGGAAGCCGACAAGAGAAGAGATGTAAGAAGAGACTTCGTGGAAGACATTGCCGTTATGACTCACAATACCCGCTTTTGAGGGCAGGAAACAAAAAAGAAGAGACGGTGGTGGTTCCACCGTCTCTCGAAGTGATTACGCATCAGGAGTTAGAAGGAAAGTCGACCATAGAGTTCCATCGCGCGGCCCCCGACCGTGACGCCGGTGATCTGCGCTGACTGCCCCTGGCCGATGGCGTTGTTGCCCGGCTGGCCAAAGCTCGGATGATTCAGCACATTCGTCGCATTGGCCCGGATCTCAAAGTTGACGTTGTGCGCCGGCCACAGGGCAAAGGTCTTGCCGAGAGTCATGTTCAGCTCGGAAAGCCCCGGCCCGTAGACGATATTCCTGCGGAAATTACCGTAGGTATACGGTGCCGGCACAGCGAAGGCATTCAGGTTATACCACTCGTTCAGGCGCTGCTTCGTGCTGCCCGGCAAGTGGTAGTTGCCAACCAGGTTCGCGAACTGCGTATATCCACCTGACTGGTTGTTCGACGAGTTGTTATTACCGGTCGTGATGCTGAGCGGGTTGCCGCCCTGCACAACGAAGGTAAAGGCCGTCTGCCAGCCGCCCACCGCTTCATCCAGCCATTGGCTCTTGTTGAGGAACCTGCCGCCCTTGCCAAACGGCAGATCGTACACCACCTCGCCCTTGAACATGTTGCGGATGTCAAAGTTCGAGTTGCTGTAGTTGGCAGAGGGGTCAAATGCATTCTGAAAGTTCTGCCAGCCGCCGCGGCTGCCCCATCCCGAGGAGTCCTGATCATCAAGGAAGTGCGACCAGGTGTAGTTGACGGCAAACTGCAAGCCATTTGTCATGCGCTTGGTGAGCTCCGTCTGCAGGGCGTTATAGTTGGAGACCGCATTGTTGGTGCTGCCCCCGATGTAATTGAAGAGCGGATAGGGCTCGTACTGCTTGTCGTTCGGCCCTAGCTTTCCTTCCGGTACCTGGTTGATGTCCACCGGAAAATTCAAATTCTCGCCGTGATTGCCAACGTACGCAATCTGCGCAGAATAATCGAGGCCGAACTGATGCTGAATCGCCAGCGTCCACTGATAGTTGGTGGGGACTGGCGTGTGGTATTGGTTGTAGGACACATAGCCTTGACCGTTGGATGCCGCGGCCGAAGTTGGAGCGGTAAGATAGTGCGATTCGAGACTGGTTCCGTTGTACGAACCTGTGCCGCACCCCGGATCAGCTGTATCCGGTGACTGGCCCTTCGAATCCAGCTGCACCACCGGGCAGATACCGTTGGTAGTATCGCTGTAACTTCCGCTGCTTCCAAAGGCATTGCCCATGCCCGCACCGTATGTATCCTCTGACCATCCGGAAGCGAAGATACCGAAGCCGCCCCGGACAACCGTGTTCGTCATCGGCTGATAGCTGAAGCCGAAACGAGGCAGCCAGATATCCCACTTGGAATGCTGGAGTTGCGTACGGCCGTTGGCATGGCTGAATCCATACCACATCGCACCGAGCTGACCATTGGCCGGATTGATGACAGTAGGATCAAAGGCTGCTTCATTGCCGTGGATTTCAGACCAGCCCGTCTCACCCTCCCAGCGCAGGCCGAGATTGATCGTCAGGTTGGGCTTCACTTTCCAGTCGTCCTGAACAAAGAGCTGCGGGCTCTTCCAGCGTCCGCCGTACTCCGGCGTCACGCTGGCGCTCCAGCTCTGCGTTTGCCCCAGCAGGAAATCGGCATACGAGAAACCGTCATACGCAACGGTTGAGGCGCCACCGGCGGAGGTATAGTCGCCGTTGTAGTTGACGCTGCCGGCGTTGATGTTGCCCCATGCCGTCGAGTCTGCACGGTTCACCAGGAACTCGCCGCCGAAGTGGAGAACGTGGCGGCCCTTGATGAGCGTAACCACATCCGACGGGTCGAAAACGAATTCCTTGTACACAGCGTTCGACGAAGAGCCCAGACCGTAGAACCCACTGATGCCCACGTTCGGGAAGTTATCCGCTTTGGCGAACTGCCAGCCCAGCTTGCCCGGGAAGCCCTGGTTCAGCGTGTAGGGCTGGAAGAAGTTGAGCTGATCGGTATAGCCGAAGTTTGCCTGGTTGATCAGATTGGCGCTGAACGTCCAGACGTCGGAAATTTCCGCGTTGTTGTTGTCGACGTCGCCGGACTGGCAGTTAATCGGACATATACCTTGATTCAGATATGTGGCCGGATTATCTGCCTGCGTATCCGAAATCGTTAATCGATTATTGGCGCTGATGTCCCAGTCAAGCCGCCCAAAGTATCTGTTTAGCGGATTTGTGCTGGGTACGTTGTAGAAATAGTTGTTCTGGGCATAACCGCTGGAAATCTGCCCGGCGGTATTGGCCTTGGGATAGTACGCCTCGATTTTCTGCGCCACCGAACTCATCATGGCGGCAGGAATCGCGTTCTTGCCGTATTCCGACTTGAAGCTCTTGCGGATCACGCACGGGCAATTTACCGTCAGCGAGCCGTTCGGATACTGCGACCCGGAGTAGGTATAAGTTCCACTCTGTTGGATGGTCTGCGTGGTCGGATCGTAGAGCGTCGGCAGGCCAGGCGCCGAGAAGTCGCCGCTCATGATCGCTGGCGATGGTACGGTAATGAAGCCGTTCGAAGCACCGCCGTTGTCAATCGTCTTGTCGTAATCGAAATAGAAGTAAGCGTGATGCGGAACAATAGGACCACTTACCGAGAACCCGAAGTTGTTGTACCGCAGGAATGGAACAGACGCCTGCTGCCCAAAGGCATAGGGCGCTGCATTCAGAGCATTGTTCTGGAAATACTCATAACCGACGCCGTGGAAATGCTCGGAACCACCTTTGGTGATCTGGTTGTAGACGATATCACCCAGGCCGTACTGCGCAGAGAACGCCGTAGCGTTCACCTTCACTTCCGACGTGGTTTCAAAAATCGTTACGTTCGAGTTCGAACTCATCGGCAGCGTCGTCGTCGCACCATCCTGCAGCATCGTTGCGTAAGGCAGGTTGCCGTTGACAGAGACTGTTCCGGCGCCGGGGGTATTCGCTGTACTCTGATTTTCCGGAGTGCCGGAAGCGCCCGGCTGCAGCCAGATGAAGTTTTCCCAGTCCGCGTTGCCGGTCTGGGGCAGCTTCGCCATGGTTTTCGCCGTCATCGTGTCCGCCAGGGCACCGTCGCTGGTGTTGAGCAGCGGCACGTTGGTCGTGACCACAATCTTCTGCGTGGCCGCGCCGACATTGAGCGTTGCGTTCAGGGTCGTCGTCCCAACCCTCAGTGTGATCGGCCCGCGAACCAGGGTCTTGAACCCCTGCTTCGAGAAGGTGATCAGGTAATCGTCGGCAATGATCGCGCCGGTATCGTACACGCCGGCATTGTTCGTCTTGTAGGTGTGGGTCACGTCCTTGGTGACGTCTTTTACCGTGACAGTCACACCGGGAATCACTGCACCCGTCGTATCCATCACTGTTCCTGTAAGGTCACCGGAGTTTATGCTTTGCGCATAGCCGAGGACGCCGGTCATCAAAGCGGCGATCGCAAGGCTGGTGCGAACAAATTTCCACATAGCGTTCCTCCTAAAAAGTCGTACTTTGGCCCGCAATCCGTCTTGCACGGCGCAGGCTTGTTGTCCGGGATTCAGTCCCGGCTCTTTTGAGCAGCCGATTTTATTTGATTCCTATAGGCTGGAGCCCCCGGAAAATACCGCAAATTCCAGAAAAATCAGGCGACGTTCTCTTGTTTGCACAGACAACCGATTGTCTGCAATGGCAAATGCGGCCCTTTTGGAGGGCCGCGTTAGATAACACCAAACCACTTGGAGGATTGTCAAGCGGAAAGTGATGCACGATGTCGAAAAGACAAACCTTTGCCCATTGACAATATATGCGGATTGGTACTTAAATCATGCCTGCCTTATCAAGGCCAAGGAGGTTATTCGTGAAAGTTATCAATCCCCATAAATTACTCACTTTTGCGGCGTTCTCGATTGCGCTTGTAATAGCGCTATCTAATAGCGCTGCAGGACAGTCTTCCGGCGGCGGCAGCAACAATATTGGCGCTGGCAATGTACAAGTATCTGGCGCCGGAGGGTTTGCTGAAAACGCGAATGGCGGAGGCCCCGGCCCTAATTCTCAGGGCGGAACATACAGCGCGGGAATCGCCCTCCCCATAAACTTCTATGTGTACGGCGTGGAAGGAGAAGGACAGTACGTTCTGGCGTCGTGCGTTGGCGCTAACGAGAACACCGGTCAAGGATCGGCGATTTATTCAAGTAAGAGCTACTCGAACATCGCTACCCAGTTCAGCTGGACCCCTCCCGGTCCTGGAACCTATTACATCCAGTGTCGAGCTCAATATGTACCCAGCTCGAACCCGAGTGTTAATGGCGGCCCCTCCGGCGGCGTCGCAACCACTGGTGAAATCATTTTCAACATCCAATGAGCACCCACAGTATAGCTGGGGCTCTTTCGTATAAGCCGTTCAAAGCGGCTGGGCGGGGTCGCTGCTGCGGCCCCGGTTGTCTTTGGGCACCTCACTTGAGGCGGAAGGTCAGCATCACAGATTTATCCGGCCTAATCGCAGATCTTCCTATGCCTAGGTGCGGATGTATTCACGAATCGTTGCCTCGCCCCGTCCCAGGGTACGCACGAAGTGTCCCCGCACCCAGGAACTCTACCTCGCGAAGTTCTGCTTCCGCACCCTATAGACCCATGCCAAGCGGATCGCGCTCCTGCTCTGAAATATCTAGCCACCTGCGACACCGCACACTTCAAAGGAATCGAGATCAGGGCGCGCACTTCGCCCGCCAGCAAATGCCGTTCCCCAGGCCGGCGATTCCGGGCAGTTTTTTTCGACCCTCGAACCTGTTTCTGCTCAAGCACAACAAGCGTAACCTTAGGGCATGCGGGTACTGGTCGTTGAAGATGAAACGCGTCTGGCGGCGAATATCGCCGCTGCCATGCGCGAGGGACCGGGATGGGCGGTCGACCTCGCCGGCAACGGGCTCGACGGCCGCGAGCTTTGCCAGCAGGCCGAGTATGACCTGGTGATTCTGGATCTGATGTTGCCGGGCCTCGACGGAGCCGGCGTCCTGAAGGCAATTCGCGCGCAGGGCAACGCCACGCCCGTACTGGTGCTCACCGCCGTTGCCGACAAAGCTTCCGTGGTGAAGCTGCTCAATGCCGGCGCCGACGATTACCTCGCCAAGCCCTTTGATCTGGGCGAGTTGCTCGCGCGCGCAAAGGCTCTCATCCGGCGCGGCAAGGGAGTCAGCCACCCGGTGATCCGTATCGGAGAACTCGTCCTCGATACCGTCGAGAAGTCCGTTACACTGCGCGGTACAGCGGTCGAAGTTTCGCCCACTGAATACCGCGTCCTCGAATTTCTGGGTCATCGCCCCGGCGCGATCATCTCCAAGCAGAGTCTGCTGGAGCACCTCTACGATTACAACTGGGAGCACCACTCCAACGTGATTGAAGCGCACGTCTCAAACCTCCGCCGCAAGCTCAGCACCGCCGGCGATGATCCCTGGATCGAGACGCTGCGGGGCAGAGGCTACCGGCTGATGACCGGAGAACGCGGTCCCGGATCATGAGAAGATACTCCCTTCGTCGCAGACTGCTGGCCGTCGTGCTGGCGCTGGAGTTTGCGCTGGCGCTGGGCATCTCTTTCGCCACGCTGTTCTTTACGCGCCATGAGCAGGTCCGCGCCTTTGACCTCAGGCTCCAGGGCCGCGCCGACTCGCTGCTCGGCGCCGTCCAGGACTCCGAAGATGCCGCGGACAACCTGAAGCTCGACCCCAGAGCTCTCGACCTTGGCTACCAGGATTTGTGGCTCGTGCAGGGCGAAGGCGGCCGCGTGATTGCAAAGTCAGCAGCTTGGACGCCCGCTTCCGCCATGGCTATTCACGGGAGTCATCCACATACCTTCCGCATTGATGGCAAGTACTACCGCGGAATGGTGATGCACGGCATCCGCGTTGTCGACGCGGACGACAAAAGCGGTGGCATTCCACGCCCGGTAACAATCTTCTACGCGGCCTCACTGCATCATGTGCATCAGGCGCTCGTCGACGCGAGCCAGTTTCTCCTGCTCGCCAACGGCATCCTGCTCTTGGTGACCGGCTCCCTGCTCATCTTCTTCCTGCGGCGCGGGTTGGCGCCGCTCGACCATCTGAGCCGGGCTGCGGCAGAAGTGAATCCTGCCCAACCGCTCTTTCGTACTCCTCCCGATGTGGTCGAGGTCGAAGAGCTCCGTACGCTCGCGGCAACGCTCGAATCCGCCACGCAAAAGCTTGATGAGAGCTTTCGCCAGCAGCAGGTCTTTCTGCACAATGCCGCGCACGAGTTGAAAACAGCCGTCACTATCGTGAAATCGTCGCTGCAGTTGCTGGCCTCGCGCCCTCGCACCCCAATCGAGTACAAAGAGGGACTCGAGGCCTGTCTCGCCGACTCTGACCGCATGGCAGACCTCGTCCAGCGGATGCTGCTGCTGGCGCGACTGGAGCAGAACGCCGCACCCGCCGAAGCCGCGTGCGACCTCTCCGATGTCGTGCAGGAAGTGGCAACGCAATTGGCCACCACCGCGGAAGCTCGCGGAGTCGCCGTAAAACTGGAAACTCCGGGTGAGGCATGGGCTCCGCTGGAGTGCGATGCTGCTTCAACCCTCGTTTCCAATCTGCTCCTGAACGCCCTGCAACACTCACCCGCCGGAAGCGAAGTTCGCGTCACGATACAGAAAGATGCAGCTCACCTGCTGCTGCAGGTTGTGGATCAGGGCGAAGGCGTCCGGCCGGAAGATCAGCCGCATGTCTTTGAGCGCTTCTATCGCGGTGACAGTTCGCGCGCGCGAACCACCGGTGGAACCGGGCTCGGACTGGCAATCTGTAAGGCGATTGCCGAGTCCTGCGGTGGAACCATTTCGCTTGCCGGCAACTCAGGCGAGGGAACGCGCTTCACGGTGAAATTGCCGGCGTTACAGAAGGAAAGCACCAGGCCGCAGGCGCGACAGACGCCGGCGATAACGAAGTAGCGGAGAATCAGAAAGGCACAACCACAAGGGTTGCCCAATCAACCCTGCGCGTCTTTGTACTCCTCATACCACGCCATCTGGATCGCTTCCAGCTTGCCTTCATTAGACTTGGCCGGATCATCGGCAAAGCCTTCCAGCTCGGTCACGTACTTGTGCAGATCCGTGAAGCGTACAGTCAACGGATCGAGATCAGGGAACTTCTCCTGCAACTGGATGCCGATTTCTTCGGCGTCATTCCATGTAATATCAGACGGCATGGGATCGCTCCGGTGAATTCGTAATCGTTACGGTTTTATTTGCTTTCAGCAGCGGCGGCCAATGGCTTGCCTTCCTGCACATAGTTGCGATTCCACTTGGGGATTTCCACCACATACGTTCCTGGGCCGGTAATCACAGCCTGGCAGCCAAGGCGCGAGTTCAGTTGCAGGTCGGCAGCCATATCCAGTCTGTCCAGTTCATCGTCGTCGGCTTCACTGATGCCTTTCTCGCCTTCCTTCACCCAGATATGGCAGGTCGTGCAGGCGCACGCGCCGCCGCAGGCATGATCGAGAAAGATGCCGTGGTTCTCCGCGACATCGAGAAACGACATGGGCTTGCCGTGATGGTCGTATGGCATGGTGCCGTATTCAAACTCGACAGTGCGGCCTTCCGGCAGGAAGGTCACGCGCACCATGTTGGGCGCGGGCGGCTTGCTCAGATCGATGGTCTTTTCGTTTTCTGCGTTCGACATTTCCTGTCTCTCTTATTTTTCGTTGATCTCAGCGGGCGCAAAAGGGTGCGGCGCGGAAGGGCCTTCGCCAAGCCGCTCCCCGGCCGACTCCATGGTCTGCCCGCGTAATGCATCCGACACAGCAGCATCCATCATCAGCTCCGCAAACCGGCCCGTGGCCTTGTCAAGCGCTTCCGTAGCTGCGCGGATCGCGTGGCGATCATCGCTCTGGTTCAGCACGCGCAGGTCGTCGGCGAGCATGATGATCTGCCTGCGCTCTTCATCGGTAAGCTGCTTCCACGCTGCATGCGTCGGCGCCTTCTCCACATGCGCGATCAGATTTTCGGCCTCATTGCGCGCCTCAATCAGTTGGCGCTCGCGAAAGTCTTCTTCGGCATGGTCGAAGGATTCCAGGATCATCGACTCGACCTGCTCATCCGTGAGCCCGTAGGTCGGCTTCACTTCAATCTGCGCTTCCTGCCCGCTGCGCTGCTCGCGCGCTTTCACTTGCAGTATGCCGTTCGCGTCGATCAGGAACTTGACCTCGATGCGCGGCAAACCCGCCGCCATCGGCGGAATCCCTTTCAGGTCAAAGCGCGCCAGCGAGCGGCAGTCCTTGGCAAGCTCACGCTCGCCCTGAAGCACGTGAATCGCAACATTCGTCTGGCCATCGACCCCCGTCGTGAAGTGTTCCGTAGCCGATGCCGGGATGGTCGAATTCCGCTGGATGATCTTCGCCACAACGCCGCCAAGGGCTTCAATACCGAGCGAAAGCGGCGTCACATCGAGCAGCAGCATATCCTGCGTCGCCTTGCTGCCACCCTCAAGAATATTGGCCTGCACCGCGGCGCCGAGTGCGACCACTTCATCGGGATTCAGTTCGCGATGCGGCTTCTTGCCGCGCGCGGCGAGTTGGAACACATCAGACGTAAGCTGCCACACTGCCGGAATCCGCGTGGAACCGCCAACCAGCACCACCTCGTCAATCTGCTCGGGCTGGATGCCCGCGTCTTTGATTGCCGTGAGGCAGGGCTCTACGGTGCGCGCAAGAATCGGCTGAATCAGCTGATTGAATTGCTCGCGCGTGATTTCACGTCGGTAGGGTTCCATGTTGGGCAAGTCGACCGAGATGCGCGCCGTTTCCTGCGATGAAAGTGCGATCTTGGCTTCAATCACTGCCTTGCGAATCGCCTGGATCGCTGCGCCGTTCTGGCGCAACTCCATGCCGGTTTCCCCTTGGATATCGTCGAGCGCGATCGCAATCAGCAGATTGTCGATATCGTCGCCACCGAGGTGCGTGTCGCCATTCGTGGCAATCACTTCGAAGATGCCTTCATGCAGCTTGAGGATGGAGATGTCGAATGTCCCGCCGCCGAGGTCGTAAACCGCGACGATGCCTTCCTTGTTGCGGTCCAGTCCATACGCCAGCGCCGCTGCCGTTGGCTCGTTGACCAGGCGCAGCACTTCCAGTCCCGCCATGCGGCCCGCGTCTTTGGTCGCTTGGCGTTGCGCATCATTGAAGTACGCCGGAACCGTAATCACCGCCTTCGTGACGGGCGCTCCGAAGTAGCGCTCCGCATTGCGCTTCAGTTGGCGCAGCACCAGCGCCGAAATCTCCGGCGGCGTGAACTGCTCTTCGCCAATCTGCAGGCGGATCACCTCGCCGGGCGCAAGATCGGATGCCATGCGGAAGGGAAAGAGCTTCAGCTCCTCCTGCACATCTTCCACGCCGCGGCCCATCAGGCGTTTGGCAGAGTAAACAACGCGCTCGGGCGACTCAATGAGGAACTTCCGGGCCGGATTTCCTACAACCGGCTGGCGCGCTGCCGGGATCGCGACGACTGACGGCACAAGCGGCGAGCCGTCTTCACCCGGAATCACCACGGGCTGCTCGTCCTGCATGTACGCGACGAGCGAGTTGGTGGTGCCGAGATCGATCCCGACAATCCGTTCTTCCTGCTGAACCATGCTTCCCCTTTCCTGGTGTGTGGCGGAAATGCTCCGTACGATGGTGGCGCTGCCTCGCGCGCCTCAGGCGCCAAGCGCGTCGTTTACGTCACGGACAAGGTTACGAATATAGCGGCGTCGGTCGAGCAGCGCGAACATCTTGTCCTTCACCTGCTCTGCGCCGTCCGTGGCGCCTGCGTCGACGGCCGCATCCCACTGTTGCCACTGCGTTTTCAATTCTTCGTCCAGGGCAGTCAGTTGCCCTTCAAACTGCTGGCGCGCCTTTTCCAGATCCCCGCGCAGGGCCGGATCGTCCTCGCCCATTTTGCGGTTCATGCGCATCTCTTCCAGCTGCATGTTCAGCTCGAAAACCTCTTCCAGCATATCCACCGGGGCGCGCGAATCCTTCGGCTTGCCATCCTGCGCTGCCTGCTCTTCGCTGGCAACAGGCTTGCCTTCCAGCTTGAGCAGATACTCGGTGCGCGCCACCGGATTCTTCAGCGTGCGATAGGCGTCGTTCAACAGCGACGTCTGCTCCAGGCTCCACTGCTGCTCTTCAGCTGAGGCGCGCGCGTAAACATCGGGATGAAGTTTGCGGCTGAGCTTGTAAAAGCTGCGCTCCAATCCCGCGGTGTCTATGGCCAACTTGCGCGGCAGGCCGAAGACTGCGAAATAGTCCTGTACCGCCGACGCCGGTTGCACCTTGCCGCACTCGGCGCACAAGGCCGCCGCGCCCTCCAGCGGTTTGCCGCAGGACCAGCAGACAGCACGAACGGACGTGGTTGCAGCATTTTGCATAAGCGAATCAAGAGTTACGGCAGAGCCGGCCGGCTCAGGCAGAAAATGATGAGCCGCAGCCGCAGGACTTCTTGGAGTTGGGATTGATGAAGTTGAATCCGCGCCGCATCAGGGTCTCTTCATAGTCCAGAATCATCCCGCTCAGGTACAGGAACGACTTCGCGTCCACAAAAATACGCACGTCATCATACTGATAAATGCGGTCGCGCTCCCTCGGCTGCGTATCGAATCGAATGCTGTACGAGAGGCCCGAGCATCCGCCGCCCTGCACGCCCAGTCGCAGACCACCCTGCTCGGGCGAAATCCCCTCCTGCTGCATGGCCGTGCGAATGCGCGCAATCGCCTTCGGCGTCACTTCAATTCCCTTCACCGCAGGAGCATCAACTCCTGCGGTGGGTCCGCTGCTATTTGGAGTAGCCAACTGAATCCTTCCCTTGCTTTACTGGGCCGCGACGGCCTGAGTGGCGGCTTCAGTTTCGGCGACACCGTTCTTTTTCTTCCAGTCGCCAATCGCGGCGCGGATCGCGTCCTCTGCCAGCACCGAGCAGTGAATCTTCACCGGAGGAAGCGACAGCTCCTTCACGATGTCGGTGTTCTTGATCTGCAGCGCCTCTTCCACCGTCTTGCCTTTCACCCACTCGGTAGCAAGCGAAGACGAAGCAATGGCCGAGCCGCAGCCAAAGGTTTTGAACTTGGCTTCCTCGATCACCTGGGTCTCAGGGTTCACGCGGATCTGCAGGCGCATAACATCGCCGCACTCCGGCGCGCCCACCAGACCCGTCCCCACTGTCTCGCTGCTCTTGTCCAGCTGGCCGACGTTCCGAGGGTTGTTGTAGTGGTCGATCACCTTGTCGCTATATGCCATTGGAATCTCCTGTCTGAATCTGGTTCGTATTTGCGTAGATCAATATACGGCTGAAATTCTTAGTGCGCCGCCCACTCAATCTTGCTGAGGTCAATGCCTTCCTTCACCATTTCGTAAAGCGGTGAAAGTTCGCGCAGTTTCTGCACCACATCGATAATCTTGTCGGCCACGTAGTCAACTTCCGCTTCGGTATTGAAGCGGCCAAGACCGAAACGGATGGAGCTGTGCGCCACATCGTCCCCGAGCCCGAGAGCCTTCAATACATAAGATGGTTCCAGCGTCGCGGAGGTGCAGGCAGAGCCGCTCGAAACCGCAACATCATTGATCCCCATCAGCAGCGATTCACCTTCCACATACACAAAGCTCATGTTCAGGTTGTTCGGCAGCCGATGTTCCATCGAGCCATTCACGTGCACAAAGTCGAGCTTCGACTCGAGCTTGTTCTTCAGCTTGTCGCGCAGCGTTGAAAGGCGCCTGGTTTCAGGCTCCATCTCTTCCATGCACAACTCGCAGGCCTTGCCGAGCCCAACGATGCCGGGCACGTTGAGTGTGCCGGAACGCATCCCGCGCTCGTGTCCGCCACCGTTGATCTGTTCGGAAATCTGCACCCGCGGATTGCGCCGGCGCACATAGAGCGCCCCAACGCCCTTCGGACCATAAATCTTGTGTCCGCTCAGCGAGAGCGCATCGATCTGCATGGCATTTACGTCCACCGGAATCTTGCCCACCGCCTGCACACCGTCCGTGTGGAAGAGAATCCCGCGCTCGTGGCAAAGCTTGCCGATTTCCTCCACCGGCTGAAGAACGCCAATTTCATTGTTGGCGATCATGATGGTCACTAGGATCGTCTTATCCGTGATGGCGCGCTTCAGGTCTTCGATATCAATAATCCCGTCCGCCTTCACCGGCAGATAGGTGACCTCATAGCCGCTCTTTTCCAGCCGCTTGCATGTGTCCAGCACGGCCTTGTGTTCGGTGACCTGCGTGATGATGTGATTGCCGCGCTCGCGGTACATCTCCGCAATCCCCTTGATCGCAAGGTTGTTGCTCTCCGTCGCACCCGACGTAAAGATGATCTCCTTCGCCGTAGCGCCAATCAGCTTGGCAATCTGCGCGCGTGCCTTTTCCACCGCCTCTTCGGCTACCCATCCAAAAGAGTGATTCCGGCTCGCGGCATTGCCGAAAACCTCGGTGAAATACGGAAGCATGGCTTCCAGCACGCGCGGATCTGTCCGAGTCGTCGCCTGGTTGTCCAGGTAGATCGGCAGGTGAACGCCGGGTGGCGGCGTCAGTTCGCCGGTTGCTCCGTTGGTCGCTGTACTCATCGCTTTGCTTCTCCTCAACCTCGTCGTTAGCTCACGCTTGCAATGGTCACCAGTTCCGGCGGCGCCTCTTCCCGGCCCGAGTGATCGAGCAGGTCAGAAATTCGGGTGTTGCGGAGCAACTCCACGATGCTCTCGTTCACCCGGGCAAGCGGTTCTTTGATGGTGCAGCTTGCCGTCAGGTCGCACGTGCTGGTGCCGGTCGTGCATGAGGTAATAAAAAGCGGCCCGTCGATCGCACGGATCACTTCAAATGCCGAAATCTCTTTCGCATCCCGGGAGAGAGAATAACCACCGTTCATTCCGGCATGCGAACGGAGCAGCCCTTCCCGGGTTAGCTTCTGCAGAATCTTCGCCAGCAGCTGCGGCGGAATGTGATACGCCTCGGCGATATCCTTCGCGCTCAATGACGGCTCGCCGGCGTGTTCCGCCAGATATTTGAGCGCCATCAGCCCATAATCAGCCTTTTTCGTCAGCCTTAGCACTGGATCTGTTCCCTGTGCATGAGTATAGGACTAAATTAGTCTGAGTTCAACGAAACGGAGTGGAATTCGCCAATTTTAGCCGTGACTTTTAATTTTTCGGTCATATGCCAAAAGGTCAGTTGACATCAGCAAAGCCCTCGCTAAAATCGGCAGAGCGACACCATTGACCCGTTCATGCCATCTCCGATGAAAACACCCTGCAAACATTCCAAAGTGCGCGTCGTTGCGCGAGAAGAGGACGCCGAATACGTCGAGTGCCAGGACTGCGGCGAAGTATTTGATTCGGCAGAGTTTCGAGACATGCAGATCGAAGAGGAGAAGGACGACGACGAGCAGGCTTAGGAGTTTGCTGAAACCTCGCCAGAGCATCGAGCGAGGCCCAGCGAATTGTCTGATCGCCAACGAACTCACGCCAGGGATTGAGTAGATCCTTGACGGAAGTCCTGTTTCTCAACAAACTCTAGAACTGGTCTCATAAACCCTCCGCGCCTGGTGAGGCCTCGTATGAGACCCGCCATCGAAGCGGGGCTCATGCTTTTCGTCTAAGCCGCTACGCTATTTATGAAACCAGTTCTAGGCCCCATCCTCGCTCGGAGGCGGCATATGCCCAACGCGCCGCGCCACAGTCCAGGCATAGTGGAAGCCGGAGAGCACCGTGAATAGGACCGTCGCCCGCAGCGACCACATCCGCAGAAAGCTGATTCCAAACGGATCGTAAAACCGGCCCAGCAGCACTGTGGTGACGGCAATAATTTGCACCAGCGTGTTCACCTTCCCCAGGATGCTGGGCGGGAAGGACCGCATCCCCACCGTGGCATAAAGGATCGCCGAAACAGTCAGGATGCCCAGGTCACGCCCGAAGACCAGCACCGTGACTGCCCGCGAAATAAGCCCCTCGTGATGCAGCGCCAGGAACAGCGTGCTCAGCATCAGCTTGTCGGCCACAGGGTCGAGATAATGACCGAGCACCGTGATCTGGTTCAGCCTTCGCGCCAGGTAGCCGTCGAGCGCATCTGTGAGCCCAGCCAGCAGAAAGATGCCGAAGGCAATCCGGTAATGGTCCTGCAAAATAACGAGGACGATAAAAGGTACGAGGCAAAGCCGCAGAAAAGTCAAAAGATTCGGCGCAGCACGTAGGACTTTCATAGTCGTCTGTCCTAAGTGTAGTAACGTCAACGAACTTTTGCGCGAAGTTATCTCTCGAGGTGCCGGAATCGGCAGCAGAAGCCGCAACCCAGCCCCTGCCGCCGCCAAAACGAGACCGCCGCCGCACCCGCCCCGGTCTGCTATATTTAGGAGTGTCCCACCTTGCAGGCGCGTAGCTCAGTTGGTTAGAGCGCTACCTTGACACGGTAGAGGTCGCTGGTTCGAGTCCAGTCGTGCCTACCATATCAAACACAAAATAAACGACTTACAGGCGCGACCTCTAGCTTATGCGTCTGATTTGGGTGCTGAAAGGTGCTGAAGCACAGCATCCCCCAGCAGGCCACGAACGACAGCGGCGTTCGCGACACGTTTTTCCGCTGAGACGGACTGCTGATACAGATCCATCGTTACGCGTGGATTCGAATGCCTCAGCAGTTCTTGAGCCGTCTTGAGATCGACACCCTGCTGCCGCAGCATCGTGCCGAGCCCGTGACGAAAGGAATGCCAGCCAATGTGCTTTTCGATTCCAAGCTCCTGGATCGCGGGCCGGATATAACGCCGGAGAATCATGTCCGGTGCGATCGGATGCTCCCCGTTGTGCCGCACCGACGGGAAAACGAAGTCGTCATCGCTGTTCCAGGCACTGTCCTTTCTCCATTCCTGGAGCAGTTCCATCACGACCTCATGCAGCGGAACGGGTTTGCGGCTTGCCCGAGTCTTACAGTTGGAAAGTTTGTTTTGCCAGACGGAGCGAATGATGCGCGCTTCGCCCAGCTCGAAGTCGATATCCGCCCATTTCAAGCCTATGAGCTCACTCCTCCGCATCCCGGTACTGCCGGCCATGAGAACCATGACGCGCTCCCGAAGCGCAAGTTTTTCGAGAAGCGCGCGGAACTCCGGGCCATCCAGGAATTCCGGGTCACGCAGCCGCTGCGATGAACTGCGAACCGGCGTGATGGGATTCCTGGAAGCGAAGCTATAGCGGAGTGCATGCGAGAAGAGAGCGGACAGCAGGTTGCGGACCTTTGACTTCACGGAGGGACTTGCGTCCTTCCCCCTGACGCCTTTGAGATCGCGCAGCCAGTTCTCTACTTCAATCGGTTTGATCGAAGCTAGTGAATACTCTCCCCAGCGCGGCAGGATATGGTGACGGAGAATGTCTGAGTAAACACTCTGGGTGGACGGTGCGAGTCTGGGCAACTCAACACGCTCATAGTGCGCGGCAAGCTGCTCGATGTTCATGGGGGCGAATTCCGCCCCCTCGTTAATATGGATCCTGAGCTGAGTCACAGCCTTTTCCGCATCCTTGCGCTTCGGCAGGTCGGTCACTGTTCCGACGACATGCCGCTTGTAGACACGGCGGCCCTTCTCCTGGGCATAGAACCGGTACATCCAGATGTCAGGCAAGCTCTTGCGTTTCTGCAGCATCAGCGATCCCCGTTGGTAGCGTGGCGCTTTCATACGGAGTTTCTCCTTGGAAAGCGCACTGATGGCCTGGGGAGAGTGTACCCGTTCGGCATTCGGACGAACAGCGGAGACCGTCATGCAGCCTCCCACTGGTTCGTGCGCGCGGCGAGCCATGCGTCCAACTCATCCTGATAAAAACGCCAGAACTTCCGCTTCCCTTCACCCAGGGGATGGGCCGGCAGATAACCCTTCCGCGCCCACCGCGTCACAGTGCGCGGATCAAGGCTCAGGAATTCAGCAGCTCCTTCGGGAGTCAGGATGCGGCTGCGTGTGAGGCTCGGATTTTCATTTGAATTGATCATAGAGATTGGCTTTGTGGTATTCAGAACGACCTCGTGATACGCGTTGGCCGGGTTCTCCCGGCGCACGTAACCGGACCGCGCACGAATGCGCGACCGGTCGAATGAGGTTGAGGAGGGCGAACGACGAGTACGCCGTTCGCCGTGCATTGAAGCCATGTGAGGCCTTTTGGAACAGCATGGTGTTGCCTTTCCGGCCCGAACAGGGCCTGCGAACATGCTTCGATTTTGACCATTGGACCGGAATCATCAAAGCTACCGACGATTGCCGCTAGCGTTCACGTGAGAAAGTGCCTGGGTGAGCGCTTCGCGCCAGTGATTCGCATCGGTAGCCAGCCGCACCACCCAGTTGCAGAGCCAGGCGACATAGAACCCAACGTAGAAGAAGTCGTACCGCCGCGGTCCAGGCTGGCAGCGGCGAATGACTTCCGCCACGGCCATTCCGGCGGGCGGGCGATCGACAGGCAGATTGCCCATTTTTTCTGAACGATTCAGAATCCGCAGGCATTCCTCGAGAATCGAACGCGCAGAAAATGAGCGCAGTGACCTCGCGGCCAGCCAAGCGAGAATCGTTTCGGTCAGGTCGAACGGCTCACGCTCCTGCGGATACTCCGGCTCACTTGCGATCCGGGTGGGTTCCGACTGGCGTACAGGATTCCGAGGCGGCAAGCCCCGCACCCTGCGGATCAACTCAGCCTGGGTGATCTCGCGCCGGCGGAGAGCTTCCTGATCGTCAGGGCGAGCTTCGAGAATCAGCAGCAGGTTGCGAACGGTGCCTTCTGAAATGTTCAGAGCTTTCGCGAGGTAGCGGTGGCTCAGACCAGCATTGACAATCTGGCGTACGGCCTGCGCGCGTTCCATTTCCGGAAGGAAAAACCAGGTCGACTTGAGCTGCGCTATAGCTTCCTGGATGGAGGTGGGTGGTGGGGTGAGAGGTGGATGTTCAAGGTTGTGCGGCTGTGCTCCGCTGCAGTTCAATTGGGCCATTAGGCCCCTCCGACCGGTTGGATTCGGGGCGGGCAGCTTCCAACGCTGCCTGCCCCACCGGTAAGAGTGGAGCGGGATCCGCTCCCCCGCGGGCCAGAACGTCACATCGAATGAATCTATCGCGTCTCATGCTTTCCTTTCGAACGCCTGAATGTCTTTTCGCCAATCCGCATCGATTTTGGGTCGGATAGCGAGGGCATATCATCTGCTTCCGATCTTCCACGTTTGATCGGCGGATTCAAAATCAGCTCGTCGGCAGCGCCGCGCTGCTTCTCGCCCTTCGGAACCAGTTTCCGAGTCACAGGTGCGATGCTTCGTTTGCGGTCGGATCGCTTGAGCAGGACTTCGGCCGCCTCGATGCCATGATCCAGGATGCCAATCGCATCTCCATCTCCTGATTCGAGAATGGCTCGCGCCCTGTTCAGGCGATCGTTGAGTTCCGGCGTCGCCGGCATTCCGCAAATCAGCTCGCGCACGCTGCAGCCCAGGCCGCGAGCGACCTGCTGCAGGCTGGTGATCTGCGGATTGCTTTCCCCCGCCTCAATGCGAAAAATTGCATTCTGCGTCAGCCCTGCTGCCGCTGCAAGGGCCTGCTGGGAGAGCCCCCGCGCCGTCCGGCGCTGCCGAATCCGGTCTCCGACCTCGCTCCAGCTGAAATCTGCCTTACGATACTCCATAAATACATAATCGCTATTAGGTGTTGCCTTGTCAAGCCATGAATGGGCCGATGAAGTGCATACTCATGGTAAATTTCATCGGCGCGCCCTGGGTTGACTTGACAGGGTGTGCCTGTCAGGAGTAGTGAGTATATGAGTATGTTGTTTCCCGCGCTCAACCCCTCGGTCCGCAGCCAGGCCTGGAGGCAGATCT